>NZ_CP107964.1:4066833-4379666 GCF_041434935.1 Kitasatospora sp. NBC_00374 | reverse complement strand
GCTGACCGTCAGGACCGGCGAACAGGTCCCGGGTCTGCTCGACGTCCTTCCCGACACCTTGGACAAGGTCCCGGAGACCTTGGACGCGATGTCCGAGAAGGACATCGTCAGCCGCATGGAGCACGCCGTGACCCAGCGGGAGTGGGCCGAGCGGATGGTGGCAGAAGGCGTCCACAAAGAAGTGCCACGGAACTGAGACACGGGCGCGCCGACCCGGGGGTGCGTCAGCACCCTTTCCCGGCAGCGCCGTCGGCGACCGGTCGGCGCCGGGCGCTCCCGGTGCCCGGCGCCGCCGGGGTGGGGGTTCAGACCGTCAGGACGACTGCCCCGCGGACGCCGGCCCGGTCGAGGTGGGCGTGCGCGTCGGCGACCCGGTCGAGGGGGTAGGCGGCGGCGATCCGGGTGGCGAGGCGGCCGTCCTCGGCGAGCTTGGTGACTTCGCCGAGCTGGCGGCCGTCCGGGCGGACGTTGACCACCACGATCCGGATGCCGCGCTCGCTCTCGGGGGCGGCCGGGGGGCGGACGGCGAGGAAGGTGCCCTCGGCGCGGACGGCGGGCAGCAGGGCCGCGCCGGTCAGGGCGGTGTCGAGGACGGCGTCGACGCCTGCGGGGACGAGGGCGCGGACCGCGGCGACGGCGTCCTCCCCGGCTTCGACGAACTCCGCGCCGAGGGCGGTGAGCGGGTCGCGGTCGGTGGCCCGGGCGACGGCGATGACCCGCAGGCCGCGGTAGCGGGCGAGCTGGGCGGCGAAGTGGCCGAGGTTGCCGGCGGCGCCGGTGACCAGCAGGGTCTGGCCCTCCCGCAGATCGGCGGCGTCCAGGGCCTGCAGGGCGGTGAGGCCGTTCAGCGGGAGGGTCGCGGCCTCGGCGGCGGTCAGCCCGGCGGGGGCGGGGGCGACGGCGTCGGCGGGCAGGACCGCGTAGTCGCCGTGGGTGCCGTTGCGGGTGGCGAACCAGTGGGTGAGGCCGATCACCGGGTCGCCGGTCCGCAGGTCCTCGACGCCTTCGCCGACGGCGTCGACGATGCCGGCGGTGTCCCAGCCGAGGCGGAACGAGGGCTGCTCGGGGAGGAGGGCCGCGAGGAAGCCGGCCCGGACCGCGACATCGGCCGGGTGGACGGCGAGGGCCTGGTTGCGGATCCGGACCTGGCCGGGGCCGGGCGCGGGCAGGTCGATCTCCGCGATCTCTGCGGTCTCCGGTCCGCCGAACGTCTTGAC
This sequence comes from Kitasatospora sp. NBC_00374, assembly GCF_041434935.1. Classification (NCBI taxonomy): domain Bacteria; kingdom Bacillati; phylum Actinomycetota; class Actinomycetes; order Kitasatosporales; family Streptomycetaceae; genus Kitasatospora; species Kitasatospora sp. NBC_00374. Next base: position 4,378,449 of record NZ_CP107964.1, on the reverse strand, counting down.
GAGGACTGCGCGCATGGCGGCGCTCCTTCTCCCTGGGTGGTTCCTGGTGACGTTCTCGAGGCTGTCACCGGTGTGCGGGGTTGAGGAGAGGAGCGTTCTGCCTGGGATCGGCGGTCCTGGGCTGGGCCGGCCGGCAGGTGCCAGGGCCGGCCGCGTTCGGTCGAGGGCGGCGGGCCCGGCGGGCGGTCAGAGGGTGACGGTGGCGCGGAAGACCTCGGCGCCCGGTCCGTCCAGGATGGTGCCGGTGCCGGTGGCGGGCAGGAAGGCGGACTGCCCGCGGGTGAGGGTGAGGGTGGCGCCGTCGGCCCGGCCGAGGCGGGCGGTGCCCTCGGTGCACAGCAGGATCTGCGGGGCGCGCCCGTCGAGCCGCCGGGTCTCGGGCCCGAGGGTGAACCGGGAGAGCCGGAACTCGTCGATCGGCACCGGGTAGTGGCGTTCGCCGTCCGCTCCGGGGGCGGGCCGCAGGATCTGCGGCTGCTCCGCGCGGAAGTCGACCACGCGCAGCAGTTGCGGGACGTCCACGTGCTTGGGGGTGAGTCCGCAGCGCAGCACGTTGTCGGAGTTGGCCATCAGCTCGATGCCGGTGCCGCGCAGGTACGCGTGCGGGACGCCGGCGCCCAGATAGAGGGCCTCGCCGGGCGCGAGCACGATGTGGTTGAGCATCAGGGCGGTGATCAGGCCGGTGTCGCCGGGGTGGCTGTGCCCGGCGAACGCGTAGCCGGCGAGCATGCCGGTGGGGTCGCCCGGGGCGGCGGCCTCGATGGCGGCGGCGACCTCGGCGACGAGCGGCCGGGCGGTCGGGCCGGGCATCGACAGGATGGTGGCCAGGACGCTGCTGAGGGCCTCGGGTTCGGGCTTGGTCCGCAGCAGCTGGATCAGCGGGTCGAGGTCCGGGACGCCGAGGGAGGCCATCAGGTCGGCGGTGTCGGCGGGCCGGCGGAAGCCGCAGAGCCCTTCGAACTCGCTGAGGGCGCAGATGAGTTCGGGCTTGTGGTTGGCGTCCTTGTAGTTGCGTTCGGCCGCGTCGAGGGGGATGCGGCGCCGTTCCTCGTCGGCGTAGCCGGCGCGGGCCTGTGCGAGGGTGGGGTGGGCCTGGATGGAGAGCGGGGTACCGGCGGCCAGGACCTTGAGCAGGAACGGCAGGGTCGCGCCGAACTTCGCGGTGGTGGCGGCGCCGAGTTCGCGGTCCGGGTCGGCGGAGATCAGTTCGGCCAGTGTCCGGGGGCCGTCGCCGCGGTCGACCAGTGAGGGCGAGCCGGGGTGGGCGCCCATCCAGAGCTCGGCCTGCGGCTCGCCGGTGGGCTCCTGCCCGAGCAGCTCGGGGATGGCGGTGGCAGAGCCCCAGGCATAGGGGCGGACGGTGTTGCGGAGCCTGTCCATGGCGCTGTCCTTGATCCGTTCCCTACCTGGTCGGCCGGTGAGGCTCAGACTCTAGCCGAGTGACGTGAGCGGGCCGCGGGCGAGCGGTGCGGGGCCACCCGCCCGGGCGCGCCTACCCGGCATTCCCGGGCGCTTCCTTCCAAGCTGGTAGCGCACGGGGCCGGTGGGCCCGCCGCGCGGACCAGGGAGCTGAAGTGACGCCGTCGCCGCCCGACGAGACCGCCGGACCGGACCGGGCGGAGCAGGGCCGGCCGCCGGTCAGGCCGCTGGAGGTCGAGGTCTTCACCGGTCCGGAGACGGCCTTCTTCGCCACCTCCAGCCTGATCATGGGGGAGCGCACGGCGATCCTGGTGGACGCCCAGCTGACCCGCAGCGCGGGCCGGGAGCTGGCGGAGTGGGTGGCGGGCAAGGACCGCCAGCTGCTGGCGATCGTGGTCACGCACCAGCACCCGGACCACTACTTCGGTGCGGAGGAGGTGCTGCGGCTCTTCCCGGCGGCGCAGCTGCTGGCCGCCCCGTCGGTGGTGGCGGGGATCGCGCACACGGCGGCGGCCAAGGTGGCGCAGTGGAAGCCGGTCTACGGGGCGGACATCCCGGACCAGCCCCTGATGCCGGCCCCGCTGCTGCCGCAGCCGCTGATGATCGACCGCCAGCTGATCCGGGTACTGCAGCTGGGGCAGGGCGACAGCGCCGACTCGACGGTCGTGCACATCCCGAGCATCGCGACCGTGCTGGCCGGCGACTTCGTCTACAACGGCACCCATGTGTGGACCGCGGACACCGACCTGGGGCAGCGGATGGAGTGGGCGAACAACCTGGGCCGGATCGCGGAGCTCGGGGCCCGCCGGGTGGTCGCCGGGCACCGCGCGCCGGGGGAGGACGACGACGCACGGCGGGTGCTGGAGTTCACCGGGGAGTACCTGCGGCACTTCGACCGGGCTCTGGCCGCGCATCCGCACGACCCGGAGGCGCTGGCCGCCGCGGTCAACGAGCGGTACGGCGCGCTGACGCTGCCCGCGATCCTGGAGCTGGGCGCGGCCGCGGCGACCGCGCCGCGCACCGCGGAACTGCGCCGGGTGGAGCCGCACGAGCGTGAGGACGGGCAGGGCGACATCATCGACGCGGAGATCGTCGAGGATCCGTGACCGGCTCCGCCGGGTCTGTCGGGGCGGCGGCGCCCGTCCGATACTGGGGGGATGACGGCGTACGACGCGGTGGTGCTGGCGGGGGGTGCGGCGGCCCGGCTCGGTGGGGCGGACAAGCCGGGGCTGGTGGTCGGCGGGCGGACGCTGCTGGAGCGGGTGCTGGCGGCCTGCGCCGGCGCCGGTACGACGGTGGTGGTCGGGCCGGCCAGGCCGACCGGGCGCGGGGACGTGTGCTGGGCGCGGGAGGATCCGCCGGGCGGCGGGCCGGTCGCGGCCCTCGCCGCGGGGCTGGCGGCGGTCACCGCGGAGCGCACCGTGCTGCTCGCCGCCGATCTGCCGTTCCTGGACGGCCGCACCCTGGACCGGCTGCTCGCCGCGCTCGACGACCCGGGCCGGGACGCCGCGGTGCTCGTGGACGCGGACGGCCGGGACCAGCCGCTCACCGGTGCGTACCGGACGGCGGCGCTGCGCGCGGCCCTCGCGCGGCTGGGCGACCCGGCGGGCCGGCCGCTGCGCCGTCTGCTGGCGCCGCTGCGCATCGTCCGGCTGGCGGATCCCGGTGGGGCGGCCCTGGACTGCGACACCTGGGAGGAGCTGGCGCTGGCCCGGCGGCGGGCCGCCCTCACGGCGGACGGAGCGGGCGGGTGAGCGGATCGACCCGTGATGCTCACCGCCCGCGGCTCCGCGGTGGTGGCGGGATCGGGCAGCATGGGGCTATGGAGCGCACGCTGGATGACTGGATGGCCCTGGTCGGCACCGAGCTGGGCATCGACCTGGCGGTCGACGTGCCGGAGCTGCTGGACCTGGCCCGGGTGGTCGCGCACGGGGTGGCCCGCCCGGCGGCCCCGCTGACGGCCTTCCTGGTGGGCTACGCGGCGGCGCAGCAGGGCGGTGGTCCGCAGGCGGTGGCGGCGGCGGGTGCCCGGGTGGCCGCGCTGGCCGAGCGCTGGGCGGCGGAGGAGCAGCCGTGACGGCGGTACGGGAGTCGGGGCAGCCGGGCCGGGGCGCGCCGGCGGCCGGCGGGGAGGCCGGGGCGCCGCCGCTGCGGGACTGCCCGTGGCCGAGGGCCCGCCGGGCGGCCCGGTCGGCGGGCGGGCGGCCGTCGCCGGTGCGGACGGTCGAGCTGGCGGCGGCGCTCGGACACACGCTGGCGGGGCCGCTGGCCGCGCTGACCGATCTGCCGGCCTTCGACACCTCGGCGATGGACGGGTGGGCGGTGGCCGGGCCGGGTCCGTGGCGGGAGGCGGGCCGGGTGCTCGCCGGGCAGAGTGCGGCGCCGTTGGCGGACGGGACGGCGGTGGAGATCGCGACCGGTGCGCTGTTGCCGCCGGGGGCGACCGGGGTGCTGCGGCGCGAGCACGGCCGGGTGGAGCGGGGTCTGCTGCGCGGTGCGGCGCTCGTGCCGGGCCAGGACGTACGGCCGCGGGGTCAGGAGTGCCGCCGCGGTGAGGAGCTGCTGCCGGCCGGGACGGTGGTCACGCCGGCGGTGCTGGGGCTGGCCGCGGCGGCGGGTCACGACCGGCTCGCCGTGCACCACCGGCCGACCGTCGAGCTGCTGGTGCTGGGTGACGAGCTGCTGGATTCGGGGCTGCCCGGTCCGGGTCTGGTGCGGGACGCGCTCGGGCCGTTGCTGCCGCCGTGGCTGGCGGCGGCGGGGGCGGAGCTGATCGCGAGGCGCCATGTGCGGGACGACTTCGGGCTGCTGCGGGACGCGGTGCGGCGGTCGCCCGCGGATCTGGTGGTGACCACGGGCGGTACGGCGGCCGGGCCGGTGGATTTCCTGCACGCGGCGCTGGCCGACGCGGGTGCGCGGTTGCTGGTGGACGGGGTTGCGGTGCGGCCCGGGCATCCGATGCTGCTCGCGGAGCTGCCGGGCGGCCGGCACCTGGTGGGTCTGCCGGGCAATCCGCTGGCCGCGGTGGCGGGTGCGCTGACGCTGGCGCTGCCGTTGCTGGACGCGTTGAGCGGCCGGCCGGTGCCGGGTCACCGGATCGAGCGGGCCGCGGTCGCGCTGCCGGGGCACCCGGTGGACACCCGGCTGCTGCCGGTGGTCGGGACCGAGGGCGGTGTGGTGCCGCTGGCCTTCGACGGTCCGGCGATGCTGCGCGGTCTGGCGCTGGCCGAGGCGCTGGCGGTGGTGGTGCCGGGTGGGGTGCCGGAGGGTGGCCGGGTGGAGCTGCTCGACGTGCCGTGAGCGGGGTTCAGGGCCGGGCGGATTTGATCACGATGACCCGGTCGGTCAGGTGCAGGGTGGCGGCCTCGGGGTCGGTGTAGTTGAGCACCCGGCGGCCGCGGACCACGGCGACGACCAGGTCGGCGCAGTCCCGGGGGCTGCGGCCGGCCTCGGCCCTGGTGACCGGGCGCTCCATGACGTCGAGGCCGTTGCCGTAGGTCAGCAGGTCCTCCATGACGGAGCCGGCGTGCGGGCTGAGGGTCGACATGCCGAGCAGCCGGCCGGCCGAGCTGGAGCTGGTGACCACCACGTCGGCGCCGCTCTGGCGCAGCAGCGGGGCGTTCTCGTCCTCGCGGACGGCGGCGACCACGGTGGCCGCCTTGTTGAGCTGCCGGGCGGTCAGCGTGATCAGGGCCGCGGTGTCGTCCCGTTCGGGGGCGACGACCACCCGGGAGGCCCGGGGCAGTTCGGCGCGCAGCAGGGTGTCGGTGCGGGTGGCGTCGCCGACCACGCCGGTGAGGCCGTCCAGGGTGGCCTGTTCGACGACCTTGCGCTGGGGGTCGACGACGACGATCGACTCCTTCGGGACGCCCTGGACGAGCAGGGTGTCGACGGCGCTGCGGCCCTTGGTGCCGTAGCCGATGACGACGGTGTGCTCGCGCACGGTCTTCCTCCAGCGTTCGATCCGCCACTGGTGGCGGGTCCGTTCGGTGAGCACTTCGAGGGTGGTGCCGACCAGGATGATCAGGAAGACCACGCGCAGGGGCGTGATCACCAGGATGTTGATGAGCCGGGCGCTGTCGCTGACCGGGGTGATGTCGCCGTAGCCGGTGGTGGACAGGGTGACGGTGGCGTAGTAGGCGGCGTCGAGCAGGTCGACCGAGCCGTCCGAGTTGTCGCTGTACCCGGCCCGGTCGAGCCAGACCACCAGGGTGGTGAGGGCGAGCACCCCCAGCGCCATCAGCAGGCGGCGGGCGACCTGGAGCAGGGGCGGGGTGGGCGTCCTGGTGGGGAGGACGACGCGCTGCGCGAGGTCGGGGTCCGTGCTGGTGCGGTGCCGGGACTGGCGGAGTCGCGCCGTCCGGCCGCTCGGTTCGGTGGTGGGGTCGGTGTTCGGCACAGGGACAAGCATGCGGTGCCGGTCGGCGCGGGCCGGCGCCGGACGGCGGAGTGTCGTGGCCGACGGCGGGTCAGCGACCAGCGGGCCGACCGGACGTGAGGCGGCGTCCGCGCGTAGCGTTTGCGCCATGCGAGCCATCACGATTCCCCAGTCCGGCGGCCCCGAGGTGCTGACCTGGGCGGAGGTGCCGGATCCGGTGCCCGCCGCCGGAGAGGTGCTGGTCGAGGTCGCGGCGACCGCCGTCAACCGCGCCGACCTGCTGCAGCGGCAGGGTTTCTACGATCCGCCGCCCGGTAGTTCGCCGTATCCCGGGCTGGAGTGCTCGGGCCGGATCGTCGCGCTCGGCGCGGGTGTGGCGGGGTGGGCCGTCGGTGACGAGGTGTGCGCCCTGCTGTCCGGCGGCGGGTACGCGGAGCGGGTCGCGGTGCCGGTGGGGCAGCTGCTGCCGGTTCCGAAGGGGATCGGCCTGGTGGAGGCCGCGGCGCTGCCCGAGGTGACCGCGACGGTGTGGTCGAACGTCTTCATGGTGGCGCATCTGCGGCCGGCCGAGACGGTGCTGATCCACGGTGGGGCGAGTGGCATCGGCACGATGGCGATCCAGCTGGCCAAGGCGGTCGGGGCGCGGGTGCTGGTCACCGCGGGCGGCCCGGAGAAGTTGGCGCGCTGCGCCGAGCTGGGGGCGGACGTCGGGATCGACTACCGGGAGCAGGACTTCGTCGAGGAGGTCCGGGCGGCGACCGGGGGTGCGGGGGTGGATGTCGTCCTCGACATCATGGGGGCGAGGTATCTGCAGCGGAACGTGGACGCGTTGGCGGTCAGCGGCCGGTTGGTGATCATCGGGTTGCAGGGTGGGGTGAAGGGCGAGCTGGACCTCGGCAGCCTGCTGCGCAAGCGGGCCGCGGTGGCGGCGACCAACCTGCGGGGCCGGCCGTTGGGGGAGAAGGCGGCGATCGTGGCCGCGGTGCGGGAGCACGTCTGGCCGCTGGTCGAGGCGAAGGTGGTGCGGCCGGTGGTCCACCAGGTGCTGCCGATCGAGCAGGCCGGGGCCGGGCACCGGGTGCTGGAGGACGGCGGGCAGGTCGGCAAGGTGGTGCTGCAGGTCCGCTGAGTGGGGTGGGGCGGCCTGATCCTGTGCCGAAATGCCCCAATTGTCGGATTGTGTGAGGCTGGTTCGGAGCTGTCCGCCGCCGATCGCGCCGAGCGCGGTCGGCCGTCGGAAGGACCTGCTTCCCGTGGCCGCACTTCCGTATGCGCTCTCAGCGTTCCGTACCGCTCTCCCCGCCGCCGTGCGGCGCGGTGCCGTGCTGGCCGGGACCGGGCTGGCCCTGCCGCTGCTGCTGGCGGGCCCGGCCGTGGCGGCGCCCGCGGTGGGTGTGACCGCGGTGGGTGCGCCCACCACCGCACCGTCCGCGCGGACCGCCGGGGAGGCCGCGGCCCCGGACGCCGAGCAGCCGATGCAGCAGCTGCGGGAGGTGGTGGTGCGGGTGGCGGTGGCGATGTCCCCGGTGCCGCTCGTCCCGTCCTCCGGGCCGGCCGCGGATCAGGCCGCGGACCTGCCTTCGGAGCCGGCCGCCGATCTGGCCCCGGACCAGTCCTCGGACCTGGCCTCGGATTGCACGGGGGAACCCTGCCCGCCGCCGGGGGCCCCGGTGCGGTCCACACCGCTGCCGTCGGCCGGCCCGCAGGCCTCCGAGTCCGCACCGGCCCCGGCCCCGGCGCCGAGCCCCGCGCCGTCGGCCCCCTCCGATCCGGCCGCCTCCGGGACGCCCGTGCCCGCCGAGCCTCCGGCCGGCCCGTCCGTCCCCGCCGGCACTCCCGCCGCCTCCTCCTTCCCGACCGCGCTCCCGGCCGGCCCGCCGGAGCGTCCGGTCGCCTCCTCCGCCGTCCCGGCCGTGATCGTCGGCCCGCCGGTGGAGGACCTGCCGGGACGGCACCACCACCACGCCCCGGCACTGGAGACCACCCCGCCGGGCGGGCCCACCGCCGCCCCCGGCCCCTGGGGTGCGCAGGCGCCGGCCACCCCGGTGCCGACCCCGGCCCCGACCCCGACGCCGGCCCCGGCAGCGACGCCGGACCGGGGCGCGGACGGTCAGGGGCCGGCCACCCGGGAGCCGTCGGTCGAGGAGGCCACGCCCGCCTCCGGCCGGCCGAGCGTGCAGGCGGCCGGCCCGGTCGCGGCCCCGGCGGAGCAGTACCAGGCGCGGCCGGCGCTCCCGTCGCGGCTGACCGACCCGGCCGGTCTGCAGTTTCCGCTCGGGACCGGGCTGGCCCTGATCGGCTGCGGGCTGGCGCTGATCGGCCTGCGGATGCGCCGGAGCTGACCGCCCCCGTCCGAGCGGCCTGGCATCTCGTCAACAGCGCCGCCGGAGCGCGGGATTGGCGGTGCAGCGGGCCCCGCAGGGCCTCTGGTGTGGGACGATCGGCCATGCCGTCGGTGGGTGCCCGAAGCAGTGCTCGGGCGGGTGCCGGCGGAGTCCGGCGGCGGGCGGTCGCAGGTGTGCGGCGGCCCCGGCTCGTTGACCAGCTCGATGGACGAAGCATATGAAGGAGCTATGACCAATCCGATGAACGAACGGCCGCAGGAGCCCTACCAGGCGTCGGAGCCGTACCAGGCGTCGGGCGGGCAGGCGCAGGACGGCCCCAAGGTGCTGATCGTCGGGCCGGACGGAATGCCGATCGGGGCTGTTCCCGGGTCCGGCTTCGGCCGCGGCTCCGGGAACGAGGCGGGTGAGCCGCGGGAACTGCCGGTGACCGAGATGGTCGAGCAGCCGGCCAAGGTGATGCGGATCGGCAGCATGATCAAGCAGCTGCTGGAGGAGGTCCGGGTCGCGCCGCTGGACGAGGCCAGCCGGGTCCGGCTCAAGGAGATCCACGCCAGCTCGATCAAGGAGCTGGAACTCGGCCTGGCACCCGAGCTGGTCGAGGAGCTGGAGCGGCTGTCGCTCCCGTTCACCGACGACGCTATTCCCACCGAGGCCGAGCTCAGGATCGCCCAGGCCCAGCTGGTCGGCTGGCTGGAGGGGCTGTTCCACGGGATCCAGACGGCGCTGTTCGCCCAGCAGATGGCGGCCCGGGCCCAGCTGGAGCAGATGCGCCGGGCGCTGCCGCCCGGTCTGCAGGGCGGGGAGCCCGAGCCGGAGGAGCCCGGTCCGGGCCGGGGCATCCGGTCGGGCCCGTACCTGTAGCGCGGCCGGGGCCTTCGCGACAGGCCTGTCCCGGGTCTGTCGCAGGTCGGACACGTTCGCGCCCCTGCACCCGATCACGTCGGCGCGAGCCGATACCCTGGCCCCTGCCGTCGGACTCGACCGGCGGCGGGGGTCGGTCGGCCACGGGCCTGCCGCCCAGTGCATCCGGACCACACCATAAGGCTGCGGCGCCGCCGCGCCGAGGGGGAAGCAGGGACCATGAGCGAGGACGCCAACCCGGTCGAGGGTCACTCCCTGGGCAACGGCCGCTATGTGATCCAGCGCCTGCTCGGACAGGGCGGCATGGCCTCCGTCCACCTGGCCCACGACACGGTGCTGGACCGGCTGGTCGCGGTGAAGACCCTGAACATCGAGCTCGGCGGCCAGGCCGCGTTCAAGGAGCGGTTCCGCCGCGAGGCGCAGGCCGTGGCGCGGCTGCAGCACACCAACATCGTGTCGGTCTTCGACAGCGGCGAGGACGTCTCCCCGGAGGGCGTCGCCACCCCCTACATCGTGATGGAGTACGTGGAGGGCCTCGCCCTGCGCGACGTGCTCAACGACTCGATCGCCCAGCACGGTGCGATGCCCACCGAGCAGGCGCTGAAGATCACCGCCGCGGTGCTGTCCGCGCTGGAGGCCTCGCACGACCAGGGCCTGGTGCACCGCGACATCAAGCCCGGCAACGTCATGGTGAGCACCAAGGGCACCGTCAAGGTGATGGACTTCGGCATCGCCCGGGCCCTGCAGTCGGGGGTCACCTCGATGACCCAGACCGGCATGGTGGTCGGCACCCCGCAGTACCTCTCGCCGGAGCAGGCGCTCGGCAAGAGCGTGGACGCCCGCGCCGACCTCTACTCGGTGGGCTGCATGCTCTTCGAGCTGCTCACCGGCCAGCTGCCGTTCGACGGCGACACGGCGTTCACCATCGCGTACAAGCACGTGCAGGAGCCGCCGCCGGCGCCCTCCAGCGTCAACAGCTCGGTGCCGCCGGCCGTCGACGCGCTGGTGGCCCGGGCGCTGCGCAAGGACCCGGCGCACCGGTTCCCGACCGCCGAGGCCATGCGCGAGGAGGTCGAGCGGGTCTCCGGCGGGGACAGGGGCGGCATGCCGCTGCAGGCCAGCACCCCGCTGGTGATCAGCGAGGGGCCGCGCTCGGTGCACGCGGCGCCGTCGATGACCAACTTCCCGCAGGTCGGCGGGGACATCCGGACGCCGACGCCGCAGGTCCAGCCGCACTACCAGCCCGCCCCGCAGACGCCGTCGCCGTACCAGGCCCCGCAGACCCCGCAGCCGTTCCAGCAGCAGCAGGCGCCGCACACGCCCGCGCCGTTCCCGCAGCCGCAGCAGGCCCACACGCCGCCGCCGTTCCCGCAGCCGGTGTACCAGCAGCAGCCGCAGTACCAGACCCCGCACCCCTTCCCCCAGCAGGGCCACCCGACCGGCCCGATGCCCGGTCCGTACGGCCCGCAGCCGCCCAAGCCGAACAACGGGTGCTCGACCGCGCTGATCGTGGTCGGTGTGATCGTCGGTGTGATCGTGCTGGCGGTGGTCATCGTGGCCATCGCGGCCGCGCAGGCCGAGAAGGACAAGGCGAACAACTACGGTGCGCCGCGGCCCGCGCTCACGCTCGACCTCGGGGCAACCGGCGGCGACCGAATCTGACCGGGGGCTGCGGCCGCCGTACCCCGGCCGCCCGCTCGAAGCGGTAGCGTGCACAGGGACGGAACCGACAGGGCGATTGCGCACCGAGCGACGGCCCGGGGCGAGGAGCGATGGCACAGACAGAGCAGCCGGGCGAGGGTGAGCCGGAGCGGGACGCCAGTGCGGACGCGGGTACCCCCGAGACCTTCCGGAGCCCGGAGTCGACCGCCGAGACCGCCGTGTTCTCGGCGAACGGCGGGACGCCCGCGCGCGGTACCGCCGCCCCGCTCGGCACCGTCGGGGACGGCCGGTACCGCCTGACCGGGAAGCTGGGCCGCGGCGGCATGGCCGAGGTCTTCGCGGCCCAGGACGTCAGGCTCGGCCGCACGGTCGCGGTCAAGCTGCTGCGCGGCGAGCTGGCCCAGGACGAGGTGGCCCGGCTGCGGTTCACTCGTGAGGCTCACTCCGTCGCGGCGCTCAACCACCACTCGATCGTCGCGGTCTACGACACCGGCGAGGAGCACCACGGCGAGGACTCCACCCCGTACATCGTGATGGAGCTGGTGGAGGGCCGGACCGTCCGCGAGCTGCTGGTGGACGAGGAGGCCCCGCCGGTCGACCAGGCGCTGATCATCATCGCCGGGGTGCTGGAGGCCCTCGCCTACAGCCACCGGCACGGAATCGTGCACCGGGACATCAAGCCCGCCAACGTGATCATCACGACCGGCGGCGCCGTCAAGGTGATGGACTTCGGCATCGCCCGGGCGCTCACCGGCGCGGCCAGCACCATGACCCAGACCGGCATGGTGATGGGCACCCCGCAGTACCTCTCGCCGGAGCAGGCGCTCGGCAAGGCGGTCGACCACCGCTCGGACCTGTACGCCGCCGGCTGCATGCTGTACGAACTGCTCGCGCTGCGACCGCCGTTCGTCGGCGAGACGCCGCTCGCGGTGGTCTACCAGCACGTCCAGGACATGCCGGTGCCGCCGTCGCGGGTCAACCGGAGGGTGCCGCCGGAGCTGGACGAGCTGGTGCTGCGCTCGCTGGCGAAGAACCCGGACGACCGCTTCCAGAGCGCGGACGAGTTCCGCGCCCATGTGCAGCACGCGCTGCGGCAGATGCACGGCTCCGCCGGCTCCGGCTACGCCGGTGGTGCGGCCGCGGCCGCCGCGGCCGCCGGGCTCGCCGCCGCGGCCTCCGGCAACAGCGGCGGCCACCCGGGCTTCGACGGCGCCCCGAGCGGCGGCACCTCGATGACCGAGCCGATGGGCAGGATCGGTCCCGGTGACGGCACCGGCCAGACCGAGGCGCTGCCCTACCAGGTGACCTCGCCGTACCAGACGCCCTCGCAGCCCTACCAGGGTGCGGGCGGCCCCGGTAACGGCGGCGGGACGGGCTACGACGGTGACGGGGGCGACGGGCCGCAGCGGCGGCGCAACCCCTGGGGCTGGGCGCTCGCCGCGGTCGCGGTCCTGCTCGCCGCGGGCATCGGCACCGCGCTGGCGCTGAGCGGCGGCCAGCAGAACGAGAACCCGCCGGTGGTGACGCCGCCGGTGACGGTCAGCAGCGCACCGGTGACGCCGGAGCCGAGCAGCGGGCCGGTGTCGCCGTCCGCGACCCGGACCCAGAACAACACCAACACCGGTACCAACACCCGTCCGACCGAGCCCTCGACCGGTACCCCGTCCAGCTCGCCGAGCGCGAGCCGCTCCACCTCGCCGTCGCCCTCGGCGAGCGCCTCCAGGTCGGCGAGCGCCTCGCCGTCCGGGACACCGTCACCCTCGGCCTCGGCGAGCAAGTCGGCGCAGGTGTCCCCGCCCGCGTCGCCGAGCACGGCCACGCAGTAGCCCCGGCCGGCCCCCGGTGCCCTGGGCACCGGGGGCCGACGGCGTCCCGGGTCAGTTGGTGAAGGCGTCCAGGACCTGTTCGTACTCCTCGCACCACCAGGCGAGTTGACCGGCCGAGGCGGGGAAGAGCGGGTCGGCTCGGTGGTCGCCGCGCTGGTAGTGCCACTGGAGCATCCACAGGTCGTTGAGCCGCTCCCACCAGACCCGGTGGACGGCGGCGGCCATCTGACGGGCCCCGGCGGCGCCGGAGTCCCGGTAGCCGCGGGCGTAGTGCCTGACCCGGCAGAGGTCGAGGACCCCGGTGGCGGGGTCGTTGAAGATCAGGGTGGCCGAGCGGACGGCCTCCTCGGCCGTCGGATGCAGGCCGAGCTTGTCCCAGTCGAGCACCGCGACCACCCGGCCGCTGCGGTGCAGCAGGTTGAGGCCGTGGAAGTCGCCGTGCGTCCAGCCGGTGGGCGGGGCGGCGGTGGGGGCCGGCCGCAGGTGGTGGTGGGCGGCGATCAACTCGGCCCGTTCCGTGAGCCGTTGCTCGGCCAGGGTGTCGAAGGCGGTGTGCGGTTCGTGCCGGCGGGCCCGGCGGAGCAGTTCGGCGATCAGCAGGCCGGTCTCGGCCGGGTCCGCCGTCAGCCTTCCGGGTGGTTGCCGGACAGGGGCGCAGACCTGCGCAAGTGCGCCGTGCAGCCGGCCGAGCAGCGCGCCCAGATCGGTGCACTGCTGCTGGTCGAGGTCGGTGCCGTGCCGGTGCGTCCCCGACACCCAGGGGAACAGTGCGAACAGCCGGCCGCCGTGCGCGACCGCCGTCCGGCCGTCCTGGGCGGCCAGCGGCGGCGCCACCGGCAGGCCGAGGCGGTGCAGGGCGAGGGTGGCGCGGTGCTGGGCGGTGACGGCCGGACGGCCCGCGGTGGCCTGGTCCACATAGCACTTGAGGAAGTACGTGCCCGCCTCGGTGGTCACCCGGTAGCCGCGGTTGAGCAGCCCTTCGGCCACCGGCTTCACCCGCAGTGCCGGCGCCGTGCGGTACTCCCGCAGCACCCCGGCCACCGCGGTGTGCGCGACCGGGGGGCTGAGGGTGCCGACGGGCGGGGCGGCCGGATCGGGCCGGGCCGGCGCACCCGCTATCGGCCGACCGGGTGACTGGGTGTCGCCCGGGAGCGACGGGTGGGGCAGGAACACCGGTGCGAACAGGGCCGATGCCGGGTCGGACGGGGCCGAGGGGTGCGATTGTGCGGTCACGGGGCGAGCGTAATGCCTGGCGCAATAGGTACTTGACACGCCGTCAGGAGTATGATTAGGCGCTGTTCAGTGCTGCTGGTCGGACTGGTGGCGGGCCACGTAGGCCGCCGCCTGGGTGCGGCGCTCCATTCCCATCTTGGCCAGCAGGCTGGAGACGTAGTTCTTCACCGTCTTCTCCGCCAGGTGAAGTTCATTGCCGATCTGCCGGTTGGTCATCCCCTCGCCGATCAGGTCGAGGATCCGGCGCTCCTGCTTGGTCAGCTGGGCCAGCCGCTCGTCCTCCTTGGCGCCGCCCTCGCGCAGCCGCTCCAGCACCCGGCCGGTGGCGACCGGGTCGAGCAGCGACTTCCCGGCCGCCACGTCCCGGACGGCGGCCAGCAGGTCGGTGCCGCGGATCGCCTTCAGGACATAACCCGAGGCCCCGGCCATGATCGCATCGAACAACGCCTCGTCGTCGGAGAACGAGGTGAGCATCAGGCACTTGATCGCCGGATCGAGCGAACGCACCTCCCGGCACACCTCGACCCCGTTCCCGTCGGGGAGCCGGACGTCCAGCACCGCGACGTCCGGCCGGACGGCCGGGATCCGGGCGAGCGCCTCGGTGGCGGTGCCGGCCTCGCCGACCACCTCGATGTCGCCCTCCATGGAGAGCAGGTCGTGGACGCCCCGGCGGACCACCTCGTGGTCGTCGAGGAGGAAAACTCTGATTTGTCCGGAATTGGTCACCCACAAATCCTCCCATACCGACCCGATCGCGTCTCACGGTTCGAGACGGGGCCCCCGGAGGTCGGGCCGGGACGGACACAGAATCGATTCCCGTTACCCCCTTACGCCGAGCGCTTCGCCCGGATAGCGTGCGCTGGTGTCCTGACGGCACCGCCGGGAGAGCCACGCCACATCCGTGGCTCTCGGGGTGAAGAACTAGGACGTCCTAGCGCAAGCGCGCCAAGGGGCGCCGCTGGGTAACGTTCTCGCAGAGGGACGCCGTCGGAAGAGGATCACCACCTGCCGAGCACCCGGCGCGCACACCCAAGCGCGCCGCGCGAGGCGGTGACCGGACCGGCACCGGCGACCCCGGGCGGCCGGACAGACCGAGGAGTGAACGTGACCGTCAAAAGCACGGCGAGGGCGCGCAAGAAGGCTGCCCCCGGCGTCCCTGACAACCTCCGCACGGGTACCGACGCCCCGCCGGAGCTCGTCCAGCTGCTCACGCCGGAAGGCGAGCGGGTCGAGCACCCCGAGTTCCCGCTGGAGACCACCCCGGAGGAGCTGCGCTCCCTCTACCGCGATCTGGTACTGGTCCGGCGCTTCGACGCCGAGGCCACCTCGCTGCAGCGGCAGGGCGAGCTGGGCCTGTGGGCCTCGCTGCTCGGCCAGGAGGCCGCCCAGGTCGGCTCCGGCCGCGCGATGCGGCCGGGCGACTACGCCTTCCCGACCTACCGGGAGCACGGCGTGGCCTGGTGCCGGGACGTGGACCCGCTGAACCTGCTCGGCATGTTCCGCGGCGTGAACCACGGCGGCTGGGACCCGAACGAGAAGAACTTCCACCTTTACACCATCGTGATCGGCTCGCAGACCCTGCACGCCACCGGTTACGCGATGGGCATCACCAAGGACGGCGCGGACGACGCGGTGATCGCGTACTTCGGTGACGGCGCCTCCAGCCAGGGCGACGTCAACGAGGCGTTCACCTTCGCCTCGGTCTACAACGCGCCGGTGGTGTTCTTCTGCCAGAACAACCAGTGGGCGATCTCCGAGCCGACCACCACCCAGACCAAGATCCCGCTCTACCGCCGCGCCTCCGGCTTCGGCTTCCCCGGCGTGCGGGTCGACGGCAACGACGTGCTGGCCTGCCTCGCGGTCACCCGCTGGGCGCTGGACCGCGCCCGGACCGGCGCCGGTCCGGTGCTGATCGAGGCGTTCACCTACCGGATGGGCGCGCACACCACCTCCGACGACCCGACCCGCTACCGGCTCACCGAGGAGACCGAGGCCTGGAAGGCCAAGGACCCGATCCTGCGGCTGAAGGCCTACCTCGACAAGGAGGGCCTCGCCGACGAGGCGTTCTTCGCCGACGTCGAGGCCCAGAGCGAGAAGCTGGGCCTGCGGGTGCGCGAGGGCGTGCGCAGCATGCCGGACCCGGACCCGACCCTGATCTTCGACCACGTGTACGCCGAGCCGCACACACTGGTAGCCGAGGAACGGGCCGAGTACGAGGCGTACGCGGCCTCCTTCGAGGGTGGGGAGAACCTCTGATGGCAGGTCAGCTCAGCATCGCCAAGGCGCTCAACGAGGCGCTGCGCAAGTCGCTCGAGAACGACCCGAAGACCCTGCTCATGGGCGAGGACATCGGCAAGCTCGGCGGTGTCTTCCGGATCACCGACGGTCTGCAGAAGGACTTCGGCGAGGACCGGGTGATCGACACCCCGCTCGCCGAGTCCGGCATCGTCGGTACCGCGATCGGTCTCGCGCTGCGCGGCTACCGCCCGGTGGTGGAGATCCAGTTCGACGGCTTCGTCTACCCGGCCTTCGACCAGATCGTCACCCAGCTGGCCAAGATGCACGCCCGCGCGCTCGGCCACGTGAAGATGCCGGTCACCATCCGGATCCCGTACGGCGGCGGCATCGGCGCGGTCGAGCACCACAGCGAGTCGCACGAGGCGTACTTCGCGCACACCGCCGGCCTGCGGGTGGTCAGCCCGTCCAACGCCGACGACGCGCACTGGATGCTCCGGCAGGCCATCGAGTCGGACGACCCGGTGATCTTCCTGGAGCCCAAGCGCCGCTACTGGGACAAGGGCGAGGTGCAGGACGCGCCCACCACGGACCTGTACTCGGCGCGGATCGCCCGGCCGGGCACCGACGCGACGCTGATCGCGTACGGGCCGATGGTCAAGGTCTGCCACGAGGCCGCCGCGGCGGCCGCCGAGGACGGCCGCAGCCTGGAGGTCGTGGACCTGCGCTCGCTGTCGCCGATCGACTTCGCCACCGTCGAGGCGTCGGTGCGGCGCACCGGGCGTGGCATCGTGGTGCACGAGGCCCCGGTCTTCCTGGGCCTCGGCGCCGAGCTGGCCGCCCGGCTCACCGAGACCTGCTTCTACCACCTGGAGGCGCCGATCCTGCGGGTCGGCGGCTACCACGCCCCGTACCCGCCGTCGCGGGTCGAGGAGCAGTACCTGCCGGACCTGGACCGGGTGCTGGACGCCGTCGACCGCGCCCTGGCGTACTGAGAGAGGAGCGAGAGCCGTGACCACCGAAGTTCGCTCGCTCCGCGAGTTCAAGATGCCCGACGTCGGCGAAGGCCTGACCGAGGCCGAGATCCTCACCTGGTTCGTCAAGCCCGGTGACACCGTGACGGACGGCCAGGTCGTCTGTGAGGTCGAGACCGCGAAGGCCGCGGTCGAGCTGCCGATCCCGTTCACGGGCACGGTCGAGCAGCTGTTCTTCCCCGAGGGGACGACGGTCGACGTCGGCACCTCGATCATCTCGGTGGCGGTCGCCGGCGCGGCCCCGGCCGAGCCCGCCGCCCCGGCCGCTGCCGCACCCGTCGCCGCCCCCGCCGCCGGCGGGGCCGAGGCGGCCGTGCCGGAGCGCCGCGAGGTGCTCGTCGGGTACGGGCCGCGGACGGGCGGCACACAGCGCCGGGCGCGTCGTGCGCCGGCTGCGCCGGCCCGGCCCGTGGCGGCGCCGGCTCCCGTCGTCCCCGTCCCGGTGCCGGTCGCGGTGCCGGTGCAGGCCGCCGCTCCCGTCGTCGAGGGCGACCGTCCGCTGGCCAAGCCGCCGGTCCGCAAGCTCGCCAAGGACCTCGGCATCGACCTGCGCACGATCGTGGCGACCGGCCCCGGCGGGGTGATCACCCGTGAGGACGTGCACTCCGCCGTCGCGCCGGTGGCCGTCCCGGCCGAGGCTCCGGTGTTCGCGGCCGAGCCGCAGCCGGTCGCCGCGGCGGTCACCACCGGCGCCGGCGATGTGCGGATCCCGGTCAAGGGCGTCCGCAAGGCCACGGCCGCGGCGATGGTCTCCTCGGCCTTCACCGCCCCGCACGTGACCGAGTTCGTCCAGGTCGACGTGACCCGGACGATGAAGCTGGTACGCAAGCTCAAGGAGACCGGCGAGCTGGGCCAGGGCGTGCGGGTCAGCCCGCTGCTGCTGGTCGCCAAGGCGCTGCTGACGGCCGTCCGCCGCTACCCGGAGGTCAACGCCAGCTGGGACGAGGCGGCCCAGGAGATCGTCCTCAAGGGCCAGGTCAACCTCGGCATCGCGGCCGCCACCCCGCGCGGGCTGATCGTCCCGAACATCAAGGACGCCGGCTCCCAGACCCTGCCCCAGCTGGCGGTCTCGCTCGGCGACCTGATCGACACCGCCCGCCAGGGCAAGACCTCCCCGGCGGACATGCAGGGCGGCTCGATCACCATCACCAACGTCGGCGTCTTCGGCGTCGACACCGGCACCCCGATCCTCAACCCCGGCGAGGCCGCCATTCTGGCCTTCGGCGCGGTCCGGGAGCTGCCGTGGGTGCACAAGGGCAAGGTGGTGCCCCGCCAGGTCACCACGTTGGCCCTGTCCTTCGACCACCGCCTGGTCGACGGCGAGCTCGGTTCCAAGGTCCTCGCGGACACCGCGGCGATCCTGGAGCGGCCGAAGCGCCTCATCACCTGGGGCTGACGGCACGGACGAACGGACGGGCCCCGCACCTCTCCCGGAGGTGCGGGGCCCGTCCGCGTGCGGGCGGCGGCTCAGCGCCGGCCGATCCGGCGGACGCCGTACAGCACGCCGAGGCCGAACAGCGGGCAGACGGCGGCCGAGCCGAACAGGAAGCCGGTGGGTGCGGAAGGACCGGTCTCGGCCAGCTCCGCGACGGGCTCGGCGCCGTCCACGGCCGCGGTGACCGCGGGCCGGGCGGGGCGCTGGGGGGCGGTCTGGTGCGCCGCGGCCTGCGCGGCCGCGGGCTTCGGGGCGGCGGCCCGTGCGGCGGCGGCCTGCTCGGCGGCCTCGGACGGGGCCGGAGCCGGCGTGGCGGGGCCTGGTTCCGCTCACTCGCACTCTTGGACGTGCGTCCCCGCCGGGGGTTGCAGGTGGGTCCGAGGTTATTTCCGGGAGTCCCGAACGGCCTGACGGGATACTGCTCGGGTGGCCGACCCCTCGATAGTCCAGCGCTCCACCGTCCAGTCCCCCGACCCTGCCGAGCCGCCCGGCCCGGGACCCTCGCTGCGCCGGGACGTCTCCCTCCCGGCCCTGCTCGCCGGGCTGGTGTGCATCGCGGTGTCCTTCTCCGGCCCGCTCGTCGTGGTGCTCGCCGCCGCGGCCGCGGGCCGCCTGGACCCGGCGCACACCGCGTCCTGGATCTGGGCGGTGTCCATCGGCAGCGGGTTGACCTGCCTGCTGCTCTCCTGGTGGACCAGGACGCCGGTGATCACCGCATGGTCCACCCCGGGGGCGGCGCTGCTGGTGGCGAGCCTCGGCCAGTACCCGTACCGGGACGCGGTCGGTGCCTTCGTCCTGAGCAGTGTCGCGGTCGCGCTGTTCGGGCTGACCGGGCTGTTCGGCCGGCTGGTCCGGGCGATCCCGACCGGGATCGTCAACGCGATGCTGGCGGGCATCCTGTTCACCTTCGGCGCGGGCATCTTCACCGAACTGCGCGGCGCCCCGGTCCTGGTCCTGGGCTGCTTCACGGCGTTCCTGCTGGCCAAGCGGCTGGTGCCGCGGTACGCGGTGCCGGTGGCCCTGCTCGCCGGGGCGGTGCTGGCGGCGGCGACCGTCGGTCTGCCGCTCAACCTCGGCTCGGGCGGGCCGACCGTGCCGGTGCTCACCGTGCCGGCTCTGTCCTGGGCGGCGACGGTGGGCCTGGCGCTTCCGCTCACCATCGTCGCGCTCGCCTCGCAGAACGCGCCCGGCCTCGGCATCATGCGGGCCTCCGGCTACCGGCCCGACGACCGGTTGCTGATCGGCGCGACCGGCGCGGTCTCCGTCCTGCTGGCGCCGTTCGGCTCCCCGGGCATCAATCTGGCCGCCATCACCGCGGCGATCTGCACCAGCCCGGAGAGCCACCCGGACCCGCGCCGCCGCTACGTCGCCGGTATGTCCGCGGGCGTCCTCTACCTGCTGGTGGGCAGCTTCGGCGGGGTGCTGGTCAGCCTGTTCACCGGACTGCCGCACGCCTTGATCGCGGTGATCGCCGGGGTCGCCCTGCTGGCCTCCTTCCAGGGCAGCCTGACCGTCGCCCTGACCGAGCCACACGGCCGGGACGCCGCCGTGGTGACCTTCCTGGCCACCGCCTCGGGGATGAGCCTGTTCGGCATCGGAGCGGCCTTCTGGGGTCTGCTGCTGGGTCTTGCGACCCACCTGGTGCTCGGCGGGCGGCGGAGCGGCTGACCCGCCGTCCGAGTCGTCCGGCCGGCGGCGGGGCGCCACCCAGGGCGGCGGCCCGCAGGCCCCGGTGACGCGCGCGCCCCTGCGCCCTGCGGGCCGGCTTCGCCAGCCGGGCTGCGCCGGACCGGTGAGGGCCTGGGCCGGCGGGGCGAACCTCGGCCCGGCGGCGACCGGGCGCGGTGTGCGACGGGTACGTCTTTCCGACCCCCCACCCGCGCGCCCCGCCGGGTGACCGGAGCCCCGAGGACGACCCGTATGCCGTCTGGCACTCATGGCCGTTTCGTCCGGAGTACCGCAGCGCTGGTGCTGATCTCGGCCGCCGCCCTGCCCGCCGTACTGGAGCTCGTCGCGCCCTCCCCGGCCACGGTGATAGGACCGCCGGCCGGCCCGCTGATCGACCACGCGGCGCCACCGCGCAGCCCCCAGCAGGCGGACCTCAGGGCCCCTGCGGCGCCCACCGTCGACATACGGCGGTCGGGGGACCCGGCCAACCGGATCACGCTGGTCCTGCTGGGCGACGGCTACACCGCCGAGCAGCAGGGGATGTTCCGGGAGCAGGCCGACCGGGCCTGGCGCGCCCTGATGGAGATCGAGCCGTTCCGCAGCTACCAGGACTTCTTCAACATAAGGCGGGTGGACGTGGTCTCCCCGGCGGCAGGCATCGCCGAGGGCGAGACCGACGGCCGGGCGGTCGGCACCCCGCTCGGCATGCACTTCTGGTGCGAGGGCACCGCCCGGCTGCTGTGCGCCGACGAGTCCGCCACCGCCCGCTTCGCCGGTGAGAGCAACGGCCCGCAGTACCTGATCGCGCTGGCCAACTCCAGCGAGTACGGCGGCGCCGGCGGCACCGGGGTGACCACGCTGGCCGGCGGCAGCCCGGACGCGGGCCGGATCATCCAGCACGAGATCGGGCACACCGTCGGAGAGCTGGGCGACGAGTACGACAGTGCCCCGGACGACGCCGACTACCCGAACCTGTCCACCCTCAACGCCGACCAGATGCGCCAGAACAAGGTGAAGTGGTGGCGCTGGCTGGACGCGCAGTCCCCCGACGGCGGCGGCCAGATCGGGGCGTACCGCAGTGCCAACGGGCTCTACCGGCCGACCGAGGACTCGGTCATGCGCACCCTCGGCGGCGCCTACAACCTTCCCTCCCGCGAGGCCATCATCGAGCAGATCTACCGCCGGGTCCGGCCGATGGACCCGCCCACCCCGGCACCCGGCGCGGTGGCCGGGCGGACCCGCCTGACCGTCCACCCGCTGCAGCTGACCGGGCCCCGCCAGCTGCGGGTGGAGTGGACGGTGGACGGGATCCCGGTGGAGCCCCAGGCGACGGACCGGACCTGGTTGGACACCGGCCTGCTGCCGCTGGCCCCGGGCCACCGGGTGACCGTGCGCGCCACCGTCACGGACACCACCGACTGGGTGCGGGACGAGGCGTTCCGCGACGAGTTCATGACCCGGACGGTGACCTGGACGGTCGGCGGCTGACGGGGGCGGCCGGGCCGGGGCTCCGACGGGCCCTGCCGGATTGATCCATTGATGGGATGACTAGCCTGGGCCACTATGACCGTGGACCCCGTGGGCACCGCTCGCTCCGTACCCGTACCCGTGCCCGGTCCTCGGCCGCCGGGTGTGCCGATCCCGGCGGGGCCGCCGGGCGGCCGGGGTGCCTGGCTGGCCTGGTCGGTCGGCTGCACCGTCTACGTGCTCGCGGTGGTGCACCGGACCAGCCTCGGCGTCGCCGGACTGGACGCCACCGAGCGGTTCGGCATCGGCGCCTCCGCCCTGTCCACCTTCTCGATCGTGCAGGTACTGGTCTACGCGGCCATGCAGATACCCGTCGGACTGCTGGTCGACCGCTTCGGGCCGCGGCGGGTGCTGCTGCTCGGCGTGCTGCTGATGAGTGTCGGCCAGCTCGCCTTCGCGCTGAGCGCCTCGTTCGGCCCGGCGCTCGGTTCGCGCGCGGTGCTCGGCTGCGGTGACGCGATGACCTTCATCAGCGTGCTGAGGGTGGCCGCCCGGTGGTTCCCGGCCGCGCAGAACCCGCTGGTCGCCCAGCTGACCGGACTCGCCGGAATGGGCGGCAACCTGGTCACCACCGTGGTGCTGGCCGAGGCCCTGCACCGGGAGGGCTGGACCTTCTCCTTCGGCGTCATCGCCCTGGCCGGGATCGCGGTCTTCGCCCTGGTCGCCCTGGTGCTCCGGGAGGCGCCGGCCGGGTCGGGCCGCCCCGGACCGGCCGGCCCCCCGACGGACGGGCGGCCGTCGGTACGACGGCAGATCCGCGAGGCCTGGCAGGAGCCCGGCACCCGGCTCGGCATGTGGGTGCACTTCACCACCGCCTTCCCCGCCGCCGCCTTCGGCCTGCTCTGGGGGCTGCCCTACCTGGTCGAGGGCCAGGGCATGACCAGGGGCGAGGCGGGCGGGCTGCTCACCCTGCTGGTGTTCAGCAACATGGCCTTCGGGGTGCTCTTCGGCCGGCTGGTCTCGCGCTCGACCGCCGCCCGGATGCCGATCGCCCTGACGGTCGTCGCCGCCACCGGGCTGTGCTGGGCGGTCGTCCTCGCCTGGCCCGGCGGACACCCGCCGCTCTGGCTGCTGGTGGTGCTGCTGCTGGTGATGGGCAGCAACGGCCCCGGCTCGCTGGTCGGGCTGGACTACGCCCGGGCGTACAACCCCGGGGAGCGGCTCGGCACCGCCTCGGGCATCGCCAACATGGGCGGCTTCATCGGGGCGATGCTCACCCTGCTGGGTATCGGGGTGCTGCTCGACGCGCTCTCGGGAGGGGGCGGATACACCGCGCAGACGTACCGGTGGGCGTTCTGCTGGCAGTTCCTGCTGCTGGCGGTCGGCACGACGATGATCCTGCGCCTGCGGCGGGCGGTGCGGCGGGCACCGCAGGGCTGACCGACCGGCCGGCCCTGCGGCGCCGCGCCGGTCAGAGCTCCCCGGCCTCCCGCAGCAGGTCCGCGATGTCGGGCGCCTCGCCGTAGATCCGCGCCCGGCCGAACTCGCAGACCAGCGGCCCGGCGTACGGGCCCGGCTGCGGCTTGGGGGCGTTCGCCAGATGGCGCACCATGTCCACCACCTTGAGCCGGGCGCAGCGGCGGATCGCCCGGCCGCCCCGGATGCCGACCCGCTCGACGCTGGTGCACTCGTAGGACGGGCCGAACGGCGGTCCGCTGTCCTGCCCCGGATCCGGCGTGTGGAGCTCCATCCGACCGTGCCGGCAGTGCACCTCCCCGTCGGAGCGGATGTGGATGCCGGCGCCGTCGAGGTGGTCGATCTCCGCGAGGATCTGCACCCGCTGCCCGACCGCCTCGGACAGGCTCTCGGCCATCCGCCGTTGCTGCTCCGGCAGATCGGTGTCGCCGCGCCGGATCGAGGGCAGGAGCTCGCCGGTGACCCACTCCTGGAAGGGTTTGGCGGAGGGCTTCGTCGACCTCATGATCAAGGTGTAGAGGCCGGACTCGCTCACCACCCCGACCGCCGGGTTGCCGCGTGTGTAGGGTTTCTCACCTGCGGAAACGTCATTACCCTCAGAATTTCTGAGGGTTACCGCGCGGAGGTCCACCGTGCGGGCGTCGACCTCGCGCACGATCCTCAGCGCTTCGCTGGGATTACTCCTCCCCAGCACCCTGCACACGTCCGCCGTGACGAACCACGGCGCACTGTCGATCATCACGACCCGGATCGGCTGTCCGGTGACCGGAAAGCTCGTCCTCACCAACACCATGTCGGCCTCGTCGTTCACTGCCGCCCCTCCTTCACGCTCGGTGATGGGCTGCCCGGAACAACGAGGCCGAACGAGTGGCGTACCGGCACCACGGGGACGTACGGGAGTGCGGGGTGCACCGCCCGGCGTGCGATCGTCCGCGCACACCTGATCGGGTGTCATGCGGGATCGTCCCGAGGATCAGGGTGTCAGTGCGAACTGGGCGAGCACCCGCGCCGCCAACTCCGTGTCACCGGCGACCCGGACGGCGCCCGCGACGGCCTCCGGCCGGACCCGCCCGCAGGCGAGCCGGACGTAGGTCTCCCAGTCGAGGGTGAGCCGGACGTCCGGCGCCAGGGTGACCGAGGCGTCGACGCTGCCGCGGCCGGTCTCGTCGACGCGGACGGTGCGCCGGAACTCCAGCGGTCCGGTCACGTCGACGGCGACCACCGTGCCGGCCGGGGCGCCGGCCAGCTTGGCGACCACCCGGGGCAGGCCCTCGACCAGGTAGTCGCGGGTGACCGCGGCGGCGGGCGAGTCGAGGTTGCCGGGGGCGCGCAGCGCACGCCGCAGGTCCTGCTCGTGCACCCAGACGTCGAAGGCCCGGGTGCGCAGCAGCTGGGTGTAGGGGACGTCGCGGGAGAGCGGGCCGGCCGGCCAGCGGACCAGGTCCTCGGGGCCCTGCTTGGCGTTGCGCAGGGCGCGCGAGCGCCGGATGACGGTGTACTCCAGCTCGCCGGTGAGCTCGACCGGGGTGTGGCAGCGGCGCTTGTCCACCGGCAGCTCCATGTACCGGGCGAACTCGCCGGTGACGTGCCGCAGGTCGCGCGGGAGCGAGTGGATCGGCCGGGGGTCGCCGAGCAGTTCGGACTCCACGCCGATGATGTGCGAGACCACGTCCCGTACCGACCAGCCGGGGCACTCGGTCGCCCGGTTCCACGCGTCGGTGGGCAGCGGGGCGAGCAGTTCGGTTATCGACTCGATGGAGTGGAGCCACGCGTCGGTGTACGCCTGCACGGTCTGGTTCTCCGTCACGGGAATCTCCGGTCCTCCGTCAGCTTCCGTCCCACGCGGCCCGGGGAGATGGGGAGACTCCTGAGCTTCCGGGCGCACGCGCTACCCGCACGTTACGCTGCCGGGTGACAGCAGGGCAGCGCTTTCGGGTGATGATCGTAGGACTCTTGTCGTGGACGGTGGTACTGTGCGCGCTTCTTTGATCCAACTCGCGGTCTCCGACTCCGAGCCGCCCGCCGAGCGGAGGGCCAGGGCCGCCGCGCTGGTGCGCGCCCAGCAGGGGGCCGACCTGGTGGTCCTGCCGGAGCTGTGGCCGCTCGGGGGCTTCGCGTACGAGGCCTGGGGGCCGGGGGCCGAGACGCTGGACGGTCCGACCGCGGAGGCGATGTCGGCGGCGGCCGCGGCGGCCGGGGCGTGGCTGCACGCGGGGTCGATCGTCGAGCGGGATCCCGACGGCCCGATCTACAACACCTCGCTGCTCTTCGCGCCCGACGGCGAGCTGGCGCACACCTACCGGAAGATCCACCGGTTCGGCTTCGACAGTGGCGAGGCGGTGGTGATGGGTGCCGGGCAGGAGATCGTCACGGCCGCCACCGACCTCGGCCGGATCGGCCTGGCCACCTGCTACGACCTGCGCTTCCCCGAGCTGTTCCGGGCCCTGCTGGACGCCGGTGCCGAACTGCTGGTGGTCCCGGCCGCCTGGCCGGCCCGCCGGCGGGAGCACTGGACGCTGCTCGCCCGGGCCCGGGCGGTGGAGGAGCAGGCGTACGTACTGGCCTGCAACACCGCGGGCACCCACGGCGGAGTGGAGCAGGGCGGGCACAGCCTGGTGGTCGATCCGTGGGGCCGGGTACTGGCCGAGGCGGGGCCCGACGAGGAGATCCTGACGGTGGAGTTCGACCCGGCCGAGGTGGCCAAGGCCCGGGCGGAGTTCCCCGTGCACCGGGACCGCCTGCTGGGGATTCCCGCCCCCGTCCAGCGCTGACCGGGCCCGCCCGTCCGGGCGGCCGACCGGGCCCTGTGATTAGGTCCGCTTTTGCGGATGCTTGACATGCTTGGCACCCGTGTGCGCAACTTTTGAGAAGGTGAGCCTGCGTCGCGTTCAGGCCTGTGGAGGAGGGGAGGTCCGGGTGCCCGAGTCCCGCATGCCCGGTGCCGGCCCCGGCCTGTCCGGCTTCGGGCTGCCGCAGGCCGCCGCGGCGGCGGGCCCGGACGGGCGCTCCCCGATCAAACGCAACAGCCTGCGGGAGCAGATCGCCGACGCGCTGCGCGAGGAGATGATGGCCGGCCGCCTCCCGGCCGGCCGCAACTTCACCGTCAAGGAGATCGCCGAGCTGTACGGGGTCTCGGCGACCCCGGCCCGTGAGGCGCTGGTCGACCTGGCGGCGCAGGGGCTGCTCCGGGCCGAGCACCACCGCGGCTTCACGGTGCCGGAGTTCGGCTGGACCGACTTCGTGGAGATCTTCGAGGCCCGCACCCTGCTCACCGACAGTGCGATCCGCCAGCTGCTGGTCCGGCCGACGGGCTACGACTGGCGCCGGCTCCCCTCGCTGCGCCGCCGGGCCACCGCGGCGACCCAGGCCTCCCGGGCCGGGCAGCTGGACGTGCTGGTCGGCTGCGACCTGAGGTTCTGGCAGGAGGCCTCGGCCCTGCTGGGCAACGCCCGGATCGCCGACTACCTCGGCTGGCTGCGGGTGCAGTCCTGGATGTTCGCGGCCCCGTACCTGCGGGCGGCCGACGACCTCGGCGGCGTCTGCTGGGACCGGCACGGCGAACTGGTGGACCGGATCGAGGCCCAGGACATCCCCGGCGCCCAGCGCGTGGTCAACGACTACAACCTGTTCACGGTGGAGCTGCTGGCCCGGCTCACCGGGCAGCCGGTGGAGTCGGTCTCGGTGCTGGCGCTGCTGCGGGGGCCGCGGCCGCCCGAGCCGGTTCAGGCCGAGCCCGTCGAGCCGGCCGGGGCCGAGGGCGGGGCCGCCGGACAGCCGGCCGCGGGGCCGGGGCTCGGGCTGGGCCGGGTGCCGCTGCCCCGGTTCGTCCCGCCCGGGAGGTTCGGCCGCCCGCTGAGGCTGCCGCAGCCGGAGAGCGGGGAGCCCGCGCCGGGCCGGTAGGGTGGGCCGTCATTGCCCGCCCGCCGTCGTGCCCCGCGCACCCGGCGCCCGCCCACCGGAAGGGTGAGCCGGCCCATGGCCTGCGACCTCTGGCTCGTCCCGCTCGTGGACGTCCTGACCCACAGCCCCGAGAATCCGTTCCGGGACGACCTGGTCCGCTACAACTCGGTGCTCGCCGCCAACGGCCTGCCCGAGGTGCCGGTCTACCAGTACCTGCCCGGGATCAGCGGAGAGGTCGAGCCGATAGCCGCCTTCGACTACGACTCGCTGCACTTCCTGCGCCGGGCCTACATGCTCGGCCTCACCGGCTTCGAGATCACTCCGGTGGACGCCCTCGGCGGTGACTACGAGCAGCTCCTGGAGATGTTCGAGTCGACCGCCGAACAGTCCCACCTGGTCTGGCACTTCGACCACGCGGGCGCCTACGTGCCGGTGGACTTCCAGCTGCCGCTGGTGGACGACGCACTGCTCGCGGCCGGCGGCCCGCTCGGCTCCTCGTACGGTCTGCTGCGTGAACTCCAGGCGGTGGCACCCGTGCTGGGCATCGACCCGCTCAACCCGCCGGCGCCCACCCGGCCGCTCGGTCCGACCGAACTGCAGCAGCCGTTCGGCCCGCCGCTGGACGACCTGCACCCGTACGCGCGGGAACGGCACGCCTGGGCCGGGCTCTACGCGGCGGCCACCCGGAGCGTCACCCAGGGCTCGATGGTGGTCTTCGCCTGACCCGAGCCGCCCCTGCCCGTCCTGGCCCGCCCTGACCCGTCCCGGGTCGCGCTCGGCCGCGCCGGGCCCGCCCCGAGCGGCCCCGGGACCGTCCGGCCGGACGCAGGGCCGGCCGCGGGGCTCGGGCGCCGGTCAGCGCAGCGGGCCCTCCGGCGGACGCTGGCGCGGCATGGTCGGCCGGGTGCCCGGCGGCGGCAGCACCCGTACCTGGGCGCCCATCCCGCTCTCGCTGCGGCCGCCCCACAGACCGGGGGACTGGGTGGGCAGCTGGGTCATCGAGGCCCGGAACTCCAGCATCCACTCCGAGGTCTCGCTGCGGACCATGTCGGAGACGTCCTCGCAGAACCGCCGCAGCACGCCGAGGCAGCGCTCGGCGGCCTCGCCCGCGGTGCCCTCGGTGGGGCCGAGCACCTCGCGCACGCACTCCGAGGCCCAGTCGAACTGGAAGGCCTCCAAACGCCGTTGCAGCGCCTGGGCGGTGGAGACGTCGCGCATCCAGCCCGAGGTGAGGCCGAAGGCCCGGTCGGCCAGCAGACAGGCCGCCGACAGCGCCAGCCCGACGTAGCCCCACTCGGCCGCCCGCTCCAGCGCCCCGGTCAGCGCCACCAGCGGGACGCTCACCCCGCCGACCGCGAACACCCCCGCTCCGAACCGCAGCAGCCGGGCCCAGCGGCGCTTCCAGACCCGGTCCCGGCGGTACCAGTCGATCGCCTCGACCGCGCGCTCCTCGGACCAGCGGTAGAGCTCCTCCAGCCGCTCGGCCGGCTCGCCCCAGTCGCCCAGCGGGAACTGGCGCGCGCTCAGGTCGGCGCGGCGGCGGGTGGGGGTGCGCCCGGCGGCGACGGGCAGGACGGGCTGGTCCTCCTCGCCGACGTCCTTGCCCCAGGCACTCTCCTCGGGCTGCATTTCCGGCTGGCTCACCTGTGGCGCTCCCTGTGGCGGGGTGACTGCGGAGGCCCGGCGGGTACCGGGACTGACCGTATGTGGAACGGATGCTGCTTCGGGCTGGGGGTCGTGCTGGCCGATGCGGGGTCCGGCCGGCCGGACCCGCGCGCGGGGGTGGGCCGCCCATGGTGTCGCGTCCCGGCCGGTGTCCGGTCATTGGTCCAACAGCACTTCTTACCGCCAAATGGCTGACCGTGGGGGCGCTTCGGCGGTGATCGTTATCGGAATTCACCTCCGGAAGGCGAGGTGAGAGGGTTGCGGCGGGTGGCGAGATTTCACCCTTCCGAGCGAGGCGTGAGTGACGCCGGTCACTGACTCGGGGGCGCGCCGGGGCGAAAGTCTGGAGGTTCCTCCAGCCCGCAAGTGCCCCCAGCCGGGGCGATTCGGAGGTTCCGACGGAGCCGCGGGCGGCCGTGAACAGGCCACCGACTACCCTTCCAGACGTGAAGGTCCTCGTCATCGGCGGCGGCGCCCGCGAACACGCCCTGTGCCGCTCCCTGTCCCAAGATCCCGCCGTCAGCGAACTGCACTGCGCCCCGGGCAACGCCGGGATCGCGCAGGCGGCGACGGTCCACCCGGTCGACCAGCTGGACGGAGCGGCCGTCGCCGCGCTCGCCCAGCGGCTGGCCGCCGACCTGGTCGTGGTCGGCCCGGAGGCCCCGCTGGTCGCGGGCGTCGCCGACGCCGTGCGCGCGGCCGGCATCCCGGTCTTCGGC
The DNA here is from genome assembly GCF_041434935.1 of Kitasatospora sp. NBC_00374. NCBI lineage: Bacteria > Bacillati > Actinomycetota > Actinomycetes > Kitasatosporales > Streptomycetaceae > Kitasatospora > Kitasatospora sp. NBC_00374. The sequence goes on along the minus strand of NZ_CP107964.1, from coordinate 4,349,126 downwards.
CCGTCCGGCCGGGCCGCCCAGCTGGAGGGCTCCAAGGCCTTCGCCAAGGACGTGATGGCCGGGGCCGGTGTGCCCACCGCGCGCGCCTACGTCTGCACCACCCCGGCCCAGGCCGCCGAGGCACTGGATGCCTTCGGCGCCCCGTACGTGGTCAAGGACGACGGCCTGGCGGCCGGCAAGGGCGTGGTGGTCACCTCCGACCGGGACGCCGCGCTGGCCCACGCCGCGGCCTGCGACCAGGTGGTCATCGAGGAGTACCTGGACGGCCCCGAGGTCTCGCTGTTCGCGGTCACCGACGGCGAGACGGTGCTGCCGCTGGTGCCCGCGCAGGACTTCAAGCGGGCGCTGGACGGCGACGAGGGCCCCAACACCGGCGGCATGGGCGCGTACTCCCCGCTGCCCTGGGCCCCCGAGGGCCTGGTGCAGGAGGTGCTGGACACCGTCCTGCAGCCGACCGTGGACGAGCTGCGCCGCCGGGGCACCCCGTTCTCCGGCCTGCTCTACGCGGGCCTCGCGCTGACCTCGCGCGGCACCCGGGTGATCGAGTTCAACGCGCGCTTCGGCGACCCGGAGACCCAGGTCGTGCTGGCCCGGCTGGAGACCCCGCTGGCGGGCGTCCTGCTGGCCGCCGCCAAGGGCACCCTCGACACCCTGGAACCGCTGCGCTGGCACGACGGCGCGGCCGTCACCGTGGTGCTGGCCTCCGAGGGCTACCCGGCGGACCCGCGCACCGGTGACGTGATCGAGGGCCTGGCCGAGGCGGACGCCGCCGACGGCACGGTCTTCGTGCTGCACGCCGGTACCCGGGCGGACGAGGACGGCCGGGTGCTCACGGCCGGCGGCCGGGTGCTGTCCGTCACCGCGGTCGGTACCGACCTGGCCGAGGCCAGGACCCGCGCCTACGCGGGCGTGTCCCGGATCGCCTTCAAGGGCGCGCAGCACCGCACCGACATCGCGCTCAAGGCCGCGGGGGAGTAGGCCCGCGACCTCCGTCGGCCCCACCGACCCCGCGCCGGGCAGGGCGCCGCCGCCGGACCACCCGTCCGGCAGCGGCGCCCGTCCGCTTTCCGGTGGGGCCGTGCCGGGCGCGGCCGGCCGAGGATTTCCAGCCCATCGGGTGACTCCTTGGGTATCCGGCTGACGTAGTGCGACGGACGGCCGTAGGGTGCGCTGGATCGCCGCGGCCTGCTGGGTGCCGTTGCGGCCCGCCGCCGTCGGTGGGGCCGTTCCGGGGGGATGCTGGGGCCGGTGGTGTGTGCGAGCCGTCACCAGGACGGGTGGAAACCCAGGTGATTCGGAACACCCAGCTGCACGCGGGCGTCAAAACTGTCAGAAGTGCCACGCAGGATGCACAACCGGGGGTCGGCTCCGCCGTTTCCCGTTCGGATATTGATCGTTTCCGAGAGGTCTCGGATGTCCTGATCGCTGGTCCCAGCGGATCACCGGTCGTAGCGGCAACCGAGTGCCGCGAAGGGGGTGTCGCGCCGTATGGCCGCTGCCTACGCTGCCCGTGCACGTGCCCAGGCCGTGCTGAGGGTCCGCGGGCTGGCCCTGGCCGCCGCCGTGCTGCCCGCCGCCGTCGGTGTCGTGCTGCTCGCCGGGCGGTTCACCGGCCGGATCGGCGCACCCGGCTCCCCGGACGGGCCCGGCTGGGACGCCGTCCGCTGGGCGGTCTGCGGCGTCGCCGCCGTCACCCTGCTGCTGGCCGGCCTGGTGGCCCGCTCCCACGCCAGGGCGGAGCCGCCGGTCACCCCGGCCGTCCCGGTTCCGGAGCCGTCGGCGCCCGAGCTGCACCGACTGATCGGCGAGCTGGCCGACCGCCTGGAGGTGCCCGCCCCGGCCGGCATCGCCCTGACCCCGGACTGCGACAGCTGGCTGGAGGACGGCCGGCCGCTGCGGCGCGGCCGCCGGGCCGCCCCACCCGCGCCGGTGCTGGTGATCGGCTCGCCGTTCCTGTGGTGGATGCGGGCCGCCGAACTGCGCGCGCTGCTCGCCCCCGTGGTGGCCGGCGCGGCCGCCTCGGCGGACCCGGACATCGCCGCCGCCCGCCGGTTCGTCCGCGGCCTGGACGCGGCCCTGGGCACCCGCCACCGTGGCCCGGCCGCACTGATCGACCGGATCAACCGCGCCCTGCTCGCCGCCTGCCGCGAGCACTCCGCCGAGCTGGAGCGGGCGGTCGCCGCCTGGGCCTCGGAGCAGGCCAGGGCCGTCGACTACGGCCTGCGGATCGCCGCCCAGGAGCAGGTCGGCCTCGCCTACGCGGGCTGGGACAGGCTGCTCACCCGGGTCGCGCTGCCCGCCTGGCGGCTCGGCCGGCACCCCGACCACCTGAACGCCGGGGTGGTCTCCGCGCTGACCGATCTGTCCCGCCGGGACCGGCTGGCCGACAGCTACGAGACCCGGCTCGGCGACCGGCCCGCCTGCGACCTGCTGGAGGAGCCCGGCCGGGTCGACGAGGCCGTCTCGCTGCTCGCCGCCGGCCTGCTGCACGAGCCGCCGGAGGGCGGCTGGCAGCCGCTGGACTGGGCCGACTACCCGGCCGAGGTGGTCGACCACGGCTGGCGGGTCCAGGCCGTCGCCCTCCAGGCGGCGCTGGACGGGGCCGGGCCGATCGGCCCTTCCGCCGCCCCGACGCTCACCCGGCTGCTCGCCCGGCTGGCCGGCGGCGAGAGCGAGGCGCTCGCCGCCGCGCTCGCCGGCCAGGCGGCGTGCGCGGCCCGGGTCGCGCCCCCGCTGCCGGCGGTCCGCAGCGGGCGGGAACTGCTGGTCGAGCACGTGACGGCGATGGTCTGCTGCGCCGCCGTCGACACCGGCGTCGCCACTCCCGGTCTGGACTGGCTGGACGGTCCGGTGCTGCTCATGGCGGGTGGCCGCCGGGGCGAGCCGGGCCCGGCCGTGGCCCGGGCGGTCGAGCAGGGCGAGGACAAGCCGCTGCGGGCCTGGCTGGAGTCGGCCGGGATCCGGCTGGAGCGGCCGGTCCGGCTCCCGGGCTGAGTGGCCCGCGGCCGCCGGCCGGGTGGCCGAATCGGAGTTTCCACACCACTAGTTGCTACCGTTGGGTGACGCAGCGCCAGCATTGTGTGGTGTGCTGGACCGCACGCACATCCGTCTGGCAAGTGCCACCGGGGAGATCGTGCGACGTGCTGGTGGGGAGGGCGCGTGGGGAGAGAACTCAACCGCCGTTGGGAGTCCGCCACGCTGGCGCACAGCGTGTCCGACCCGTTCGGCCAGGGCCCGCTGCCCTGGCTGCGGAGTCCCGACGAGTACCTGGCGGGGGTCGAGGCCACCGTCCCCTGGTACGTCAGCGTGGACGCGCCGGGTCAGGAGCCGCTGACCGGGCCGCGGCCCAAGCCGCCGGTCGGCACCCCGAAGACCTCGGACGACGTCGACCAGCAGATCAAGGGCTTCGCCTCGGCCGGGGTGATCCGCCCCGGCGGCGCGGTGGACTTCCGGGTGACGGTGAACCCGCCGCGCGAGTTCACCGTGGACGTCTACCGAATCGGCCACTACGGCGGCGACGGCGCGCACCTGGTCACCTCCAGCCCGCTGATCGCGGGCCTCGCACAGGCCGCGCCGCTGGTGGTCGGCCGCACCGTCTCGTGCCACCACTGGTGGCAGTCCTGGCGGTTGCACATCCCGTCGCACTGGCGGCCCGGCGCGTACGTCGCGGTGCTGACCACCGCCGACAACCTGCACCGCAACCACATCCCGTTCACCGTGCGGGACGCGGCGGACCAGGCCGGCCCGGCTCGGCCTGCCGAGGCGCCGGCACAACGGCCCGTCCCGGCACCGGAGTTGCTGCTGGTGCTGCCGGACGTGACCTGGCAGGCGTACAACCTGTTCCCCGAGGACGGGCGCACCGGGGCCAGCCTCTACCACGCCTGGGACGGCGAGGGCCGGCTCGCCGGCGAGTCGGGGGCGGCCGTCACGGTCTCCTTCGACCGCCCGCACGCGGGGGCGGGGCTGCCGCTGCACGTCGGCCACGCCTACGACTTCATCCGCTGGGCCGAGCGCTACGGCTACGACCTCTCCTACGCCACCGCCTCCGACCTGCACGCCGGGCTGGTCGATCCGACCCGGCACCGGGCCCTGATCTTCCCCGGGCACGACGAGTACTGGTCCGAACCGATGCGGCGGGCCGTGGAGCGGGCCAGGGACGCCGGGACGTCCCTGGTGTTCCTGTCCGCCAACACCATGTACTGGCGGGTCGACCTCACGGCCGGGCCCTCCGGCGAGCCGAACCGGCTGCTCAACTGCCGCAAGCGCCAGCGCGTTCCGGCCGGGATGCCGGCCACCGGGGCGGCGGGCGCGGGCAGCGCGCTGTGGCGGGACGCGGGCGAGCCCGAGCAGCACCTGCTGGGCATCCAGTACGCGGGCAGCGTGCCCGAGCCGGTGCCGCTGGTGGCCCGCAACACCACCCACTGGCTCTGGGCGGGCACCGGGCTCGCCGAGGGCGGCGAGGTGCCCGGGCTGGTCGCCGGGGAGGCGGACCGCTACTTCCCCAGGGTCGCGCTGCCCGAGCACACCGAGCGGATCCTGCTGGCCCACTCGCCCTACCGGGACTCCGAGGGCCGGCCCGCGCACCAGGAGACCTCGCTCTACCGGGCGCCCAGCGGTGCGTACGTCTTCTCGGCCGGGACGTTCGCGTGGTCGCCCGCGCTGGACCGGCCGGGCCACACCGACGAGCGGATCCAGCGGGCCACCGCCAACCTGCTCGACCACCTCTGCAAGGAGGGATGAGCGCCGGGCCGGTGGGGAGGCAGGCGGGGCCGGGTGGCGGGTCATGACAGACTCGGGGGCAGTGACCTCCCCCTTCGCGGCCCGCAGAAACGCGAACCACCCCTGAGGACTGAGACGACCTTGAGCGGATTTGTCACCAAGCCCGAGCCGGTCCAGGTGCCCGGCCTGGTCCACCTGCACACCGGCAAGGTGCGCGACCTGTACCGCGCCGAGAACGGCGACCTGGTGATGGTGGCCAGCGACCGCACCTCGGCCTTCGACTGGGTGCTGCCCAACGAGATCCCGGACAAGGGCCGCATCCTCACCCAGCTCTCGCTGTGGTGGTTCGAGCGGATCGTCGACCTGGTGCCCAACCACGTCGTCTCCACCGAGGTCCCGGTCGGGGCGCCCGCCGACTGGAAGGGCCGCACGCTGGTCTGCCGGAGCCTGGAGATGGTGCCGGTCGAGTGCGTCGCCCGCGGCTACCTGGCCGGCTCCGGCCTGGAGGAGTACCGGGCCGACCGCACCGTCTGCGGCATCGCCCTCCCGGAGGGCCTGGACAACGGCTCCGAGCTGCCGGCCCCGATCTACACCCCGGCCCTCAAGGCCGAGGTCGGCGAGCACGACGAGAACGTCCCCTACGAGGAGACCGCGCGGCGGATCGGCGCCGAGCTGGCCGCCACGCTCCGGCAGACCACGCTCGCCGTGTACGGCCGGGCCCGGGACATCGCGCGCGAGCGCGGGATCATCCTGGCCGACACCAAGTTCGAGTTCGGTCTGCTGGACGGCGAGCTGGTGATCGGCGACGAGGTGCTCACGCCGGACTCCTCGCGTTTCTGGCCGGCCGACGAGTGGCAGCCGGGGCGGAACCAGCCGTCCTTCGACAAGCAGATCATCCGCGACTGGCTGGCCTCGCCCGCCTCCGGCTGGGACCGCCACAGCGAGCTGCCGCCGCCGCCGCTGCCCCCCGAGATCGTCGAGCACACCCGGGCCAAGTACATCGAGGCCTACGAGCGGCTCACCGGCACCAGCTGGGTCTGACCCTCACCCCGGGGGCGGCCGCGGAGACCCGCGGCCGCCCCCGGAGTCGTTCCCCGGCCAGCCCCGGTCAGATCCAGCCGTGCTCGCGGGCGATCCGCACGGCCGCGTGGCGGTTCTCCGCGCCGAGCTTGGTGGCCGCTGCGGACAGGTAGTTGCGCACGGTGCCGGGGGACAGCGCGGCCCGTTCGGCGATCTCCCCGATCGAGGTGCCGTGCGCCGCGAGCTCCAGGACGTCCGTCTCGCGCGGGGTGAGCGGGCTGTCACCCGCGCTGATCGCGTCGGCGGCCAGCTCGGGATCGACGTAGCGCCCACCCGCCCGGACGGTGCGGATGATTCCGGCGAGGTCGGCCGCGGAGACGGTCTTCGGCAGGAATCCGCGGACCCCGACCTCCAGCGCCCGCTTCAGGTAGCCGGGCCGGCCGTGGCCGGTGACGATCATGACCCGGCACTCCGGCAGCACCCGCCGCAGCTCCGCGGCCACCTCGATGCCGTCCAGTCCGGGCATCTGCAGGTCCAGCACCGCGACGTCGGGGCGGTGCGCCCTGGCCATCGCGAGCGCCTCGGGGCCGGAGGCGGCCTCGGCCACCACGGTCAGGTCCTCCTCCAGGCCGAGCAGGGTGGCCAGCGCACCCCGGATCAGGTGCTCGTCGTCGGCGAGCAGGATGCGAAGGGGTGCGGTCATCGGGCGGCCACCTCCAGGGCCGGTGCGGGGGCGGCGAGCGGCAGCACGGCGGTGATCCGGAAGCTGCCGGGGGCGGTGGCCGGGAGGGTCAGCGCGCCGCCGTGGGCGGCCAGCCGTTCGCCCAGGCCGGTCAGTCCGGTGCCGGGGTGCGCGCCGTCCCCGCGGCTGTCCTCGCGGCCGTCCTCGCGGCCGTCCGTGAGCCCGGTCGGCACCCCGTCGTTCTCGACCTCCAGGACGGCCCGGCCGTCCTCGGCGCGCAGCCGGATCGAGCAGTGCGACGCCTCGCTGTGCCGCAGGACGTTGGTGGTCGCCTCGCGGACCACCCAGCCGAGCACCGAGTGGGCCACCGGCGTCAGGGCCGCCGGGTCCGGTCCGAGGTCGACCGCGCAGACCACCCCGGCGGCGCGGAGCACCGAACGGGCGCCGGCCACCTCGGCCCGCAGGTCGGCGGTGCGGTAGCCCCGGACCACCTCGCGTACCTCGCGCTGCGACTCCTGGGCGATCCGCTGCACCTCGGTCATCTGGTCGGCCGCCTCGGGGCGGCCCCGACGGGCGAGCTGGACGGCCAGCTCGCTCTTCAGCGCGATGGTGGTGAGATTGCGCCCGAGGACGTCGTGCAGGTCGCGGGAGAACCGCAGCCGTTCCTCGGCGACGGCCAGCTGGGACTGCTTCTCCCGGGCCTCGTCGAGCTCCCAGACCACGCCCGCCAGCCAGGCCGAGCACCGGCAGGTGGCCGCGACCACGGTGAGCGAGATCGCGGCCCCGAGCAGCAGCCCGAGCACGGATCCGGCCGGGAGTCCGGCGGCCGCCATCGCGGGCACGGTGAGCAGAAGGGCGCCGGCCGCGACCAGGGCGGCAGTACGGCGGCTGCGCAGGGCGACGGACACCGGGGCGAACCAGAGCACCAGCAGCGAGCTGATCGTGGGTGCGTTGGACAGTGACCCGCCACCGCGGACGGTCGGATCGATCAGAAGCAGGCCCGAGACGCCGCCGACCATCAGCAGGACGGCGGCCAGGATCCAGCCGGTGGGGCGCTCGCGCCGGCCGAGGTAGTGGTCGAGCCCGCGGCGGAAGAGCACGAAGGCCAGGACGGAGCCGGCCAGCGAGAGGGCCAGCGAGGCCACCGCCACCGGGCGGGAGACCGCCAGCCCGGCCGGGCCGTTGACCGTCCCCACCACCACCAGGGGCTGGACGAGCACCATCGCGTACAGCGACCAGCGGACGTAGATCTCGGTGCGTTGCGGCTTCCCGCAGGCCCGCCACCGTTGCAGCGGCCGCCACGGCCCCATCGTGTCCCCTCCCACCGGCATGACATGCGTGCGCCCCCATCCTGACGGGCCGCCGCCGGGCCGGTGGCACCGGCCCGGCGGCCGGTTCAGCGGCGCGGCTCCCAGCGGAACCAACGGCGGGTCGCCCACCAGGCGGCGGCGGTCCACAGGACGGCCAGGCCCAGGTGCGGGGCGGCCGGCGCCCAGGTGCCGAGGAAGTCGGTCGCGGGCCGCGAGCCGTCGCCGCCGAACCAGCCGAGCCGCAGCAGCTGGAAGGCCGGTGTGGTGGGCAGGGCCCGGCAGAGGTCGGCGACGCGCTCCGGCATCACCTCCAGCGGGATCAGCAGACCCGAGCCGAACTGGGCGATCAGCATCAGCGGGAGCGTGGTGATCCCGGCGCTCTCCACGGTCCTGGTGAACGCGCTGGACAGGGCCGCCAGCCCGGTCAGCAGCGCCACCGCGAGCGCCAGCCCGGCGGCCATCAGCAGCGGGTTGACCGGGGCCGGCAGGTCCAGCAGCACCGCCCCGGCGACGCCGAGCACCGCGCACTGCAGCAGGGCCAGCAGCACCGAGGGGACGGCGGTGCCGGCCAGGATCTCCAGGTCCCGTGCCTCGCCGGTGCGCAGCCGCTTGAGCACCAGCTCACCGCGCCGGGCGACGTACGCGGAGGTCAGGTTGTAGTAGACGACGAAGAGCAGGACGATCCCGGTCACGCCGGTGACCATGGCGGCGTCGACGTCCAGGCCCGGGGTGCTCTCGGCCTGCTGGCGGAGCATCCCGCGCACGGCGCCGACCAGCAGCAGCGGCAGCGCGACGGCGGTGAACAGCGCGGTGCGGTTGCGCAGCAGCAGGGTGCTCTCGGCCCGGCCGAGGGCGAGCAGGCGCCCGGCCGTCGTGGTGGTCGCGGTGGTGGTCGCGGCGCGGGGGGCGGCGGGGGTCGCGGCGGTGGTCATCGGGCGCTTCCGATCGGCGTGGGAGCGGGTGTGGGAGCGGGCGGGGCGGCGGTGGTGCGGCCCTCGGCCGCGATGGCCAGGAAGGCCTCTTCCAGCGAGGCGCTGCGGGCGTCCAGCGCGGCCAGCGCGATGCCGTGGTGTGCGGCCCAGCCGAGCAGGGTGGTGAGGTCGGCCTGGAGGGCGGGGGTCTTGACGGTGATCCGCCGGCCCTCGGCGGTGACCTGCGCGCCGTCCAGCGGGGGCAGGTCGAGCGTCTCGTGGCGTCCGGCGCGCTCGGGCAGTTCGAAGCTGATCCGGGCCGGGCGTCCGGCGATGACCTCGGCGACGGTGCCGCCGGTGATGACCCGGCCGTGATGCATGATCGCCAGCCGGTCGGCGAGCTCCTGGGCCTCCTCCAGGTAGTGCGTGGTGAGCAGCACGGTGGTGCCCTGCTCGCGCAGCTCCCGGACCAGCTGCCAGACGGCGGCCCGGGCCTCGGGGTCGAGGCCGGTGCTCGGCTCGTCCAGGAACAGCACCTCGGGACGGCCCAGCAGTGCCATCGCCAGGTCCAGCCGGCGCCGCTCGCCGCCGGACAGCTGCTTGACCCGCACGCCGCGCCGCTGGTGCAGGCCGACCAGTTCCAGGGCCTCGTCCACCGGGCGGGCACCGCTGGTCAGCCCGGCCCAGCTGCGGCCGGTCTCGGCGACGGTGAGCTCGCCGGGGAAGCCGCCCTCCTGGAGCATGATGCCGATCCGCGGGCGGAGTGCGGCCCGCTCCCGGTAGGGGTCGTGGCCGAGCACCCGGACCCGGCCGGCGGTGGGCGCGGCGAGGCCCTCGATCAGCTCCATGGTGGAGGTCTTGCCGGCGCCGTTGGTGCCGAGCAGGGCGAAGAGCTCGCCGCGGTGGACGGTGAGGTCCAGGCCGCGCACCGCGTCGAAGCCCTTGTCGCCGGCGGGCCCGTAGCGGCGCTGCAGCCCGAGCGCCTGGACGGCGGGCTCCGGGTGGCTGGTGTTCGTCATGCTGCCAGCCTTCCGCCGGCCGGGCGGCGCGGGCAGTGCGCGCCGTCACCGGCCGCCGGGGGCGGATCCATGGATCGGCGGTGACAAATGTCATCGGTCGCGGTTCGCCTGTCGTGGGTCACCGGTCGCGGCGGCGAGTGCCCGGGAACGCCGAAGGGCCCCCTCGACCGAGGGGGCCCTTCGTACTGGAGCGGACGACGAGATTCGAACTCGCGACCCTCACCTTGGCAAGGTGATGCTCTACCAACTGAGCCACGTCCGCATGTCTGTGAAGTTGTCCTGCGTTGTGCTGCTACGCCTTTCGGCGTTGCGAGCGGACGACGAGATTCGAACTCGCGACCCTCACCTTGGCAAGGTGATGCTCTACCAACTGAGCCACGTCCGCACGGTGCCTGGGCACCGGCCGCCTCTTGGGTGTTCCCCGTTGTGGCGACGAGAAATACTCTACAACATCGATCGGACTGCTCGCCCCACCCTTCCTCCGGGGAGGAGGGGTGGGGCCCCCGAGCTGCTCGGGTGAGGTCTCAGTTGGCGTCCGCGAAGGCCTCGTAGACGTGCTTCGGGATCCGGCCGCGGGCCGGCAGCTCCATGCCGTTGGACTGGGCCCAGGCGCGGACCGCGGCCGGGTCCGGGGTGAGCGCCGTGCGCCGGAAGGACTTTCCGGTGCGGCTCTGGCGGCGCCCGGCCGCGACGAACGGGGCGAGGGCCTCCCGCAGCTTTTCCGCGTTGTCCGCAGACAGGTCGATCTCGTACGACTTCCCGTCGACGCCGAAGTGGACGGTTTCCGCGGCGGCGCCGCCGTCCAGGTCGTCGGAGAGCGTGACGACTACACGCTGAGCCATGGGTGTCAATCCTCTCGGGCAATTCGGCCGCCGGGTGTCGGAAGTGCCCCGGGTGCCCCGGTGGCCGGTGGGCCGTGCGTAAACGGGCAGGCTTGCGGCCATGCCGATACGCCGCGCCTGCGGCTGCCGGTCGCCCTATTCTGCACCCAAAGGGGCCTGAATACGAAGGGCTGGGGATTCCTTTTTCGGGAAATTCACGTGATGCGCGCGAGGTCTGATACCGGGCGGATAGGGGTGGTCGATCTGTCCGGAGTGCGGGTATTCGGGTGTTCTCGTCGCGGGCTGTCGCGGAGCATTAACCGGCCGGAAAACCGCCCGGTGCGCGGGGGGTGGAGAGGCCTGGAACCCTTGGTGCGTAAGGGGTGGAGGTCTACGCGCGTCGCTATGTCCGGCCCGCAATCCGGCCCGAAAGCCCAGGTAGTCTGAAGGTCCCCCCGCCTTCACGCACGACACCACCGGGAGTGCCAGTGGCACGCGTCGTAGTCGACGTCATGCTCAAGCCGGAGATCCTCGACCCCCAGGGACAGGCGGTGCAGCGTGCGCTGCCGCGTCTCGGATTCAACGGGATCGCCGACGTCCGCCAGGGCAAGCGTTTCGAGCTGGAGCTGGAAGGGCCGGTGGACGACGCCGCCCTCGCCCGCATCCGCGAAGCCGCCGAGACCTTCCTCGCCAACACCGTGATCGAGGACTTCACCGTCCGAGTCGAGGAGGAGGGCAAGTGACCACCCGCGTCGGCGTAGTCACTTTCCCCGGCTCTCTCGACGACCGTGACGCCCAGCGCGCGGTCCGCCTGGCCGGCGCCGAGCCGGTCGCCCTCTGGCACCGTGACAAGGATCTCCATCAGGTCGACGCCGTCGTCCTGCCGGGCGGATTCAGCTACGGCGACTATCTACGGTGCGGCGCCATCTCCCGCTTCTCGCCGGTGATGGAGACCGTCATCGAGCAGGCCAAGCTGGGAATGCCGGTCCTCGGTATCTGCAACGGCTTCCAGGTGCTCTGCGAATCGCACCTGCTGCCCGGCGCCCTGACCCGGAACGACTCGCTGCACTTCATCTGCCGCGACCAGAAGCTGCGGATCGAGAACGTCGCGACGGCCTGGACCGCCGATTACTCGGCCGGCCAGGAAATCGTCGTCCCGCTCAAGAACGGCGAGGGCCGCTTCGTCGCCGACGGGCATGTCCTCGACGAGTTGGAGGCCGAGGGCCGGGTGGTCGCCCGTTACCTCGACGTCAACCCGAACGGTTCGTACCGCGACATCGCCGGTATCACCAACGCCGCCGGCAATGTCGTCGGTCTGATGCCGCACCCCGAGCACGCGGTGGAGCCGCTCACCGGCCCGACCACCGAGGGCCTGGGCTTCTTCACGTCCGTCCTGAAGCAGCTGGTGAACGCCTGATGTCCCTGGATACCGTCAAGAACGCCGAGCAGACCCCGGACTCCGCCCAGCCCTGGGCCGAACTCGGCCTCAAGGAGGACGAGTACGCGCGGATCCGCGAGATTCTCGGCCGCCGTCCCACCGGTGCCGAGCTCGCGATGTACTCGGTCATGTGGTCGGAGCACTGCTCGTACAAGAGCTCCAAGGTCCACCTCAAGCAGTTCGGCGAGAAGGCCCCGGCCTCGGACGCGATGCTGGTCGGCATCGGCGAGAACGCCGGTGTGGTCGACGTCGGCCAGGGCTACGCGGTGACCTTCAAGGTCGAGTCGCACAACCACCCGTCGTACATCGAGCCCTACCAGGGCGCGGCCACCGGCATCGGCGGCATCGTCCGCGACATCCTGGCGATGGGCGCCCGCCCGATCGCCGTGATGGACCCGCTGCGGTTCGGTGCGGCCGACCACCCCGACACCCGGCGCGTGCTGCCCGGGATCGTCGCGGGCATCGGCGGCTACGGCAACTGCCTGGGCCTGCCGAACATCGGCGGCGAGGTCGTCTTCGACTCCTGCTACCAGGGCAACCCGCTGGTCAACGCGCTGTGCGTCGGCGTGATGAAGCACGAGGACATCCACCTCGCGCAGGCCTCCGGCGCCGGCAACAAGGTCATCCTGTACGGAGCCCGCACTGGCGGCGACGGCATCGGCGGCGTCTCCGTGCTGGCCTCGGAGACCTTCGACGCGACCGGCCCGGCGAAGCGCCCGGCCGTCCAGGTCGGCGACCCGTTCCAGGAGAAGCTCCTGATCGAGTGCACCCTGGAGATCTTCGCCGAGAAGCTGGTGCTCGGCATCCAGGACCTCGGCGGCGCCGGACTCTCCTGCGCCACCTCGGAGCTGGCCTCGGCCGGCTCCGGCGGTATGCGGATCGAGCTGGACACCGTGCCGCTGCGCGACAACACGCTCTCGCCCGAGGAGATCCTCATGAGCGAGTCGCAGGAGCGCATGTGCGCCATCGTCGAGCCCGGCAAGGTCGACCGCTTCCTGGAGATCTGCGAGAAGTGGGACGTCATCGCCACCGTCATCGGTGAGGTGACCGACGGCGAGCGCCTGGAGATCTTCTGGCACGGCGAGCAGGTCGTCGACGTGCCGCCGCGCACCGTCGCCCACGACGGCCCGGTCTACCAGCGCCCGTTCGCCCGCCCGAGCTGGCAGGACGCGCTGCAGGCCGACGCCCCGACCGCGGACCGCCTGGTGCGGCCGGCGAACGGCGCCGAGCTCAAGGCGGCCCTGCTGGCCGTCGCGGGCTCGCCCAACCAGGCCTCCAAGGCGTGGATCACCGACCAGTACGACCGCTACGTGCTGGGCAACACGGTGCTCTCGACCCCCGAGGACTCGGGCATGGTCCGGATCGACGACGAGACCAACCTCGGCGTCTCGGTCGCTACCGACGGCAACGGCCGCTTCGCGAAGCTGGACCCGTACACCGGTGCCCAGCTGGCCCTGGCCGAGGCGTACCGCAACGTCGCGGCCGGCGGCGCCAAGCCGCTCGCCGTCTCGGACTGCCTCAACTTCGGCTCCCCCGAGGACCCGGACGTGATGTGGCAGTTCGCCGAGGCCACCCGCGGCCTGGCCGACGCCTGCCAGGTCCTGGGCACCCCGGTGACCGGCGGCAACGTCTCGCTCTACAACCAGACCGGCGAGATCGCCATCCACCCGACCCCCGTGGTCGCGGTGCTCGGCGTGATCGACGACGTCACCCGGCGCACCCCGATCGGCTTCGCCGAGGAGGGCCAGCTGCTCTACCTGCTCGGCGACACCGCCGACGAGCTGGGCGGCTCCGCCTGGACCGAGGTCGTCCACGGCCACCTGGGCGGCCTGCCGCCCAAGGTCGACCTGGAGCGCGAGCGGCTGCTCGCCGAGATCCTGATCGCGGGCTCCCGCGACGGCATGATCGACGCGGCGCACGACCTCTCCGACGGCGGTCTGGGCCAGGCGCTGGTCGAGAGCTGCCTCAAGGGCGGCAAGGGTGCCCGCATCGTGGTGCCGGAGGAGCTCGACCCGTTCGTGTTCCTGTTCTCCGAGTCGGCCGGCCGGGCCGTGGTGTCCGTGCCGCGCAGCGAGGAGCTCCGGTTCAACGACATGTGCGGCGCCCGCGGCCTGCCGGTCGCCCGGATCGGCGTGGTCGACGGTGACACCCTGGACGTCCAGGGCCAGTTCAGCGTCTCGCTGGCCGAGCTGAAGGACGCGCACACCGGTGTGATCGAGGCCCTGCTCGGCTGATCGGTCCGCACCCCGAGGGCGGCCCGCCGGACGGCGGGCCGCCCTTCGCGCGTCCGCGCCTCGTACGTCCGCGCCTCGTATGTCCGCCCTTCGCGCGGTCGCGCTAGCCTTCCGGCATGGCGAACCGGACCCGTACGTACGACCCCGTGAAGGTGCGCGCCGCGCTGGCCGCGCAGACCGAGGCCCTGCGCGCCGCCGTCCGCGCCCTGTGCGCCGATCCGGCGGCCGAGCGGCTGCTCGCCGCGCCGACCAGGCTGGGCACGTGGACCGTCCGCGAGCTGCTGGCCCACCTGGCGCTGCAGGTGGGCTGGGTGCCCCGGCACCTGGACCAGCCGCTGGAGGGACGGCAGCCGCTCGGCCTCGCGCAGTGGGTGGCCGGGGTCGGCGGTCTGGCCCCGCTGCTCGACGGCGCGGCCCGCGAGCACGCCGCCCGGGCCTTCGAGGGCCCCCCGGCGCAGGTCGCCGAGGAGTTCGAGCGGGAGGCGGACGCCCTGCGCGACCTGCTGACGGGCCCGGCCGCGGCGGATCCCGCCCGGCGGTTCGAGATCCGGCTCGGCTCGATGACGCTCGCCGACATGCTGGTGACCCGGCTGGTCGAGACGGTGGTCCACGCGGACGACCTGGCGGACGCGCTCGGCCGGGGCGACTTCCCGCACGACCGGCAGGCGCTGGCCGCCGTCGCCCGGCTGCTGGCGGACTCCTTCGCCGAACAGGTGCCCGGCGGGGCGGTCGAGCTGCGGGTGCCGCCGTTCGCGGTGGTGCAGGCCGTCGAGGGACCGCGGCACACCCGCGGCACCCCGCCGAACGTGGTCGAGGCCGGCCCGCTGGCCTGGATCCGGCTGGCCACCGGGCGGCTCGACTGGGCGACGGCCGTCGAGGAGGGGGCCGTCTCGGCGAGCGGCGAGCGCAGCGACCTGAGCGCCCACCTACCGGTGCTGGGCTGACCGGCCGGCAGGCCCTCCGGTCCGGCGGAGGGCCTGCCGGGCGGGACCCGGGCCGGTCATCAGTAAGCTCGTGCCGACCATCGGGCGGATGACGCCGACTCAGCTGTGAAGGGGGACTCGGCCGTGGGTGGAGACGGGCGCCGGATACCGCCGCTGCGGGCGGGCCGACGGCCGGCCGGGCTGGCCCTGCTCGGCTGGCTCGGCGACGGCCGGGCGCCGCGGCTGTGCCAGGTCACCGGAGCGGCCGGCGCGGGCAAGAGCCACCTGCTGGCCTGGCTGGCCGAGGCCGGCACCGGTGTCGACGCGGTCCTGCCCGCGGCGGAGGCCACCGTGCAGAGCGCGGCCTGGCTGCTGGGCCGACGGCTGGACCTGCTGGTCCGCACCCCCGAGGAACTCTTCACCGCGCTGACCGAGGACGACCGTCCGCTGGTGATCTGCGTGCCGGAGCTCGGCCGGGCCGCCGACCCGGCCGCGCTGGTGGCCGAACTGCTCGACCCGCTGCTGCGGTTGGAACGGATCAGGCTGGTCGTCGAGGGCGCCCCGGAGACGGTCGGCGCCTTCACGGCCGTGGACGGGCCGGCGGTGCTCGACCTCGACCTGCCGCAGTGGACCGACCCGGACCGGTTCGCCGCCTGGTGCGCCGGCGCGGGCGCCGACCCGGCCGGTTACCCCAGCCCCGGTGCGGCCCTCGGCCACCCGGCCGAGCCCGCCGCCCAGAGCCTGGACGAGCTGGCCCGCCTGCTGCCCGCACAGCCGGACGGCTCGGTGGACCCGCTCGCCGCCGCACCGCGGCTGCTGACCGGGCTGTGGCGGGCGGCGGCCCGCGAGGGCGGCGCCGGCCGGCTCCTCGTCGACGCCCGGCTGCTCACCCACGCCGACCCGGTGGCCGTCTCCGCCGCGCTCTCCCGGGAGAGCGGCCGCCTGCCCGAGCTCTGGCAGGCGGCGGCGCCGGCGCTGGTGGCGGAACCCGACCCCGGGGTGCGCGCCGCGGTGCTGCGGACCAGGCTGATCGGGCTGGACGAGGCGGCCGCGGCCCGGCTGGCGGAGGTGGACGCGCCGTGGCACTGCGCCTGGGCGATGTGGCCCAACTCCGCGTTCGGCTGGCCCGGTCCGGTGTCCTCGCTGGCGCTCGGCGCGGGTCCGTACACCGGTCAGCTGCTGCTCGCCGACCCCGGCGGTACGGTGCGCACCGTGGACGCCGCCTCCGGGCGCCCGCTGGCCCGCTTCCCCGCGCCCGGGCCCAAGCCGCTGCGCGGGCTGACCGTGACGGCCGGCGGCAGCGTGGTGCTGCTGGACTCCTGGGGCGAGCTCGCGGTGGTGCCGTCCTCGGCCGAGGCCGACAGCCGTCCGGGCGAGGCGCTGGCCGCGCTGCGGGCCGGGGTCGGCTCCGACCCGAGCGCGGTGGCCGCCGTCGCCGCGCTGCCCGGCGCGCTGCCCGCCCTCGGCGACGAGAGCGGCCGGCTGCACTGGCGGGCGCCGGACGGCGAGGTGCTGACCGAGGGCCCGCACCTGGGCCCGGTGACCGCGCTGGCCGCCACCTGGCAGGGCGCGCTGCCGGCTCTGGTCAGCGGCGGGTTCGACGGCTCGGTCCAGCTGTGGCGGCCCGGCGGTGGTGCACTGGCCGAGGTGCTGGATCGGCGCGGCCGGGTGGTCAGCGCGGTCGCCGCGGCGGGCGGCGCGGACGGCCCGACCGTGGCGGCGGCCTGGTCGGACGGCCTGGTCCGGCTGTACCGGCCCGGCGCGCAACCGCTCGACCTGCGGCTGGGCGCACCGGTCTGGGCGCTGGCGGTCACGGACGGCCTGCTGGTGCTCGGCACTTCGGACGGCATCGCGGCGGTGCGGGCCCGCTGACACCGGCCGCGGGCCGGCGTCCCGTGGAGCGCGCCGGGCCGCCGGGTACCGGGACTACGGGATGCTCGGGCCGCTGATGTAGCTGCCGTCGGCGGTGTACGGCCAGGCGTTGGGCGTGCAACCGTTGAGGCCGTAGATCTGCTGCATCATCGCGGGTGCGGGCTTGCCGGGGCCCGGGCAGGCCTCGTGGCCGTGGCCTATTCGGTGGCCGACCTCGTGGTTGATGATCAGTGCCCGGTACTCCTCGATCGGGCCCGAGAACTGCGGCGAACCCGTCTGCCAGCGCTTGGAGTTGACCATCACCTGGCGGCCGACGTCGCAGTTGACCTCGCCCTTGGTGTCCAGGCCCCCGCTGGCGCAGATCCGGTCGACGGTCTCCGGCGAGGCGATCCTGACGGTGAAGTCGAAGGTGCCGTCGGCGACCAGCTGGAAGCCGTTGCGCCGGTCCGTCGTCCAGCCGCGCTTGTCGGCCAGGATGGCCTGCACCTCGGTCGCGGCGGTCTGCGGCTCGATGCCGATGCCCTCCTCGACCTCGACCTTGTAGCGCCGGATGGTGCCCTTGCCGACGGCCGGGCCGTTGGCGGCGGCGGCGGTGAAGGTGCCGGTCGGGGTGACGGTGCCGCTCGGGGTGGACTGCGGTGCGCCGGACTGCGGCGGGGTGCCGGCCGGGGGGACGGGCGCGGGGTTCTCCGCCACCTGCTCCGCGGCCTCCGACGGGACGGACCGGGCCTGCATGCTCGGCGCGCTCCCGCTCGGCGTGCCCTCCGAGCTGCCGAGGGCCACCGCCGCCGCGCCCAGCACCGCCAGCGAACCGACCAGCGCGACACCCATGCCGAGCCGGCTGCGCCGCCGTCGAGGCTTGGCGCGTCGGCGGCTCCGGGTGGGAGTGCTCCTGGAGGCGGGGGCTGCAGGCACTACGGGCCCTCTCTCTTCGACGACATGGCAGGACGGACCGTCAACTCGGTGACCACGGTGGCGTCGTACTCACCCTCGCACGTAGGTGCGGGGGATGTCGACATACGCGGTATGTATCCCGGCGTCGTGGGCCGGCCCGTCGATGGAGGTGGACGCGGGAGCGGAGTGCCCGGTTCCGCCGCGCGGGCCGCAGGGGCCGGCCGCCGAGGGCGGTCCGATAGGGTTTCGGCGATCCGCGAAACGCTGGGAGGCCCCCGTGAACCGATCCCCGGGGCCGGTCCCGAACCCGCCGGAGCCGCTGTCCGGTCGGCTGCCGATGGCCGGGCAGGCACCGCCCGAGCGGGCCGACGCCGCGCGCAACCGCCTCAAGATCCTCAAGGTGGCGGCGGAGATCCTGGCCAATGAGGGCGCGGAGGGGCTGACCGTGGCCGAGGTGGCCCAGGCGGCGGGCATCGGTGTCGGGACGGTCTACCGCCGCTTCGGTGACCGTACGGGGCTGCTCCTCGCCCTGCTCGACGAGCGGGAACGGCAGTTCCAGGCGGGCTTCATGACCGGACCCCCGCCGCTCGGTCCGGACGCGCCCGCGCGGGTGCGGCTGCGGGCCTTCGTCCTGGCCCTGGTCGACCGGATCCAGGAGCAGCACGCGCTCCAGCTGCTCGCCGAGCGCAGCTCGCCGACCGGGCGGTTCCGGGGCGGCCCGTACTCGGTGTACCACGCCCACCTGGCGTTCCTGCTGGGCCGGGTGCGGCCCGGGTCGGACCCGCGCTTCGTCGCCGACGCCCTGCTCGCGGCGCTCTCGGCGGAGCAGTTGCAGTGGCTGCGGGAGGGGCGGGGGATGAGCGGGGCGGAGATCAGGGCCGCGGTGGGGGACCTGCTGGACGGCTTCTGCGGGCCGGCGGACGACGCCTAACCGGAACTCATTCCGGTTACCCCTTGAAAGCGGAGCGCGTTCCGCTTTACTGTCGACCTGACGCAGTCGGGACGGTCGGGCGGGAAACCCTGCCGCGGGCCGACCCGGGTGCCGCACAGTTGATCAGCGCACGTCCGGCAGCAGCTCATCGCACAGGGGGAGCAACTCTCATGGCCAGCAAGGTCGCAGTCATCTACTACTCCGCCACCGGCAGCGTGCACCAGCTGGCCGAGGCCGTCGCCGAGGGTGCCGCGAAGGCCGGCGCCGAGGTCCGGCTGCGCCGGGTCGCCGAGCTGGCGCCCGACGATGCCATCGACGCCAACCCGGCCTGGCGGGCCCACCTCGACGCCACCGCGGACGTCCCGCTCGCCTCGCACGAGGACCTGGAATGGGCCGACGCCTACGCGCTCGGCACCCCCACCCGGTTCGGCAACGTCGCCGCGCAGCTCAAGCAGTTCCTCGACACCACCGGCGGCCTCTGGTACCAGGGCAAGCTCCAGGACAAGCCGGCCACCGCCTTCGCCAGCGCCCAGAACGTGCACGGCGGCAACGAGTCCACCCTGCTCGCGCTGTACAACACCCTGTACCACTGGGGCACCATCATCATCCCGCCCGGCTACACCGACCCGTCGGTGTTCGCCGCCTACGGCAACCCCTACGGCGCGGCCCACCCGTCCGGGGCGGGCGCCCCGACCGAGGAACTGCTCGCCGCCGCCCGCTACCAGGGCAGCCGGCTGGCCACCTTCACCGACCGCCTGATCGCGGGCCGGCGCGACTGATCTCCGCGGGTGGGCGCGGCCGCGGCGGCCGGCCCCCGGAAAGACGGACGTCCGCCGCCCGGGCGGACCCGGGCGGCGGACGACGTGGTGTCGGCCGGTCAGCCGAGGGTGTCGGCGGCGGTCGGCGAGGAGTCGCGCAGGAACTGCGTGCAGCGCTCGAACTCGTCCTTCTCCTCGATCGCGCCGGCCGCGCGGGCCAGGGCGTGCAGGGCGCGCAGGAAGCCGCGGTTCGGCTCGTGCTCCCACGGCACCGGGCCGTGGCCCTTCCAGCCGGCCCGGCGCAGCGCGTCCAGGCCGCGGTGGTAACCGGTACGGGCGTAGGCGTAGGACTCGACGGTCCGGCCGGCCACGAAGGCGTCGTCGGCGAGCTGGGCCCAGGCGAGCGAGGAGGTCGGGAACTTGGCCGCGACCTCGGCGGGTGTGGCACCCGAGGCCAGCAGCTCCAGCGGGCCGGTCTCGGCCGGCAGGTGGGTCGGCGGCGGTCCGCCGAGCAGGTTCTCGTGAATGCTCATGGGCCCAGTCAACCACTGTCCGGCCAGGGAGTGGACATACCGGTGCCCCCGGGCGGCGGACCGCACGGGGGCACCGGACGAGCGGCCCTACTTGATGCGGTTGCCCGCGGAGCGCAGCTGCTGGGCGGCCTCGAGCACGCGCGCGGCCATGCCGGCCTCGGCGAGCTTGCCCCAGGTGCGGGGGTCGTAGGTGTTCTTCTTGCCGACCTCGCCGTCGACCTTCAGCACACCGTCGTAGTTGCGGAACATGTGGTCCACGACGGGGCGGGTGAAGGCGTACTGGGTGTCGGTGTCGAGGTTCATCTTCACGACGCCGTTCTCCAGCGCGGTGGCGATCTCCTCGGCGGTGGAGCCCGAGCCGCCGTGGAAGACGAAGTCGAACGGGTCGGTCTTGCCGTACTGCTTGCCGATCGCGTCCTGCAGCTCGCGCAGCAGCTCCGGCTTCAGCACGACGTTGCCCGGCTTGTAGACGCCGTGCACGTTGCCGAAGGACGCGGCCAGCAGGTAGCGGCCCTGCTCGCCCAGGCCGAGGGCCTCGGCGGTGCGGACGGCGTCGTTGACGGTGGTGTACAGCTCGTCGTTGATCTCGTGCGAGACCCCGTCCTCCTCGCCGCCGGTCGGGGTGATCTCGACCTCAAGGATGATCTTGGCGGCGACGGCCTGGGCCAGCAGCTCCTTGCCGATGGCGAGGTTGTCGGCCAGGGTCTCGGCGGAGCCGTCCCACATGTGCGACTGGAACAGCGGGTTCCGGCCCTGGGCGACGCGCTCGGCGGAGATCGCCAGCAGCGGGCGGACGTAGCCGTCCAGCTTGTCCTTCGGGCAGTGGTCGGTGTGCAGAGCCACGGTGACGTCGTACTTGGCGGCCACGATGTGCGCGAACTCGGCGAGCGCGACGGCGCCGGTCACCATGTCCTTGCTGTGCTGGCCACCCAGGAACTCCGCGCCACCCGTGGAGATCTGGATGATGCCGTCGCTCTCGGCCTCGGCGAAGCCGCGCAGTGCGGCGTGCAGCGTCTGCGACGAGGTGACGTTGATGGCCGGGTAGGCGAACTTGCCCGCCTTGGCCCGGTCGAGCATCTCGTTGTAGACCTCGGGAGTTGCGATGGGCATGCGAATCCGCTCCTGTCGGTGTGGGGCGATCGGACGACGCTGTCCGATGCTCAATACGCCAGTGGTACGACGTGTGGCACCGGGCCGACGCGACTCAGCGGTACGGCTTGGTGGTACCAGGATCGACGATGTCCATGCGGTACGAGGAGAGGGTGGTCCACGACCGCGGACCGGACACCAGTGTCATCTTCCCAGACTCCGCCCTCGGGACACCCGGCGGCCCGCCACTTGGGACGGGGGATGTCCGCAGGCCCCGACGGTCCGGGGCGGACGGGCACGTGGAAGACCCCGGTAATCCGGGGGCGCTATCCTGCGCGCGTGGACACCTTCAACCAGCTCGCCGTCAATGTGCTCGATGCGAAGTCGCTGATCTCGTCTCTCGGCGCCATCGGACTGCTCGCGATCATCTTCGCCGAGACCGGCCTGCTGGTCGGGTTCTTCTTCCCCGGTGACTCCCTGCTGATCCTGGCCGGTGTGGCCGCCTCCGGCGCTGCCTCCTCGGTGCTCGGGGAGGGGGCCCGGCTGCCGATCGCGGTGCTGCTGATCGGTGCCCCGATCTGCGCCGTCGCCGGGGCACAGCTCGGCCACTTCCTCGGGGCGAGGTTCGGTCCGAAGCTCTTCGACAAGCCGGAGTCCAAGATCTTCCGGCGCGACTTCGTGGTGAAGGCCGAGGAGTACTTCGAGAAGTTCGGCCCGGCCAAGGCCGTGGTGATCGCGCGCTTCATCCCGGTCGTCCGCACCTTCCTGAACCCGGTGGCCGGCACCCTGGAGATGCCCGCGAAGACCTTCTTCGTCTGGAACGTGGTCGGTGGTGTGCTGTGGACCGAGTCCATGCTGCTGATCGGCTACTTCACCGGTGACTCGCTGGCCCCGGTGATCGACAAGTACCTGATCCCGGCGATGGCGCTGATCATCCTGGTCTCGATCTCGCCGATCATCTTCGAGGTGCTGCGGGAGCGGAAGAAGAAGAGGAACGGCGCGGCCGTCGAGTTCGACGAGGAGCAGCAGCACTCGGTGGCCGGCGGTCGCCACCGCAAGGGCTGAGACACGACACGGAGCCCCGGACACCCCACGGCGGGTGTCCGGGGCTCCGTCGTCCGCCCGTGCGGCGCCGGCCCGTGCGTCCCGGTCCGGACACCGTGGGCCCGGGCCGGGACCCGCGGCGGGAGTCAGGGCGTGACGATCGGGAAGTCGGTCTCCGGGGTGTCCAGGTAGGAGATCAGGGTGGCCAGCGCGCTGGGGTCGCCGCTGTGTTCGACGCCGTCCGGTTCGGCGCCCGCGAGCAGGGCGAGCAGCTGAGGTCGGGTGAGGGTGAGCGTGAGGGCGGCGGGACCGTCGCCGAGCGGCCGCCCGGCGGGGGCGCTGCGGTGGGTCAGCGCGCCGTTGGAGAGGGTCAGCCGCCAGTCGCGCCGCTGGTCGGTGACCCGCAGGTCGATGGTGAGTGCGGCGTCCCAGGCCCGCGGACCGTCCACCCGGATCGCGATCGAGTCGATCAGCTGGTCGACGGTGAGGGCCGCCGCCATCTCCGGGTTGGCGGGGTCGAGGTCGACGGTGGCGAGCGTCCCGCGCAGCTCCATGGCGGCGGTCAGGTAGAAGTTGCGCCAGGTGCCGTTCTCGGCGCCGTGGCCGAGCCGGTCGTAGACGGCCGCCAGGGCGTCCCGGGCGGGGCGGTGGCCGGGTTCGGCGAAGACCGCGTGGTCGAGCAGGGTCGCGGCGAACCGCAGGTCGCCGGTGTCCGCGTACCCCTGGGCCTTGGCGACGGTCGCCTCGATGCCGCCGAGCACGTCCACGTACCGCTTCGCCTGGGCCACCGGCGGGTGCGGCCAGAGATTGGCCGGGTTGCCGTCGTACCAGCCCATGTAGCGCTGGTAGACCGCCTTGACGTTGTGGCTGAGCGAGCCGTAGTAGCCGCGCAGGGCCCAGGAGCGCTCCAGCGCCGGCGGCAGCTTGATCTCCTCGGCGATCTCCGGGCCGGTGAGGCCCCGGTTGAGCAGCCGCAGGCTCTGGTCGTGCAGGTAGGCGTAGAGGTCGCGCTGCCGGGTGAGGTGGCCGGCGATCTTCTCGGCGCCCCAGGTCGGCCAGTGGTGCGAGGCGAAGGAGACGTCGGAGGAGGCGCCGAACAGCTGGAGCGCCTCGTCGAGGTAGTGCGCCCACACCCGCGCGTCGCGGACCACCGCGCCGCGCAGGGTGAGCACGTTGTGCATGTTGTGGGTGGCGTTCTCGGCCAGGCACAGGGCCCGGTGCTGCGGGAAGTGGAAGTTCATCTCCGCCGGGGCCTCGGTGCCGGGGGTGAGCTGGAAGACGATCCGCACCCCGTCGAGCACCTCTTCCTGCCCGGTGCGGGTGATGTCCACGGTGGGCGGGACGAGGGTGATGGTGCCGGTGGAGGTGGTCATGCCGAGGCCGCAGCCGATCTGGCCGTCCGGCGCCTTCGGCAGCTGGGCGCCGTACATGTAGACCGCGCGCCGGGCCATCGCGGTGCCGGCGTAGATGTTCTCGCTGACGGCGTGCTCCAGGAACCCGGCCGGTGCGAGGACCGGAACCGGCTCGTGGCCGTGCGGCAGGACGCCGCGGGCACCGCCGAAGTGGTCGCCGTGCGAGTGGGTGTAGATCAGGCCGGTGACCGGCCGGTCGCCGCGGTTGCGGCGGTAGAGCGCGAGCGCGGCGGCGGCCGTCTCGGCGGAGATCAGCGGGTCGATGACGATCACGCCGCGGTCGCCCTCGACCAGGGTCATGTTGGAGAGGTCGAGCCCGCGGACCTGGTAGATCCCCTCGGTGACCTCGAACAGGCCCTGCTTGGCCGCCAGCTGCCCCTGGCGCCACAGGCTGGGGTGGGCGGTCGCGGGGCAGTCCCGATCGAGGAACGCGTAGGCGTCGTTGTCCCAGACCACCCGGCCGTCGGCGGCGGTGACGACCGCGGGGGAGAGGGTGTCGACGAGCCCGCGCTCGGCGTCGGAGAAGTCTTCGGTGTCCTCGAAGGGGAGCGTCGTCATGGGCCGAGAATCGCACCGGCCGACCGGTTTGTCCCGTTCTGGCATGGTCCGCGATCCATCGGTCGACGGGCCGGGTACACCGACGGCCGGTGCCGCACGTTGTTTCACGTGAAACACCGGCCGTTGGGACGGACGGGTGAAGCGGACCGGGCCCGGGCTCAGCCCAGGTCGAGGTCGTCCAGGGTGTACGCGGTGACGTACGGCAGGCCGGCCTGCTCGATCGCGGGGGCGGCGCCGCGCTCCACGATCACCGCGACGCCGACGACCTCGGCGCCCGCCTCGCGCAGCGCCTCGACCGCGGTCAGCACCGAGCCGCCGGTGGTGGAGGTGTCCTCGACCGCCAGCACCCGGCGGCCCTTCACGTCGGGGCCCTCGATCCGGCGCTGCAGGCCGTGCGCCTTGCCGGCCTTGCGGACCACGAAGGCGTCCAGCTTGCGGCCGCGGGCGGCGGCGGCGTGCAGCATCGCGGCCGCGACCGGGTCGGCGCCCAGGGTCAGGCCGCCCACCGCGTCGTACTCCAGGTCCGCCGTGGCGTCCAGCATGACCGCGCCGACCAGCGGCGCCGCCTCGGCGTCCAGCGTGATCCGGCGCAGGTCGACGTAGTAGTCGGCCTCCAGCCCGGAGGAGAGGGTGACCTTGCCGTGCACGACGGCCTTGTTCTTGATCTGCGCCAGCAGGGCGTCGCGGTCGTTGCTCATGAGCAGTCAGTCTAGGGGGTGCCGCACGGCCGGGCCCGTCGCGCCGTCAGCGCCGGCGCAGCGCCCGGACCAGCACCACGGCGCCGCCCAGCAGGGCCACTCCGCCGCCGATCACCCACGGGATCGCGCTGCGCTCGCCGCCCGAACCGGACAGCAGGGTCGGCTCCACGCCGCCCCAGCGGGTGGCCGCCCGGGCTCGGGCGCTGTGGGCCGGCGCGGCGGGCGCGTACCGGCCGCGCGGCGGGGCGTGGTCGACCTCCTCGGCCGAGCGCCCGACGATGCTGCGGCGGACCGGGCCGGCCAGCACGGGCTCCGGGTCGTACGGCAGCTCGGGGCCCTGGCCGGTCGGATGGTCGGCGTCGGAGAAGGAGATCAGATCCGAGAGGTCGTCGTCGAGGTCCCGCTCGGCCGCGTGGTCCTCCAGGTACACCACGGTGGCCGAGGGCTCCTCCGGCTCCTCGGGCTCCGACGGCGCGGCCTCGGCCGGCTCGCCCGCGCGGGCGGCGAAGGCGGTGGCGCTGCGCTCCAGCAGCCGGCGCCCGGCGGC
The DNA here is from genome assembly GCF_041434935.1 of Kitasatospora sp. NBC_00374. Lineage (NCBI taxonomy): Bacteria > Bacillati > Actinomycetota > Actinomycetes > Kitasatosporales > Streptomycetaceae > Kitasatospora > Kitasatospora sp. NBC_00374. The sequence continues at coordinate 4,323,713 of NZ_CP107964.1, read as the reverse complement.
GGTCCGCACGCCGGGGTCGAACTCCGACAGCCGCCCGCTCACCGCGGCCGTGGCGGCCAGCGCCAGCCGGGTGCCGGTACCGTCCGGCGCCTCCCGCAGGGTGACCCGGACCGTCACCGCGAGCGTCCCGCTGCCGCGCACCTCGTCGGCGGTGAGCCGGACGCCCAGCTCGTCGTCCTGCCACCCGGAGATGTCCAGGTGGCCGCCGTAGGTGATGGTGGAGCCGCCGATCCGCAGCCTGAACCGGCCGCCGAGCCGATGTTCGGAGGACTCCTCCGGCGCGATCGTCAGGCCCGGCACGCAGCCGGCCACCAGCTCCCGATCGGCCAGGGCCTGCCGGACGGCCTCGGCCGACAGTGGGACGACAACCTCATGCTCCATACCTGCGAGCCTACCGACCCGGTCGGCCGCTGCGGAGACTTGCGACGAGGTTGGACCGCCCGGGAGCTCGAGCGGTACACCAACGGAGCCATCCGTCCGCCGCCCTCGCCGCACCCGCCGCGCGGCCGTCAGCCGACCAGCCGCTGCGGCGCCGGGCCCGCGGCCGGGCGGCGGGCCGCCAGTGCGTCGGCCGCGGCCCGCAGGCCGTCCGCGGTGAGCGAGCGCGGGCGCGGGCCGTCGGGCGCCAGCTCCAGGGCCGGCCGCGTCCGCCCGGCCAGGACGAAGGCGGATGCCGGGGGACGGCGGGTGCTGCCGCAGGCCCGGTCCGTGCCCGGGCCGCCCTGGTACGGGACGGTGCCGAGCCCGGCCGCGCGCAGGCCCGCCTCGGCCGTCCACAGGTCGGCGCCGACCGGCCCGGTCCGGACGGCGATCCGGCCCTGGGGTGCCAGCCGGTGGGCCGCGAGGCCGAAGAACTCCAGGGAGCGGTACCGGGCGTCGCGGGACTGCCCGGCCAGGTCGGAGATGATCACGTCGAAGGGTTCGGTCCCGGCGCGCAGCCAGTTCAGCGGCTCGGCGTTGAGCAGCCGGACCCGGGGATCGTCCAGGGCGTGCTCGTTCAGCGCGGACAGCGCCGGGTCGCGGCGGGCCAGCTCGCTGAGGGCCGGGTCGCGCTCCACCACGAGCACCGAGCGGACCGAGGGGTGCCGCAGCACCTCACGCAGCGCCAGCCCGTCCCCGCCGAGCAGCAGCACCCGGGCGTTCGGCCGCCCCGCGAGGGCGGGGTGCACCAGGGCCTCGTGGTCCCGGTACTCGTCCGGGCCGCACACCACCGGGCGGCCGTCCAGGAAGAGTTCCAGCGGGCCGGCGGGGCCGGTGGCGGGCCGCTGCTCGGGCACCCGCGGGTCGGCCGGGCGGGAGGCGCCGGTCAGCACGATCTCCTGGTAGCGGCTCTGGGTGGCCAGCCGGACCTGAGCGCCGTACAGCGCCTGCCGGGCGACCCGTTCGATCGCCCCGGTGCAGGCCGCGGCCGCGGCCAGGACGGCCAGCACCAGCCCGCAGCCGGTCCACAGCAGCACCCGGGTGCGGGGAGAGGGCTCCTCGCGGAACAGCCAGAGCACCACGGCGGCGCCCGCCACCGCGTTCACGCCGCCGGTGACCAGGGCGCCGGTGGCCTGGCCGAAGGCGGGCAGCAGCAGGAAGGGGAAGGTCAGGCCGCCGACCAGGGCGCCCACGTAGTCGGCGGCGAACAGGTCGGCCGCGGCCCGGCCGGCCTCCTCCCGCCGGATCCGCTGGATGAGCGTCATCAGCAGCGGGATCTCCGCGCCGATCAGCACCCCGATCACCAGCGTGGTGCCGACCAGGGCGGTGGTGGTGGCCCGGTAGGTCTCCAGCCAGGCCCAGGCGGCGTAGAGCGCCAGCACCGAGAGCCCGCCGACCAGGGCGAGCGCGCACTCGACCACGGCGAAGAAGGTCGCCGGGCGGCAGGTGAGCCGCTTGGCGAGCAGCGAGCCGAGGCCCATCGCGAAGACCATCACGGAGAGCACCACCGAGGTCTGGGCCACCGAGTCGCCCAGCAGGTAGCCGCCCAGGGCGACCAGTTCCAGCTCGTACACCAGACCGCAGGCCGCGCAGACGAAGGCGGCCAGCAGGACTATCGGCCGGGCGGACCGCGCGCGCCTCCGGGATCTCGGATCCGTCCGCGCGCGGATCGCCCGAGCGCCCGACTCCCCGGTCGGGGCGGTGTCGGGCGGGGTGTCGAGGTCCGGGTCGGCGGGCTTTCCGGCCGAATGGCTGATCATGAACAAACGCTAGGCGAGAACCGACACCGATAGCTGCACCCATATGGTGGACAGCTCGGACGACGCGTTGACAATTCGCAATCGTGTGCCGGTCGGTGACCCGTTGGTCGGTGTTCGAGTGTCAGCGGACCACGAGCGAGGAGCGGGTGCAGACCAGCCGCCCCTCCTGCGGGTACGCGTGCCAGGTGCGCCAGAGCACCCGTCTCTCCTCGCAGTGGGCCACCAGCGCGGTGAACGCGCTCGGATCCCCCGGGAAGACCCCGGCCAGCGCGTGCGGATGCCCCTCCACCAGGGAGAGCAGCTCCTGGGCGCGGGCGGCGAAGACGTGCGGCGGCAACTCCTCGATCCGGGCCGCGAACTCGTACTCCCAGCCCGCCACCTGCTCGGCCACCCGGGCCGGCAGCGGAGTCCTCCGGCCGGGCAGGCAGGCGACGGTCTCCAGGCATTCGCCGGGACCGGCGGCCAGCACGACCTGGTGCGACGCGCCCAGCAGGCGCAGCTGCAGGGTGCCGCGGGAGCGGCCCTCGGCCGGACCTCCGCCGCCGTCCCGGGCGGGGCCGGACAGGTGGTCGAGGCTCAGGTCGCGGACGGCCAGGGCCGGCAGCGGTTCGCCGCCCAGGCACCAGGCCAGGTCGCCGGCGCGGGTGTCCGTGTAGGAGGTCTGCAGTGTGGTGAGCATGCTGGGGCTCCGCGTTTCAGCTCCGTGCGCGCCGGCCCGTGCAGCACCGGACCCGGCCTGGTGGCGGGGTTGTTCGGAGCTGTGCGGTCTAGGACGCGGCCGACCGTGGAAGGAAGGATTCCGGCTGGAGATTCAGCAGCAGAGAAGCACGAATTCTCCGGGTCCGTCAGGGATTTACCCATCTTTGTCAAGCATTCACCGTTCTGGGCGCAGTGCCGGATCTGATGTGATCGCCCTCGGGACGGACCTTGCTCATTGTGCGCTCCGTGCCTACGCGCACGCGCCGCGCGCGCCAGGTGTGCGCCCCCGTGCGCGGTGGCGTTCGTGACCGGGGAGGGATCGCCGCACTTCCACCGAACGGCGGCCCCGGATCGCGCGGTGGCGGCCCGTCAGGTGGTCGGCCCGACCCGGAGCCACGTGGACCGCCGGTTCGTCCATCCGTTCGGCACGTGGCATGCGGGGGAGCCGAGGGGGAGGCCTGGTTTGTCGATCGACCTACCGTCCGAGCTTGTCTGGATCATGGACTTGACGGGCCTCAACTGGCCCGATGTGGACGAGGACGAGCTGCGCGAGTGGGCCGAGCACGTCCGGGAGTTCGCCCGGGGCATGACGGAGACCCACGACGACACCGATGTGCTGATCAAGAACCTCGGCGGAGCCTACGAGGGCGCCTCCGCCGCCGGGCCGGCGGACGAGGAGCAGCTCTGGAACACCACGCTGTACCCGCACCCGGGGGGCCCCACCGACCCGACGACCGTCGCGCTGGCCGACCTCGGTCTTGACGTGCCGGGGGTCGACCGGCGGTTCGTGAACTTCTGCGCCGGGATGCTGGGCGTGGAGGCGGTCGACGACCTCGGGCTGCTGCGCGAGACCTTCGACCGGGCGTGGCCGGACTACCGCGACACCGTCAAGGCCGGTCTGCTCCACCTCGTGCGCAACAAGCCGATGACGGTGGACCAGTGGTACGGCCTCACCTACGTGCGGTTCCCCGATGAGCGCGAGCTGACCGCCTACCGGGCCCAGGTGTACGCGTACCTCTTCGACGGGTTCGACGCGATGCCACTGGCCCCGCAGTAGCCGGCCGGGGTCAGAGCCGGCGCAGCCGGGCCACCGCTTCCCGGAGCACGTCGTCCTGCTTGCAGAAGGTGAAGCGGACCAGGCTGCGGCCGGCGTCGGTGTTGTCGTAGAAGACGACGTTGGGGATGGCGACCACCCCGCAGCGCTCCGGCAGTGAGCGGCAGAACTCCAGGCCGTCCTTCTCACCCAGCGGGGTGATGTCGGTGGTGATGAAGTACGTGCCCTCGGGCCTGAAGACCTGGAACCCGGCGGCTGACAGCCCGTCGGAGAGCAGGTCCCGCTTGCGGGTCAGGTCGGCGCGCAGGGTGTCGAAGTACGTGTCGGGCAGCCGCAGCGCCTCGGCCACCGCGTACTGGAACGGGCCGGCGCTGACGTACGTCAGGTACTGCTTGGCCGTGCGGACGGCCGCGACCAGCGGCGCGCTCGCGGTGACCCAGCCGACCTTCCAGCCGGTGAAGGAGAAGGTCTTGCCGGCCGAGGAGATCGAGACCGTGCGCTCGCGCATGCCGGGCAGGGCGGCGATCGGGTGGTGGCCGCCGCTGAACACCAGGTGCTCGTAGACCTCGTCGGTGACCACCAGCAGGTCGCGCTCGACGGCCAGCTCGGCGATGGCGGCGAGTTCCTCGGGCGTCAGCACGGTGCCGGTCGGGTTGTGCGGGGTGTTGATCAGCAGCAGGCGGGTGCGCGGGGTGACCAGCGCCCGCAGCTCGTCCAGGTCGGGGCGGAAGGACGGGGCGTGCAGGGTGAGCGGGACGCGGGTCGCGCCGGCCATCGCGATGCAGGCGGCGTAGGAGTCGTAGAACGGCTCGAAGGCGATCACCTCGTCGCCGGGCTCCAGCAGGGCGAGCAGTGCGGCGGCGATCGCCTCGGTGGCACCGGCGGTGACCAGCACCTCGGTGTCGGGGTCGTGGGCCAGGCCGTAGAACCGCTGCTGGTGCTCGGCGACGGCGGTGCGAAGCTCGGGGATGCCGGGGCCGGGCGGGTACTGGTTGCCGCGGCCGGTCAGTACGGCGTCGGCGGCGGCCCTGGCCACCGACGCGGGTCCGTCGGTGTCCGGGAAGCCCTGACCGAGGTTGATCGAACCGGTCGTGGTGGCCAGGGCCGACATCTCCGCGAAGATCGTCGTGCCAAGACCGTTCAACCTGCGGTTCAGCAGCGGCCGCTCGCTCATTCCGGGCTCCTCAGCTCGTCGTCGGGCTCATCTTCGACGCCGTGACCGGTGGGGGACAAGCCCGCCGTGCGCGCGGCGGGCCGGCCGGGCGGCCCGTGGACGCACGACGACCCGCCTCCCCGGCGAGGGGGGACGGGCCGTGCGGGGTGCGCGGTGGGGTCAGTTCTCGTCGGAGGAGGCGTCGTCGCCGCCCTCCTCCTCGCCCTCGATCTCCTTCTGCAGGCCGAGGCGCTCGACGATCCACTGCTCGAAGCCGACCGAGGCCTGGGTCCAGTTGGCGGTGGTGGAGACGAAGTAGTCCAGGTTGACGCCGGTCCCGATGATCATCTGGGACTCGCCGATCAGACGGACCACGCCGTCCTCATGAGTGTGGGTGTAGACCTTCGGCCAGAGGGTCTCGCGGTTCCACTCGTCGATCAGGTCGAGGATCTCGGCCTTCTGCTCCAGCGGGTAGGCGCGGTCGTAGAAGGCGCGGACCGCGAAGAGCTCCTTCTGCTCACCGCGGAACATGTAGTAGACGCGGAAACCCTCCCACGGCGCGGTGAGGTCGCCCTCCTCGTCCACCACGTGCTTGAGCTGCATCTGGTCGAGGAGCTGGGTGACCAGCGCCTGGTCCGGGACGATCACCGGCGGCGGACCGGCCGGACCCCCGGGCTGGCCGCCACCCTGCGGGGGCTTGGGCGCGCCGAACGACGGGATCGAGGACGGGTCAATGCTCACGGGGGGTCCCTTCACGGTTCACGAGGGTGGCTGTCCACGTGGGGCCGCCCTGCTTACCTCTCCATCCTGCCTCATCGGTGGCCCGCGGCACAGGGAGCGCAGGGCTTCGTGATCACGCTCCGGGCGAAGTGTCCGACCGCGGAGCGCGACGGGACCGGCGGGCCCGGTGACGGGGGCCGGGCCCGCCGTCCGGTCACTTCACCAGCGACGGGCGCGAGGCCACGGACAGGCGGTCGCCCTCGTCGTCGCGCTCGACCACCACGGTGTCGCCGTCGTGCACCTGGCCGGAGAGGATCGCCCTGGCCAGCTGGTCGCCGATCGCCGACTGCACCAGCCGTCGCAGCGGCCGGGCGCCGTACGCCGGGTCGTAGCCGGTGAGGGCCAGCCAGTCCCGGGCCGCCTCGGTGACCTCCAGGGTCAGCCGGCGGTCCCGCAGCCGCTGGGCCAGCCGGGCGACCTGGAGGTCGACGATCCGGCTCAGCTCGGCGGTGCCCAGCGGGTCGAACACCACGATGTCGTCGAGCCGGTTCAGGAACTCCGGTTTGAAGGCGGCGCGGACGGCGTCCAGCACCAGCTCCTTCTTCCGCTCCTGGGGGGTGGTCTGGTCGACCAGGTACTGGCTGCCCAGGTTGGAGGTGAGGATCAGGATGGCGTTGCGGAAGTCGACCGTCCGCCCCTGGCCGTCGGTGAGGCGGCCGTCGTCCAGCACCTGGAGCAGCACGTCGAAGACCTCGGGGTGGGCCTTCTCCACCTCGTCCAGCAGCACCACGCTGTACGGGCGCCGGCGGACGGCCTCGGTGAGCTGGCCGCCCTCCTCGTAGCCGACGTAGCCGGGCGGGGCGCCGACCAGGCGGGAGACCGAGTGCTTCTCGCCGTACTCGCTCATGTCGATCCGGACCATCGCCCGCTCGTCGTCGAAGAGGAAGTCGGCCAGGGCCTTGGCGAGTTCGGTCTTGCCGACGCCGGTCGGGCCGAGGAAGAGGAAGGAGCCGGTCGGCCGGTCGGGGTCGGCGATCCCGGAGCGGGTGCGGCGGACGGCGTCCGAGACGGCCCGGACGGCCTCGCTCTGGCCGATCAGGCGCCTGCCGAGCTCCTCCTCCATCCGGAGCAGCTTGGCGCTCTCGCCCTCCAGCAGCCGGCCGGCCGGGATGCCCGTCCAGGAGGCGACCACGTCGGCGACGTCGTCCGGTCCGACCTCCTCCTTGACCATCGAGGTGCTGGCGTCCTCGTCCGCCGCCCGCTCCTGGGCGTCGGTCAACTCCTTCTCGGCGGAGGGGATCTCGGCGTACATCAGCTTGGAGGCGCGCTCGAAGTCGCCGTCCCGCTGGGCGCGTTCCAGGGCGCCGCGAAGATCGTCCAGGCGCTCCTTGAGCTCGCCGACCCGGTTGAGGGACTTCTTCTCCTGTTCCCAGCGGGCGTTGAGGGTGCTCAACTGCTCCTGCTTGTCGGCCAGATCGCGCCGCAGCCGGGTGAGCCGGTCGACCGAGGCCGGGTCCGACTCCTTCTCCAGGGCGAGCTCCTCCATCCGCAACCGGTCGACGGAGCGCTGGAGTTCGTCGATCTCGACCGGGGAGGAGTCGATCTCCATCCGGAGCCGGGAGGCCGCCTCGTCGACCAGGTCGATCGCCTTGTCGGGCAGGAAGCGGGCGGTGATGTACCGGTTGGACAGGGTGGCGGCGGCGACCAGCGCGGCGTCCGAGATCTCCACCTTGTGGTGGGCCTCGTAGCGGCTCTTGAGGCCGCGCAGGATGGCGATGGTGTCCTCGACGCTCGGCTCGCCGACCAGCACCTGCTGGAAGCGGCGCTCCAGCGCCGGGTCCTTCTCGATCCGCTCGCGGTACTCGTCGAGCGTGGTGGCGCCGACCATCCGCAGCTCGCCGCGGGCCAGCATCGGCTTGAGCATGTTCCCCGCGTCCATCGCGGAGTCGCCGCCGGCGCCCGCGCCGACCATGGTGTGCAGCTCGTCGATGAAGGTGATGACCTGGCCGTCGCTGGCCCTGATGTCGTTCAGGACGGCCTTCAGCCGCTCCTCGAACTCGCCCCGGTACTTGGCGCCGGCGACCATCGCGCTCAGGTCGAGCGAGACCAGGCGCTTGCCGCGCAGTGACTCGGGCACGTCGCCCGCGACGATCCGCTGGGCCAGGCCCTCCACGACGGCGGTCTTGCCGACGCCGGGGTCGCCGATCAGGACCGGGTTGTTCTTGGTCCGGCGGGAGAGCACCTGTACCACCCGGCGGATCTCCTGGTCCCGTCCGATCACCGGGTCGAGCTTGCCGTCCCGGGCGGCCTGGGTCAGGTCGGCGCCGTACTTCTCCAGCGCCCTGTAGGTGCCCTCCGGGTCGGGGGAGGTCACCCGGGCGCTGCCGCGGACGTCCTTGAAGGCGGCCAGCAGCGCCTTGGCGGTGGCGCCGTGCCGCTTCAGCAGGTCGGCCACCGCGCCGCCCTCGGCGGCCAGACCGACCAGCAGGTGCTCGGTGGACAGGTACTGGTCGTCCAGGTCGGCGGCGCGCCGGCCGGCCTCCTCCAGGACGGCCAGGGTGTCGCGGGCGAGCTGCGGCGCGGCCACCGTGGAGCCCTGTGCGCTGGGCAGTTCCGCCAGCCGGCGGCGGGCGCCCGCGAGGACGGCGGCGGCGTCCGCCCCGACGGCCTCCAGCAGCGGCCGGGCGATCCCCTCGGGCTGCTCCAGCAGCGCCAGCAGGATGTGCACCGGCTTGACGTCCGGGTTGCCTGCGGCGCCGGCCTGCCGGATCGCGGCGGACAGGGCGTCCTGTGTCTTGCTGGTGAACTTGCTGGCATCCACTGCTGTCGTGCCCCTCTCTGTGGTCTGTCTCTTCCGTGCCGGGCGCTGTGGCCGCGCCGACCCTGCTGACTCCAGCATGCACTAAGTTGAGTCTATTCCACTCAACTTTCTGAATCTAGCCTCGCCGGGGCAGTTTGCGGGTCAGTCCGAGCAGCTCCCGGGCCGGGCCCGCCGGACGCTGACCGGAGGGCCAGACCGCCCGCAGCGGGCGGTGCAGGTCGACCCCGGCCAGCGGGACCTCGACCAGCCGGCGGGTGGCCAGCTCCTCCACCACCGCGAGTTCGCTCAGGCAGACCGGGCCGGCGCCGGTCATGGCGGCCGCCTTGAGCGCGGTCGACGAGGCCAGTTCCAGCCGCGGCGCCGCCGTCCCGCCGTACGGGGCCAGGGCCTGGTCCAGCACCTCGCGGGTGCCCGAACCCGGTTCGCGCAGTACCAGGGCGGTGCCGGCCAGCTCCGGGCCGGTGAGCGGGGCGCGCCGGCGGGCCCAGGGGTGGCCGGGTGCCACCACGACCACCAGCCGGTCGGCCGCCACTACCGCCCCGGACAGCCCCGGCGGGGTGTGCGGGCCCTCGACGAAACCGAGGTCCGCGTCACCGGCCAGGACGTGTGCCGCGACATCGGCGGAGTTGGCCGTCCGCAGGGTCACCGCGGTGCCCGGGATGGCCTGGTGCAGGGCCAGCAGCCAGCCCGGCATCAGGTACTCCGCGACGGTCAGGCTCGCCACCACCCGCAGCCGGGCGTCGCGGCGCCCGCGCAGCGCGTCGATCCCGGCGTCCAGCGCCTGGGCGGCCTCCACCACACCGCGGGCCCACTCGACCACCAGCCGGCCGGCCTCGGTCGGCCGGGAGCCGCGCGGTGAACGCTCCAGCAGGGCGACCCCGATCTGTCGCTCCATCCCCTTGATCCGGGCGCTGGCCGCCGGCTGGCTGACGCCCAGCTCGGCCGCCGCCCGCCCCACGCTGCCCAACCGCACCACCGCGAGCAGCAGTTCCAGCGCGCCGATCTCGGGGACGTGCGGGGAGAGAGTCATACAGCCAGGTTATGTCCCCATAGGCCGTCGGTCGCTACCGGGACGCCGGCCGGCCCGGCACGGTGGTGCCATGGCCACCTCCACCCTCCCCACCACCCCCGCCGCGCGGCCCGCCGCCGGCCGGGGGCTCGCCGGCGCCCGCCGGTTCGACCTCGGCGGGCTCGGGCCCAACTGGTACGCGACGGTGATGGGCACCGCGATCGTCGGCAACGCCGCCGCCGCGCTGCCGGTCTCCGTCCCCGGCCTGACCGGGCTGGCGCGGGCGGCCTGGGTGCTGTCGCTGGCCCTGCTGCTGGTGCTGGTCCCGGCCCGCGCCGCGCACCTGGTGCGGCACCGAGCGGCGGCCCGGGCCCAACTGCTGGACGACCCCGCCGCGGCGGTCTTCTACGGCTGCCCGCCGATGGCCCTGCTCGCGGTCGGCTACGGCACCCTGGCGGTCGGCGCCCCGCTGATCGGCTCCGGGCCGGCGGTCGCCGTCGACCTGGTGCTGTGGACCGCCGGCACCTGCTACGCCGTCGCGGTGGCGGTCGGCATCCCGGCGCTGATGATCACCCGGCACCGGCTGTCCGCGCTGCGCGCCGACCCCACCTGGCTGCTGCCGGTGGTCGCCCCGATGGTGGCCGCCGCCCTCGGCCCGGCGCTCGTCCCGCACCTGGCGGCGGGCACGGCCAGGACGGCCATGCTCTACGGCTGCTACGCACTGTTCGGGGCCTCGATGCTGGCGGTGCTCGCCGTCCTGCCGGTGGTCTTCGCCGGCCTGGTGCACAGCAAGGTGGCGGCGCCGGTGCTGACCCCCACGCTGTTCCTGGTGCTCGGGCCGCTCGGGCAGTCCACCACGGCCGTCAACCAGCTCGCCGACGCCGCCCGGGTGGCCGCTCCGGGGCTCGGACCGTCCGCGCTGCACCTGGCCGTGCTGTTCGGGGTGGCGGTGCTGGGCTTCGCCCTGCTGTGGCTGCTGGTCGCGGCGGCGGCCAATCTGCGCGCCTGGCGGGCCGGGATGCCGTTCGGGATGACCTGGTGGGCGTTCACCTTCCCGGTCGGCACGGTGGTCACCGGGTCCGCCGGCCTGGCCCGGCACACCGGCTTCGGCGGCTTCACCGCCGTCGCGGTCGGGCTGTTCGTCCTGCTGGTCGCGGCCTGGGCCGTGACGGGCGCGCGGACGGTGGCCGCACTGGCGGGCGGTCGGCTGCTGGCGCGGTGAGCCGGCCGGTCGCGGAATGCCGGAATTCATGCTTCCGGCCGACTGAATCCGGAACTTCCGCCGCTCGTTTTCCGGTGGTCGCGCGGCGGGGCGGCGGAACGGAATTCCCGCGGCCCGCGGAGGGCCGTTGCCGTGCTGCGTCGCCCTGCTGCCGTCCCCCCACTGGCCTGTGCCTTTCCGGAAGAATTGGGACGGCCCGCGGGGGGCGGTGTCGCGACGGCTGTCATGCGCCGGACCGTCGCGGACCACTCACCGTGATCAACCAGAATCGATCACGATCCAACGGCCAGGGCCGGCCGGACGCGCGTCGCCGGCCCGCAGCCCTGGGTCGTTCTGTTGGAATCCGGCAGGTCCGGCCGACCCGGAGGATACGCGCGTAGACCTTTGGGTGCCCGATCGAATTCCCGCGGAACGGGTGTCCGGCGAGGGTTTCGGGAGGGCGTTTCGGGAGCGGCACGTTCCACTCCGGCGAACGATCGGTCGGCCATCCGGAAATGTGTGAGCGGGGTGAAAGTCGCACGCGGGAGAAACCCTCGATTGCCCACCACCGTTGCAGGTTTCTGCACTTGCGGGAACCTGCAACAGGGCAGCACTTGTTCCCCGCGCGTCACACTGTGAAGGTGGTGACACGCCAGGTCGCCGGGCAGCCGCAGCCCGATGAAGGTGACTTGCTCCTCCCGAGGTGTGACAGGTGTTGCTGCACCACGCACCAGGGGGAGGAGCGCCGGCCGGGACGCCATGTGTGGTGATGGCCCCCGGGAACCGGAGTCGGTGAGGCGTTGCTGCTCCGCCTCACCGAAAGCACCGTGGCCTTGTGTAACACCGGCGGGTCTCCCGGGGTTTCAGAGCGCACCGCGCACTGGCCCCGGGGGGCGCGCAGGTAGGGGGCTGCTGCCGGCCCCGTGGTTCGGCCCGCTGGGACCGCCGGCCTGCTGCGATCATGATCCGGCTCCGGACGAGGTCGGCAGGGGGAACACGTCATGGCTGCGGAGACCAGTACCGGTGGCTCCGGGGTGCCGGACGAGCCCGCCCGCCAGCTCTACCTCGCCATCCTCGCCGAGGGCGGCCGCATCCCCAGCCAGGGCGTCACCGCCGCCGACCGGGCGAGCCTGGACCAACTGGTCCGGATCGGCCTGGTGATGCCCCACCCGATGGACCGCTCCTACGTGGCGGTCAGCCCGCGCCTGGTCGGCGACCGGGTGGGCGCCGATCTCCGGTCACAGGCCACCGGACTGCTGCTGGAGGCCGAACGGCTGCCCGAACGCCTCGCCTCGCTCACCCGCGCCTACGACGCGCTGCCCAGGGAGCCGGAGGCCCGCGACCACGTGAGCTACGTGGACGGGCGCGAGCGGATCCGCCACCGGATCGCCGAGCTGGTCTCCGAGTGCCAGCGGGAGCTGCTCACCGTGCAGCCCGGATCGCGCCAGCCCGAGTCGATGGAGCTGACCCGCCGGCAGGACCTCGCCCTGCTGCGCCGGGACGCCCGGATGCGCACGCTCTACCAGCCGCTGGTGCTCGGCGAGCCGGCCGCCGTCGCCTACGCCCTCGACCTCACCGCCCACGGCGCCGAGGTCAGGGTCCTGGACGAGCCCTTCCAGCGGATGATCATCGTGGACCGGGCGGTGGCCGTGATCCCGGCCGCCGAGGACCACAGCCGCGCGGTGCTGCTCTCCGACCCCGCCACCGTGCACTTCCTGGTCCGGCTGTTCGAACGCGACTGGGAGCGGGCCGACATCGTCCAGTGGCGCGAGCTCGGCCCCCAGCGGGTCACCAGGACCGCCGGGGACCGGGTCGGCCGCCTGCTGGCCAAGGGGCTGACCCAGCGGGCGGTGGCGACCCGGCTGGGCCTGAGCGAACGGACGGTGGCCGGGCACATCTCCCGGCTGCGCGAGCGCTACGGGGCGCAGACGCTGTTCCAGCTCGGCTGGCAGATGCGGGGCGGGGGCGGGGACCGGACGTGACGGCGAGCACCGGGTCGGGGGCCCGGCGGCCCGGCGGGCGCTTACGGCCCCGGGCGCACGAACAGGTGGGGTGGCTGCCGGGGCGGCCGTCGGCGCAGCGTACGGTGGCGAGCCGGCTGACCCTGAGCGGGCGCACGGTGGCCGGGCGGCTCGCCCGGCCGCGATCGCCGTACGCCGCGCAGGCGCTGTTCCAGCTCGGACGGCTGATGCGGAGTGGGACGAAGTGAACGAGTTCGTGGCGGGATCGCTGCCGAGCGACGCGGAGCGGGCGCTGTACCACGCGATCCTGGAGCAGGGCGGCCGGGTCATGTTCCGCGAGGTCGAGGCCCAGAACGCGGCGCTGGTCCTGCGGCTCATCGAGCTGGGCCTGCTGATCCACCACACCGAGGACGCCTCGCTCACCGCGGTGAACCCCCGGGCGGTCAGCGACCGGCTCAGCTCGGAGCTGCGGTCGGCGGGCACCAGGATGCTGGTGCAGGCCGAGGAGATGCCGACGCTGCTGGAGGAGCTGACCCGGGCGTACGACGCGACCCCGCGCCGGGTGGACCGCTCCAGCGAGGTGCAGCACGTCGACGACTTCCTGGAGATCCGGCACCGGATCCTGCAGGTCGAGGCGGAGTGCCGGGAGGAGACCCTGGCGGCCCAGCCCGGTGGCGCCCGGCCGGCCGAACACTTCGAGCAGTCGCTCGAACGCACCCGCCGTCAGCTGGAGAACGGCTGCTCGATCCGGACGATCTACCAGCCCGGGGCCAGGCTCGACGAGGCGACGGTGCGCTACGCCGCACAGGTGACCGAGCTGGGCGAGCGGATCCGGATCCTCAGCGAGCCGTTCACCCGGCTGATCATCTTCGACCGCCGGGTGGCGGTGATGCCGGCCTCCGCCGACAACAGCAGCGCCGCCTTCATCGAGGATCCGGCGGTGGTCAGTTTCCTGGTCGGCGTCTTCGAGCGGGACTGGGAGCGGGCCGAGCGGGTCCAGTGGCGGTCCGTCCACCAGGAGGTGGAGGGCCTGCCGGTGCACGAGCAGGTCGGGAGGCTGCTCGCGCAGGGGTTGACGCAGCGGACCATCGCGGGCCGGATGGGCCTGAGCGAGCGGACCGTGGCCGGGCACATCTCCCGGCTGCGGGAGCTGTACGACGCCGAGACGCTCTTCCAGCTGGGCTGGCAGATGCGGGGAGCCGAGGTGCCGTCGGGCCGGTGACCCCGGCCGCGGGCTCAGCCGGTGGCGATCTCGGGGGACCAGTAGCCGTGCGGGCGGGTGCTGGGCGCGGGCTGGCGCGGCACCGGGAACTGCTCGCCGGGCGCCGTCCAGAAGCCCTCGCGCAGCGACAGGGCCATGCCGGCCCAGTCGAGCGCGGTCTCGACGGTGTGGTGCAGGGCCTCCTGCGACCAGGTGTCGTCGAAGACCAGCGGCAGCACGGGGGAGACCTGCTCGATGGTGGCGATCAGCGGGTTGTGGGTGATCGCCTCGTCGACCAGCAGGACGATCGGCTTGCGCAGCGCCGAGGCCCAGCCCAGCTCCAGGCTGACGCCGGCGGACAGCGGTGCGCCGACGTAGGCGAAGATCAGGTCGGCGGTCTGCATGGCGCGGAAGTCGGACGGGACGCGGGGCTCGGGGGCACGGCCGGCCACCGTCCAGGCGTCGCTGTGGTGTCCGCTGTAGACGGCGGCGCCGCTGCGCAGGAGCGTGGTCCGCAGGGTCGTCAGCCGGGTGCGGCTGGCCAGCGTCACCACGCTGTCGGCCGGCCCGGTGAGCCGCATCAGCGGCGCGGCCAGGAAGACCCGTGCGCGTCGGCCCTCGGGGGTCTGGGCGGCGCGATGGCGCAGGTAGGGCTCGGTCATGTCGACTCCGGGGATTGGCCGCTGGCAGGTACGTGTCCGGCGAACGATGTGGCTGACCCGCTCCGAGGGAGGCTGAACCCGGAGTGAGGGCTGCTGCAGATTGTTGAACGATGTAGCGTCAAGTACGTGTCCCGAACGCTCATGTGGTTGAGTTGATCGTCCATCGCAGGCCGCGGGTAAGTCCACCTAACCGTGGTGTCATATGGCTGCCTGGCAGCGAGATGACGCACCCTCGGTAATGCCTGCGCCGTGACACCGGCCGTATCCCTGAGGCATGATCTGAGCTAATGTTCGAGGCTTCTCTATTGCTCAGTGAGGCATAACCCGAAGGAGGGAGTGGTCGCAATGTCTCGTGTGCGTCGATTTGTTCGCTTTGCAGTCGTGCCGCTTGTCGTCGGCGCGGCGTTGTCGATAGGGACCAATCCGGCTCTGGCGGACAGCGCCTGGACGCGTTCCATGCCTGCCGCATCCGTTCTCCAGCCGGCCCACCAGGTCGCGGTCGAGGCGCAGATCACCTCGTTGGAGGACTCCGCCTGGACCTGATCAGGTGTGGCGCGAGATCCTCCCCCGGGCGAACGGGGGGCCCGGGGCCCGGTGGCTCAGACGATCCCGTCCGCAGCCTCGGGTTCTTCCTCCAGTGATGCGCGGCCGAGTATGTAGCCCAGCTGGAAGAGCGACTCGACGTGGTGGTCCTCGCGCATCTCGGCGATGTGGCGGGCCAGCGTTCGTTCGCTGATGCCCAGTCTTCTGGCGATCACTCGGTGATTGGTGCCCTTGAGGAGCAGGTCGACGATGGTCTGTCGAAGTCGGGAGACGACCTGCGGTGGCACTGTCCGTGCACCGTCAAAATCAAGTCCACGACTCCAGTTTCGCTCGAAGACCTCTTCGATGAGATAGCTGATAACGGCCTGGTCGTGAATGAACGCCGCCAAGTTGAGATCGTCGGCCACAGGGATCACGGCGGTGCGCCGATCGATCACGATCAACCTGGTGTACGGCTCGTCCAAGGTGCGCACCTTGCCCCCCGCGTCGGCAATGGTCGCCACGTACTCCCGGGTGGGTGCGTGATATCGGGTGCTGGGGTGGTAGATCGTCCGAATGGTCGCGCCGCGCCGCAGGGTCTCCAAATCGCGGGCGATGACGCCGGCCAGGGCTTCCGGCGGCCGGGGGCCGCCCGGTTGGGCGGCGAGCATCTCCTCCGAGCAGCCACTGACAAGCTGGCCCAGCCGTTGGTTTATCAGGACCTTGCCATGTACATACTCGATTGTTCCGCCGGTCTTCTCCGGAGTGCGGAACTCCTCGGCCAGTTCCTGCAGGTCCCCCGGCAGCGCCACCGCGCGGTGCAGCAGATCCAGGGCTTTGCGCTGCCAGATACTGCTCAGCCGGGCGGAGAGCTGTGCGGGGTCGACCGCGACCAGGATCCCGGGATCGTCGGTGTCCGGCACCAGCAGACCGATGTTCAGCAGCTCGGCGAGGGCCTTGCCGTCGGCCGCCTTGCTCTCGCACTCGGTGATCCGGCCGCGCGAGCGCAGCACGTGCCGGTAGAGCTCACGGGCCTGGGCCGTCAGGACGCCGAGCCCGCCCGAGGTGAGGCCCGGCTCATCGGTCTCACTCATCTGGCTCCTTGCCATCGGCACCCGGTACGAGGGGCGGCTGATTGCCCGTCCTGGGGATCATAGGCGCGTGGCGCGCAGCCGCGACCGCCTCGGCGATTCTTCTCTTCCCGGCCATGCTCTGCACGGGCACTCTCTCATCAAGACGACGCCGCCGGCACCCCCCAGGCGGAGGGTGCCGGCGGCATGGGTCGCCACGGCCGTCAGCGCTGCTTCGGCCGCCACACGACCAGTGCGCTGGACTGCTGGACCTGCTGGTACGGCACGAGGTCCCGGCGGTACGAGGCGTGCACCGCGGCCTCGCGCTGCTGGAGCGCGCTGGCGGCGCCGTCCAGGGCGTCGGCGAGTTCGGCGACCCGGGACTGCAGCGCGGTGACCTGGTTCTCCAGCTCGATGATCCGCTTGATGCCGGCCAGGTTGATGCCCTCGTCCTGGGACAGCCGCTGGACGTCGCGCAGCTGCTGGATGTCCCGGGCCGAGTAGCGGCGGCCGCGGCCCGCCGTCCGGTCGGGGCAGACCAGGCCGAGCCGGTCGTACTGGCGCAGCGTCTGCGGGTGCAGGCCGGAGAGCTCGGCGGCCACCGAGATCACGTAGACCGGGGTGTCCTCGGTCAGCACGTAGTGGGTGGGGCCGGGCCCCGCCGTGCGGCGGCGGGTGCCGCCGGGCAGGCCCTCGCCGAGGCCCGGCCCGATCGGGCCGTCAGGAGTGATCATCTGGTCACGCTCCCTCCGCCGCCCGGAACAGGGCGGCTCGCGGGTCGTCGGAGGCCGTGGCCTCGCGGTACTGCTCCAGTGCGGTCAGCGCGTCGCCGGTGACGAGCTTGGGTACCACGACCTCCACGGTGACCAGGAGGTCGCCGCGGGTGCCGTCCTTGCGGGTGGCGCCCTTGCCGCGGGCCCGCAGGGTGAGGCCGTTGGCGCTGCCGGCGGGCAGCTTGAGTTTCACCGGCGGGCCACCCAGGGTCGGCACCTCGATGGTGCCGCCCAGCGCGGCTTCGGGGAAGGTGACCGGCACGGTGACCGTCAGATTGTCGCCTTTGCGGCCGAAAACCGGGTGGGCGTCGACGTGCACGGTGACGTACAGGTCGCCCGGCTGGCCACCGCGCTCGCCCTGGGCGCCCTTGCCCTTGAGCCTGATCCGCTGGCCGTCCTGGACCCCGGCCGGGATCCGGACCTGCATGGTGCGGGCCGAACTGGCCCGGCCGCTGCCGTGGCAGACGGTGCACGGGTCGTCGACGATCATGCCGCGGCCCTTGCAGTCCCGGCAGGGCTCGGAGAGGGCGAAGGCGCCCTGGCCCCGGCTGACCGTGCCCGCGCCGACGCAGGTCGGGCAGACCCGCGGGGTGGTGCCGGCCTTGGCGCCGGTGCCGCTGCACACCCGGCAGGCGGCCTGGCTGGTCATCCGCAGCGGGACGGTCGCGCCGTCCACCGCCTCGTCGAAGCCGAGGGTCACCTCGGTCTCGACGTCGGCGCCCCGGCGGGGCTGGGGCTGACGGCCGCCGCGGTTGAACAGGCCGCCGAACACGTCGCCGAGGCCGCCGCTGCCGCCGGTCTGTCCGGCGCCGGTGAACAGGTCGCCGAAGTCGAAGTTGTGGCTGCCGTTGCCGCCCGGGCCGGCCCGGAAGCCGCCGGAGCCGAACAGCGAGCGGGCCTCGTCGTACTCCTTGCGGCGCTTCTCGTCCGACAGGACGTCATACGCCTCGGAGATGTCCTTGAAGCGGTCCTCCGCCTTGGCGTCGCCCTTGTTGGCGTCCGGGTGGAACTCCCGGGCGAGCTTGCGGTAGGTCTTCTTGATCTCCGTGGAGGTGGCGTCCTTGGGCACGCCGAGGACCTTGTAGTAGTCCTTCTCCACATAGTCCTTGGTGCTCATGGCTGCCGCCACCTCCCGAAGTCAGTCCATACGACGCTGCGGAGCCGTCCGTCGTACTCGACGACGTACGACTCCGCAGCGCACAGATTGTCAGTTGTCGGCCGCACCGTCAGCCTTGTCGGACTCCGAATCATCGGAATCCGGCGCGGCCGTGGTCTGCGTCCCCGGCTGGGGCTCGGCCACCGCGACCATCGCCGGGCGGATGATCCGCTCGCCGATCCGGTAACCCGGCTGCAGGATCTGGACACAGGTGTCCTCGGTGACGTCCGAGGAGTAGCTGTGCATCAGAGCCTCGTGCAGCGTCGGGTCGAAGGCCTCGCCCTCCTTGCCGAACTGCTGCAGGCCCAGCTTGGCGACGACCGTCTCCAGGTTGTCGGAGACCGACTTGAAGCCGCCCGTCACCTCGCCGTGCTCGCGGGCCCGGCCGATGTCGTCGAGCACCGGGATCAGGGACTCCAGGATGTTGGAGACCGCGATCTCGCGGACCGTCAGACGGTCGCGCTCGACCCGCTTGCGGTAGTTCTGGTATTCGGCCTGAAGGCGCTGCAGGTCGGCGGTGCGCTCGGCCAACTCGCGCTTCGCAGTCGCGAGTTCACCCGAGGCGCCGCCGGCGGCGGCCTCCTCGGCGGCCTTGATCACAGCCTCGTCGGCGGAGTCGTCGCCGGGCTGCTCGCCCTGCGGCTTCTCCGTCATGCGGCACCACCCTTGGGCTTCTCGTCATCGACGATCTCGGCGTCGACCACGTCGTCCTCGGCCTTGGCGGCGCCCTCGGCGCCCTCGGCGGCACCCGCGGCGTCGGCGTTCGCGTACAGCGCGGCGCCGAGCTTCTGGGCGGTGGTGGAGACCTTCTCGGTCGCCTCGCGGATGGCGGTGATGTCCTCGCCCTTGAGGGTCTCCTTGAGCTCGGCGATCGCCGTCTCGACCTCGGTCTTGACGTCGGCCGGGAGCTTGTCGGTGTTGTCCGCGATGAACTTCTCGGTCGAGTAGACCAGCTGCTCGCCCTGGTTGCGGGTCTCCACGGCCTCGCGGCGCTTGTGGTCCTCCTCCGCGTACTGCTCGGCCTCGCGCATCATGCGCTCGATGTCGTCCTTCGGCAGCGCGGAGCCGCCGGTGACGGTCATCTTCTGCTCCTTGCCGGTGCCGAGGTCCTTCGCGGCCACGTGCATGATGCCGTTGGCGTCGATGTCGAAGGTGACCTCGATCTGCGGCAGGCCCCGGGGGGCCGGCGGCAGGCCGGTCAGCTCGAACATGCCGAGCTTCTTGTTGTACGCCGCGATCTCGCGCTCGCCCTGGTAGACCTGGATCTGCACGGACGGCTGGTTGTCCTCGGCCGTGGTGAAGATCTCGGAGCGCTTGGTCGGGATCGTGGTGTTGCGCTCGATCAGCTTGGTCATGATGCCGCCCTTGGTCTCGATACCGAGGGACAGCGGGGTGACGTCGAGCAGCAGGACGTCCTTGACCTCGCCCTTGAGGACACCGGCCTGGAGGGACGCGCCGATGGCGACGACCTCGTCCGGGTTCACGCCCTTGTTGGCGTCCTTGCCCCCGGTCAGCTCGCGGACGAGCTCGGCGACGGCGGGCATCCGGGTCGAGCCGCCGACCAGGACCACGTGGTCGATCTCGGACAGCTGGATGCCGGCGTCCTTGATGACGTTGTGGAACGGGTGCTTGCAGCGCTCCAGCAGGTCGGCCGTCAGCTGCTGGAACTGGGCCCGGGTGAGCTTCTCGTCCAGGTGCAGCGGGCCCTCGGCGGAGGCCGTGATGTAGGGCAGGTTGATCGAGGTCTCGGAGGACGAGGACAGCTCGATCTTGGCCTTCTCGGCAGCCTCGCGCAGACGCTGCAGGGCCATCTTGTCCTTGGACAGGTCGACGCCGTGGCCGGCCTGGAAGACCTTCACCAGGTGGTCGACGACCTTCTGGTCCCAGTCGTCACCACCGAGGTGGTTGTCACCGTTGGTGGCCTTCACCTCGACGACGCCGTCGCCGATCTCCAGCAGCGAGACGTCGAAGGTGCCGCCGCCGAGGTCGAAGACCAGAATGGTCTGGTCGTCCTTGTCGAGGCCGTAGGCGAGCGCGGCCGCGGTGGGCTCGTTGACGATGCGCAGGACGTTGAGGCCCGCGATCTCACCGGCCTCCTTGGTGGCCTGGCGCTCCGAGTCGGAGAAGTACGCCGGGACGGTGATCACCGCGTCGGTGACCGTCTCGCCCAGGTACGCCTCGGCGTCCCGCTTGAGCTTCTGCAGGATGAAGGCGGAGATCTGCTGGGGGTTGAAGTCCTTGCCGTCCAGGTTGATCTTCCAACCGGTGCCCATGTGGCGCTTGACCGACCGGATGGTGCGGTCCACGTTGGTGACCGCCTGGCGCTTGGCGACCTCGCCGACCAGAACTTCGCCGTTCTTGGCGAAGGCGACGACGGACGGCGTGGTCCGAGCGCCCTCGGCATTGGTGATGACCGTGGGCTCACCGCCCTCAAGAACGCTGACGACGGAGTTCGTCGTACCGAGGTCGATGCCGACCGCGCGTGCCATCGTAAATACCTCCACTGAAGAAGTTGAGCTGTACGGACTCAAGGATGCATGACCGGAGAGGGAGCGTCAACAGCCATGAGTCCGTGGCGCTCAAGTTTCCTGCGTTCGGTGCCGTCCTGGCTGCTCACCGCCGGTGCGCCGGTGTCGGTGGCCGGCGGAGGGTCCGATCGGGGCTCGGGTTGACCCGGAAGGGTGAGTGTCGCCTTACGTGACTGCCGCCATACCTTGTGCATCTTCTGAACGGGTGTTAACGAGCGGTAGTGTCCGCCCGGGTCCGCTTAGAAGTTACCGGTGAGTACAATCGGTTGGACCCCTGATTCGCCAGGTACCCCAGCCGCAGGAGACGGAGAGCCGATGCAGCTAGCAGCGATCGTCATCTCGCTGGTCACCACTGTGATCGGCACCGCGCTAGCCGCCCGCGCGGCCGCGTACATCTACAAGGTGGTGAAGACCGGCCAGCCGGACGCCACCCGCACCGGCAACCCCGTCCAGCGCACCAAGACCGTGGCCGTCGAGTTCCTCGGCCACACCCGGATGAACCGCTGGGGCGTCGTCGGCGTCGCGCACTGGTTCGTCGCCATCGGCTTCTTCACCCTGATCAGCACGCTGGTGACGGCCTTCGGACAGCTCTTCGACGCCGAGTGGACGATCCCGATCATCGGCCACTGGCTGCCGTTCGAGGTCTTCACCGAGCTGGTCGGCACCTTCACCACCCTGGGCATCGCCGTCCTGATCGTGATCCGGCTGCTCAGCCTGCCGTCCCGGTCCGGCCGCAAGTCGCGCTTCGCCGGCTCGATCGCCTGGCAGGCCTTCTACGTCGAGTACACGATCCTCGGCATCGGCCTGTGCATCATGATCCTGCGCGGGCTGGAGGGCGCCCTCGCGGGCGTCGAGTCCTACGAGGCCGCGTACCTGGTGAGCTACCCGCTGGTGGTGGCCTTCCGGGGCCTGTCGCACAGCACGCTGGAAAACCTGATCTACCTCTTCGCGATGCTGAAGATCTCCATCTCCTTCGCGTGGGCCACCACCATCGGCATCAACCCCTCGATGGGTGTGGCCTGGCACCGCTTCCTCGCCTTCTTCAACATCTACTTCAAGCGCGAGGAGGACGGCGGCGTCGCCCTCGGCGCACTGCGCCCGATGACCAGCGGCGGCGCCCCGATCGACTTCGAGGACCCGGCCGACGACGCCGTCTTCGGCGTCTCCCAGGTCGAGCACTTCGCCTGGAAGGGCATCCTCGACTTCTCCACCTGCACCGAGTGCGGCCGCTGCCAGTCGCAGTGCCCCGCCTGGAACACCGGCAAGCCGCTCTCGCCCAAGCTGCTGATCATGAGCCTGCGGGAGCACGCCTTCGCCAAGGCGCCGTACCTGCTGGCCGGCGGCGGCAAGGACATGGAGGGCAACGAGCAGGCCACGCCCGAGCAGCTGGCCGGCGTGCCCGCCGAGGCCCTCGCCGAGGCCGAGCGCCCGCTGATCGGCACCGCCGAGGAGAACGGGGTCATCGACCCCGACGTGCTGTGGTCCTGCACCACCTGCGGTGCCTGTGTCGAGCAGTGCCCGGTGGACATCGAGCACATCGACCACATCGTCGACATGCGCCGCTACCAGGTGATGATCGAGAGCTCCTTCCCGACCGAGGCCGGGACGATGCTCAAGAACCTGGAGAACAAGGGCAACCCGTGGGGCATGGCCACCAAGGCCCGCCTCGACTGGGTCAAGGAGCTCAAGAAGGAGACCGGCATCGAGGTGCCGGTGATCGGTGAGGACATCGACCCCGCCGAGGTCGAGTACCTCTACTGGGTCGGCTGCGCCGGCGCCCTGGAGGACCGCGCCAAGAAGACCACCAAGGCCTTCGCGGAGCTGCTGCACACCGCGGGCGTGAAGTTCGCCATCCTCGGCAAGGAGGAGACCTGCTCCGGCGACTCCCCGCGCCGCCTGGGCAACGAGTTCCTGTTCCAGATGCTCGGCGCGCAGAACGTCGAGACGCTGAACGCCGCGCTGGAGGACGCCCCGGTCAAGCGGATCGTGGCCACCTGCCCGCACTGCTTCAACACCATCGCCAACGAGTACCCGCAGCTGGGCGGCCACTTCGAGGTCATCCACCACACCCAGCTGCTGCAGCACCTGATCGACGAGGGCAAGCTGCTGCCGGTCAACCCGGTCGAGGGTCTGATCACCTACCACGACCCCTGCTACCTGGGCCGGCACAACAAGGTCTACAGCCCGCCGCGCGAGATCATGGACAAGGTCCCGGGTCTGCGCCAGCAGGAGATGCACCGCCACAAGGAGCGCGGCTTCTGCTGCGGCGCCGGCGGCGCTCGGATGTGGATGGAGGAGCGGATCGGCAAGCGGATCAACAACGAGCGGGTGGATGAGGCGCTGTCGCTCAACCCCGACATCGTCTCCACCGCCTGCCCGTTCTGCCTGGTGATGCTCTCCGACTCGGTCAACGGCAAGAAGAACGAGGGCGCGGCCAAGGAGCACCTCAAGGTCGTCGACGTCGCGCAGCTGCTGCTCGAATCGGTGAAGGCCCAGCCCGTCGAGCCGGAACCCGAGCCTGTCGAGGCCTGATCCGGCCCTCCGTGCGGGAGACTGATCCCGCGTCACCCCGTGGCCCCGCCTGCCCCGTCCGGCAGCGGGGCCGCGGTGCGTCCCGGTCCGGGCGGTGCGTCCCGGTCCGGGGCCCCGGAGGGGAGCCGGGACGGGGTTGCCCTAGCATTCCGGCCATGACTGATGGCGGGGGCACAGCAGGCGGTGGCGGGGTCCAGGACGGCGTCCGGGGCGGCTTCCCCGGCGGTGGGACGGAGCCGAGCGGCGCGTCGACGGCCTACCTGCCGCCGGTGACCAGTGCCACCCCGGACTGGGCGGCACTGGCGGCGGCGAACGAGCAGGAGCACCGCCGCAGGAGGCTGCGGCGGATCGGCGGCGGCGTCCTGGGCGTGCTGGTCGTCGGCGGCCTGGTGGCCACCGCGCTCGCCGTCGCGGGTCCGGCGGACGGCAAGCGCCCCGAGGCGCGGGCGACGGCCTCCGAGCTGGCCCCGACCGGCGGCACGGCGGCCGACGGCGCCGCGTCGGCGCCCCCGTCCGGCCAGTCCTCCCCCTCGGCCTCCGCCACCGCGGCCGGCTCGCCGTCTCCGTCGCCGTCCTCCGCCGGCGGTACCGCCGTGCCCGGCGGCAAGGCCTCGGGCGGCGCGGGCGCGAAGCCGTCCGGCGCGGTACCGGGCGCGCCCGCCGGCCCGGCCCAGCTGGCCGCGCAGGCCGGCGGTCAGGCGGCCCTGCTCGGTCCGAAGGCCGTCGTCGGCACCACCGAGGGCCACACCGGCCCCACCCTCGTCCTCGGGAGCAGCGCGGAAGGCTACGCCCAGACCTCGGCGCCGGTGGTGGACACCGGCCGCAGCTTCACGGTGTCGGCGATGGTCCGCAACAACGCCCCGACCGGCGGCCGGGCCGTGGTCACCCAGGGCAGTGACAGCTACTACTCCTTCTACCTGGGCCGGGACTACTGGGACAGCCACGACCAGTGGGTCTTCAAGGTGCAGACCGCGGCCGGCGCCCAGGACAACACCACCTACCAGGCGTTCTCCCCGGGCAAGGCGACGACCGGCCAGTGGACCCTGCTGACCGGCGTCTACGACGCGGGCAGCAGGAAGATCCAGCTGTACGTGGACGGGCAGCTCGCGCAGACCACCCAGATCAGCGGGATCTGGCAGACCGGAGGCCCGCTGCAGATCGGCCGGGTCCGCTACAAGTCCGCCTGGACGGACTTCTGGGACGGCGCGATCGGCGACGTCCAGGTCTGGGACCAGGCACTTCCCGCCGCCGCGGTCGCCCGGCTGAAAGGAACCGGCGGCGCCTCGGCAGGCGTCTCCCCGACCGCGGCGTGGCTGCTGCCCTGAGCGCGGGCGGTGGCCCCGGCGCGCTGTCGGCCACTGGGGCCCGGCCGCTGTCCCACGGGGCGCGGGCGGTGCGGGAGGAACGGGGAAATACAGTAGGCGCTGGACCCGCGACCTGCGGGTCCG
Source organism: Kitasatospora sp. NBC_00374 (assembly GCF_041434935.1). Taxonomy (NCBI): domain Bacteria; kingdom Bacillati; phylum Actinomycetota; class Actinomycetes; order Kitasatosporales; family Streptomycetaceae; genus Kitasatospora; species Kitasatospora sp. NBC_00374. The sequence continues at coordinate 4,299,023 of NZ_CP107964.1, read as the reverse complement.
CCGGCCGTCCGTGGACCACCGGCTCAGCGCACGCCAACAGCGGCCCGTCGGCCACCCGCCGCAGCCGCACCGCACCGGAGCAGGGGAGAAGCGCAGTCCATGACCGAGGCCATCATGCTGGTCGGTGGCAAGGGCACTCGCCTGCGCCCGCTGACCACCCACACGCCGAAGCCGATGCTCCCCGTCGCCGGGGTCCCGTTCATCGCGCACCAGCTCGCCCGTGCCGCGGCCGCCGGGGTGACCAGGGTGGTGCTCGCCACCTCGTACCTGGCCGAGGTGTTCGAGGACCACTTCCAGGACGGCAGCCCGTACGGCATCGAGCTGGTCTACCTCACCGAGAAGGAGCCGCTCGGCACCGGCGGCGCGATCCGCAACGCCGCCTCCGGGCTGACCTGCGGCCCGGACGCGCCGGTGCTGGTCTTCAACGGTGACATCCTCTCCGGCGTCGACATCGCCGCGCTGCGGGACGGCCACGTGGCCGCCGGCGCGGACGTGACCCTGCACCTCACCCGGGTGGAGGACCCGCGCGCCTTCGGTCTGGTACCGACCGACGCGGCCGGCCGGGTGCTGGAGTTCCTGGAGAAGCCCGAGACGCCCGAGCAGATCGTCACCGACCAGATCAACGCCGGGTGCTACGTGTTCACCCGATCGGTGATCGACCGGATCCCCGCCGGCCGGGAGGTCTCGGTCGAGCGCGAGACGTTCCCCGAGCTGCTGGAGAGCGGCGCGCTGCTGCGCGGCGTGGTGGACACCTCGTACTGGCTCGACCTCGGCACGCCCGGCGCCTTCGTCCGCGGCTCCGCCGACCTGGTGCTCGGCAAGGTGGACTCGCCGGCCGTGCCCGGCCCCACCGGCGAGGCGCTGCTGCTGCCGGGTGCCGAGGTGGACCTGGGCGCGGTGCTCAGCTCCGGCACCGTGGTCTCCGAGGGCGCGAGCGTCGCGGCCGGCGCCATCATCGAGGCCAGCGTGATCCTGCCGGGCGCGGTGATCGGCCCGGACGCCTACGTCAAGGACTCCATCGTCGGTGCGTACGCCACCATCGGGGCGCGGACCTCGCTGGACGGCGCGGTGATCGGCGACGGCGCGATCGTGGAGTCCGACAACGAGCTGCCCAACGGCCTGCGGGTCGCCTGCGGCACCCTGCTGCCGGTCGGCGCCGTGCGCACCACGGCGGGGCCCGGCGGCTGCCCGGCCGGCGAGGTGCCGGCCGCGGCCGTGCACGGGACCGGGCCGGCCCGGTCCGCGGTCGCCGGCCGCTAGGGCCTGACCCGCCCGGGGCCGGGGAGGGACGGGTCGTCACAGGACGGCACCGATCTCCCCCCAGCCCCATGATCACCCGACGGGCGGTCAGCACGAGCGGGTACCGTCGATCCGTGGCAGGTAATCGATACGACAGTGGGCAGGGCGCCGACCCCCGGCAGGGGTGGCCGGCGGACGGCGGCCAGGCATCCCCACAGCGCGGCGGCGGCCCGAGCGGCCGGCCGGAGTTCTTCACCGCACCCCACGAGGCCTACCCGCAGCCGCCGGCCGAGCCGTACGGGGCCGACCCGTACGCCGGCCGGGCGGCGGGCGACGACCCCTTCGCGGCCGACCAGCCCGGGCACACTCGGGCGTTCGCGGTCGGCGACGACCCGTACGGCGGCTACGACCAGTACGGTGCTCCCGGCCAGCCGGACGGCTACCAGCCGGACGGGTACCAGGACGGCGGCTACGGAGCCCAGGACAACGTCGCGGTCTACCGCGCCGGCGGCCAGAGCGCGCCCCGGGTGGCCGGCCCGCGGATGCCCTGGCGGCCACTGCTGACCGGCATCTACCGCGACCCCGCCCGCACCTTCGACCGGATGCGCGACCACCAGGTCTGGCTGCCCGCGCTGTGCGTCTCGCTGCTGTACGGGGTGCTCGCCGTGCTCGGCATGGGCGCCACCCACGACGACGTGGTCAACTCGACCTTCGCCGTCGCCGTGTGGGCCATCGCCGGCGCGGCCGTCGGTTTCAGCATCGCGGGGGCGATGCTCGGTGCGGTCACCTACGCGCTGGCCCGCCAGTTCGGCGGCGACGGGCCCTGGCAGTCCACCGTCGGCCTGGCCGTGCTGATCGGCTGGACCACCGACGTGCCGCGGCTGCTGCTCGCCCTGTTCCTGCCCGGCGACAACGTCGTCGTCCAGGCGGTGGGCTGGGCCACCTGGCTGCTCTGCGCCTTCCTGCTGACCTCGATGGTGCGCCGGGTGCACGACCTGCCCTGGGGCAAGGCCGCCGGCGCGGCCGCGCTGCAACTGCTGGCGCTGCTGGTGCTGATCAAGCTCCCGACACTCGGCTGAGCCCCGCCCCGGGCCGGATAGGCTGTGGGCTTTGGCCACTTCTCGCCATCGCCATCCCCACAGCGACCGGAGCCACCGAATGACCCTCCCCACCACGCACGTCAGCTTCCCGGCCGGAACGGTGCGCGGCGAGTCGGCGATCCTCGCCGTGCACCGGCTCGCCGACGGCCGCCCGGCCGTGATCACGGCGGCGACCCCGTTCCACCCGCTCGACCACACCTGGCCGGACCAGCCCGCCGACCACGGCTCGCTCACCGTCGACGGCGTCGAGCACCCCGTGGTGGACTGCCTGACCGGCGCGGTCGGCCCGGAGGGCGGCGAGGTCCTGGTGGGCGCCGGGATCCCGGTCCGGCGCGGCGACGAGGAGTGGTCCTGGCTGGTGCTGCACGTGCTGCCCGAGAGCGCGGCGGACGCCCTCGCGGACGCGGTGGGCAAGACCGCGCAGCTGTCGGTCGACGCCGAGCGCCGCGGCCTGCTGTCCGCCTCGCACAGCGGCTGCCACCTGCTCGCCCTGGCTCTCAACGCGGCGCTCGCCCCGCGCTGGCGCAAGGACCCGGGCCGCGCCGACGCCTTCGGCAACGCCGACTTCGACAGCCTCGCGATGGCGAGCTCGGTGATGGACACCGAGGCCAGCACCGACACCTACCGGCTCGGCAAGTCGCTGCGCAAGAAGGGTTTCACCGCCGAGGCGACCGAGGAGTTCCCGGCCCTGGCGGACGCCCTCCCGGCGATCACCGAGACCGTCAACGCCCAGCTCGCGGCCTGGGTGGCCGCCGACGCCCAGGTCCGGATCGAGGTCCCCGGGCCCGAGCTCACCGCCCGCCGCCGCTGGCACTGCGAGCTCCCGGCCGGTACGGCGGAGATCTTCTGCGGCGGAACCCACCTGCACCACCTCGGCGAGCTCGCCGAGCTGCGGACCGAGCTCACCCTCTCCGAGGACGGCAGCGAGCTGGTCGCGGTCACCCGCCCGAAGCGCGCCTGAGACCCATGCCGGGGCCCGCTCGCGGTCCCGTTCGCGGGACGGGGAAGGGGCGGCCGATCCTTCGGCCGCCCCTTCGCGGGTCGTTCTCCGTCCGCGGCGCTCTCAGACGTCCGAGCGGTGGAAGTTCAGGAACGAACGCGAGGCCGTCGGGCCGCGCTGACCCTGGTAGCGCGAGCCGTACCGCTCGGAGCCGTACGGGTGCTCGGCCGGCGAGGACAGCCGGAACAGGCAGAGCTGCCCGATCTTCATGCCCGGGTAGAGCTTGATCGGCAGCGTCGCGACGTTCGACAGCTCCAGCGTCACGTGCCCGTTGAAACCGGGGTCGATGAAGCCCGCCGTGGAGTGCGTCAGCAGGCCGAGACGGCCCAGGCTCGACTTGCCCTCCAGCCGCGAGGCCACGTCGTCCGGCAGCGTCAGCCGCTCGTACGTCGCGGCCAGCACGAACTCGCCCGGGTGCAGGATGAACGCCTCGTCCCCCTCCGGCTCGACCAGCCGGGTCAGGTCCGGCTGCTCCTCGGCGGGGTCGATGTGGGGATACCGGTGGTTCTCGAACACCCGGAAGAAACGGTCCAGCCGGACGTCGATACTGGACGGCTGGACCATCGAGGGGTCGAAGGGGTCGAGCAGGACCCGACCCTTGTCGATCTCGGTACGAATGTCCTTGTCAGAGAGCAGCACGTCACCGAGGTTACGTGCACCGGCGGGCCCCCGACGAATCGCACAGGCCCCACCCCGTTCGCCCCACCCGCCCCGGGAGCCGGCTGCTCGCGCTCAGGCCAGGAACTCGGCGGCCTCCAGCCGCAGCGCACGGGCCAGTTGCGACGCGGAGAGCTCACCCAGGTCCGCCGGCACCGAGTTGCGCAGCCGTCCGCACTGCGGACACCGGATCAGCCGGCCGGGCCCGAGCCGGCCGGCGCCCAGATTCTGCATCGGGAACGTGGTGGTGCTGAACAGATGCCCCTCGGCACAACGAACGACGGTGCGCTGCTCCATCGGTCCCTTCCCATCCCTTGCCCGAACACCCTGCGGCCAGGGCCTCCTGGGCCCGGCGACAGCGTCACATTAGGGGATGATCCGGACACCGTGCATGGCGGCTCGCCGCCCCCCACCCCCGCGGAAGGCCCACACGCTACGCCCCGCCGCCGCCACCCGCACCCGCCCGGCGGCGCGTTCACGCCAGGCGCCCGGACGGCTCCGCGGATGGGGTACAGTGGTGATCGATCGAGCGGTCACTGACGGCTCGTCAGACGCGGGCGTAGTTTAATGGTAGAACATGAGCTTCCCAAGCTTATAGCGCGAGTTCGATTCTCGTCGCCCGCTCCAGCAGTAAAGGCCCAGCTCAGGGACGTGATCACCGAGCCGGGCCTTTTGCGTTGGTGGAGCCGGTTCAGGCCCCTTGTGAGCCGCGTCTGGCGGGCCGTGTTCGTGGCCCGCGACGGCCGTGCCGCGGCGATGTCACCGCGCGTCAGGGTGCTGCCGCCTGACTCCGGGTGGTGCGATGTCCAGGCCTGGGGCGTGAGTTCGGCTCTTGTCGTGCGCTTGGTCCGGTGGGTCGAGGCGGTGCGGCGTGCCGGAAGGCCGGTGCCCTGGTGGGGCGCCGGCCTTCCTGGCGGGGGGCGGGTCAGGCGGCGAGTTCGGTCTCCTGTGCGGGGGCGGTGGTGGGCTCGGGCTTGGGGTCGCGCATCACCAGGGTGGCCAGGAGGGCTGCGGCGAGGACGCCGATCGCGCTGATGGTGAAGGTGGTCGACATCGAGGTGGTGAAGGCCTCCCGGGCGGCGTGGACCAGGCCGGTGTCGCCCTGGGCGACGGCCAGGGCGCTGCCGATCGACTGCTTCGCGGTCTCGGGGGCGTCGGCGGGCATCTCGTGGGCGAAGCCGCTGGTCAGGAGCGAGCCGAGGATGGCGATGCCGAGGGCGGTGCCGGCCTGCTGGATGGTGTCGTTCAGGGCCGAGCCGACGCCCGCCTTCTCGGCCGGGATGGTGCTCATCAGCGCGCCGACCGCGGCCGGCATCGCGAGGCCGGCGCCGAGGCCGAGCAGGCCCAGGGCGACCGCCGGCACGGTGAAGCCGGTGGTGGCGGAGACGGTGGCCAGCAGGGTGAAGGAGGAGGCCATGACGAGCATCCCGGCCAGGACCAGGAGGCGGTTGCCGATCTTCGCGGCGAGCCCGGCGCCGGCGGCGTTGCCGATCAGTGCGGCGACGGCCAGCGGCACGAACGCGAGGCCGGCCTTGACGGGTGAGTAGCCGAGCACGAACTGCAGGTACTGGGTGAGTACCAGCAGCAGGCCGCCGTTGCCGATCTGGACGAGCGTCAGCGAGAGCGAGCCGCCGCTGAAGTTGCGCTTCCGGAAGAGGGCCAGCGGCACCATCGGCTCGGGGGTGACGTTCTCCCAGACCACGAACGCGCCGAGGGCGAGCACCGCGACCGCCAGGGTGAGCGCCGAGCGGCCGCCGAAGGCGCCGTGCTGCGGGAGCTCGATGATCCACCAGATCAGGGCGGTCATCCCGACCGCGGACAGCACCGCACCGAGCGGGTCCGGCTTCTGCCACGGCCCCTTGGACTCCGGCATGAGGGTGAGGGCCGCCAGGACGGCGAGGGCGACGACGGGCACGTTGATGAAGAAGATCGAGTGCCAGGAGAAGTGGTCGATCAGGACACCGCCGAGCACCGGGCTGCCGACCAGGCCCAGCATCGACACCGAGCCCCACGCCGCCATCGCCTTGCCGCGCTCGTCCTCCTCGAAGACGGTGATGAGGATCGACAGGGTGGACGGCATGATCAGCGCGCCGCCGACGCCCATCGCGATCCTGGCGGCGATGACCTCGCCGGGGTTCGTGCAGACGGTGGCGGCGAGCGAAGCCGCCCCGAAGAGCAGCAGGCCGATGACCATGATCTTCCGGCGTCCGAACCGGTCGCCGAGGCTGCCCGAGGTCAGCAGGAGGCCGGCGAAGACCAGGACGTAGGAGTCGAGGATCCACTGGACGTCCTGGGCGCTCGCGCCGATGTCCCCGCTCATCTGCGGCACCGCGACGGTCAGCGCCATGCTGTCGACCACCAGGACCAGCGTGCTGAGGCACAGCACGACGAGGATCCACCAGCGGCGTGGGTTGCGGGTTTCCATGGAGCTTTCCTCTCGACCTGCGGACACTGTTCCTTCGATGCGCACACTGTACGCAGATGTGCATGGTGTGCGCAATGCTTGAGTTCTGTACGCTGAAGAAGAACGCTGTACGCACTGCTGAGGAGCGCCATGGCCGCCAAGACGAACCCGATCCCGTCCGTATGGGCCCGGCAGCAACGGGAGCCCGACCGGCCCGCGCTCACCCGGGCCGCGATCGTCCGCGAGGCGATCGTCATGCTGGACGCCGAGGGCGCCGAAGCGCTCAGCATGCGCAAGCTCGGCGCCCGCCTGAACGCCGGGGCGACCTCCCTCTACCGGCACGTGGCCACCAAGGACGAGCTGATGGAACTCGCGGTGGACGAGGCCGTCGCCGAGATCACCGTCCCGCCCGCAGGCGGCCCCGACTGGCGCGCCGCCGTCACCGAGGCCGCCCGGTCCTTCCGTGCGACGGCCCTGCGGCACCCGTGGCTGTCCTCGGTCCTCGGCCAGGCGGGCCTCGCCTACCTGGGCCCCAACCTCATGTCGTTCTCCGAACGGCTGGCCGCCCTCTTCACCGACGCGGGCTTCCCCGCGCCGAACGGTGCGATCGACACCGTCCTGGCCTACGTCATCGGAATGAGCACCACGGAGGCTGCCTGGCTCACCGCCGTCGCCCGCTCAGGCGAGACCGAGGCGGAGTTCATCGCCCGCCTGATGCCCGCGGCCCAGCAGGCCGCCGCCTCCCATGACCATCTCGCGGCCGCCTACGCGGAAGCCGACGCCGAGGCGGCCGCCGGGACGCTCGACCCCGTCGGGATCCGCGACACCAAGTTCGCGTACGGGCTGGACGTCATCCTCGACGGCCTGGCGCTGCGGCTGCCGCGCTAGCGGCCGGGTCCGTCGCCCGGCGGGCGCCGCACGCAGCGGTGCGGCGCCCGCCGGATGCCGACGGCCTCCGGCCCTCAGATCCGCGAATTCACCGGCCCTCGGCGCGAGTTCGCTGCCCGGCTGCCGTGTCAGTGGATGACCGGCGCAGGGGGTGATTCCCTGACCAGGTGAGGCCGCCGGTCACCCGGTAGCAGAGCAGGGGTATGCCGAAGACCAGGAGACTGTCCACCAGCCAGCCGACGGAGCGCAGGAGGAAGTACCACCCCGCACGCCCGGCCGCGGTGCCTGACGTACCGCCAACCATGGGCGATCCCCCATGGATCCAGCGAGCCCTACGGAGCTGACGCTCCGTAACGGTGGTCACCTTGTGGGTGGTTCACCGTGAACGGGTGAGACCCTAGCCACTTCGAACAGCAAAGGCTAGATCGTTTAGGGCTCGTCGACGGGAAGATCTGCTGTGATGTCGGCACATGACGGTAAATCTGTCTGACGTCACCTCAGGACGGGCGAGGGCGCAACGGGTTCGGGGCGAGCGGGGAGTCCGGTGCCCGAGGAGCGGATGGCAGGGCCCGGGCCCGGGGCGTCTCAGGCCGGTCGGCGCGAGCGCCGCGTCACCACGCTGACGGAGCCGGCGGCGCGACGTCCGGCGGCCGGTCGTCGCAGGTTGTCGACGCCGACCGCGCCCACGTCGCGTGCGTCGGTGCGGCCGAGGTCAGGCCGCGGCACCCAGGGCCCTGGCGAGCAGTCGCCCCTGCCGGGAGCCGAGGCCCCGGGCGCCGGTGGCACCGCAGGCCCCGCCGGGGCCCGGCCGCGGCGACGTCAGCCGGTGCGCGAGGGCGGCGCGCCGCTCCGGCGGGGTGCCGGTGGCGGCGAGCGCCGCGGCCACGGTGACGGCGGCGTCGGACGGCAGGGTGGTGGCCCGCAGCGCGGGCAGCAGGAGCAGCAGCCGGGGGTGCCGTTCGGTGACCCCGCCCTGGACTCCGGGGCGCCGGGCGGCGTGCAGCAGCTCGGGCCAGCTGAGCCCGGGGCCGGCGGGCGCCGCGCCCGAGCGGGCGAGCAGCCGGGGGCGGGCCCAGCCGGGATGGGTGAGCAGCAGTTCGGGGCCGTCGGGGCCGGGGACGGCCAGCACGGTGTGGTCGTGCTCCAGCGGCACCCGGGCGACCGGCCGTCCGGCCGCATCCGCCAGGGCGGTGCGGGCGGCCTCGGCCTCGGCCTCCGCGACCCCGAAGGCCGGGGCCGGGAACGGGGCCGGCGCGGTCTCCGTGGTGGCCTGCGGCAGGTAGGCGGCCCAGAAGCCGGGCAGCGCGAGCGGCCCTTCGTCCGGCGCGGGCAGCCCGTCGAGCTCTCCATGGGTCAGCACAGGGCCATCCTGACATCCGGCACCGACAGTGCGGGAGAGGGCGTCGTCGGGGCCGCGTCGAAGTCGCGCCACGGCGGCCGTGCGGGGCGCTCAGCCGGGGTAGGGCTCGCCGGCGGCGCGCGGGCCGTACAGGGTGCGGTCGGCCTCGGTGATGGCGAGGTCGTTGATCGAGGCCTCCCGGCGGCTCATCAGGCCCGACGGGTCGAACTCCCACAGCTCGTTGCCGTGGCTGCGCCACCACTGCCCGCTCGCGTCGTGCCACTCGTAGCGGAAGCGGACGGCGATCCGGTTGCCGGTGAAGGACCACAGGTCCTTGCGCAGCGCGTACTCGAGCTCGCGCTCCCACTTGCGGGCGAGGAAGGCCTCGATCCCGGCGCGGCCGTCGATGAACAGGTCGCGGTTGCGCCAGACCGAGTCGGGTGTGTAGGCCTGCGCGACCCGGTGCGGGTCCCGGGTGTTCCAGGCGTCCTCGGCGGCCTGGACCTTGGCGCGGGCGGTCTCCTCGGTGAACGGGGGCAGGGGTGGACGGGCTGCGTCGGACACGGTGGCTCCTGACCGTCGGTCGAGCTGCGATCTTCTAACCCTTGAATCATCTATCAGAGGTTAGAAAATGGCAAGGACGGTTCCGCCCGGCACGGCCTGACCGACCGTCAGTTCGGTTATCCTGACCGGCCGACGAGAACTCCTCGGGCCGGCGGTTGGGGGGGCGGACATGAGTGGCGGCAGAGCCATCAGAACGCGCAGGCGGCACCGGGTCGGCCTGATCGGCCTGACGGCCGGGGCGGGCGCCCCGGCCGCGGGTGTCACCGCGCGGGTGCTCGCGAGCGGCACCTCGGACGGCACCGTCGAGGTCCGCAGCGAGGGCCGGACGGACGTGGTGGTGCGTGAGATCGTCATCCCGCCCGGCGGCTCGACCGGCTGGCACTACCACCATGGCCAGCTGATAGCGGTCGTGCGCTCAGGCGTGCTCACCCGGACCCTGGCCGACCGCACGGTGGAGACCACCGCCGCCGGGCAGGCCTTCGTCGAGCCCGCGGGCAGCCGCCACATCCACAACGCGCGCAACCTGGGCACCGAGCCGGTCGTGCTCTGCGCGACCTACGTCCTGCCGGCCGGCAGCCCGCTCTCCGTCGACGCCCCCGGCCCGCACCGCCCCTGAGCGGCGGGCCGCCGCCCGTACGACGGCGACCGCTGGCGTTGACGTCGGGGTCAAGGTCTACCGTCGGGGCATGCGGATCGGCGAGCTGGCGGCGCGGGCGGGCACGACCACGCGCACTCTGCGGTACTACGAGTCGCGCGGGCTGCTGCCCGCGCGGCGCTCCGGCAACGGCTACCGGGCGTACGACGAGGAGGACCTGCGGCTGTTGCGGCAGATCCAGACCCTGCAGGACTTCGGGTTCGGGCTGGAGGAGACCAGACCGTTCGTGGAGTGCCTCCAGGCCGGTCACCCGGCGGGTGACGCCTGTCCGGCCTCGTTGGACGTCTACCGGAGCAAGCTGGCCGAACTGGACTCCTGCCTGGCCGAGCTGCAGGCGGTCCGCGACCAGGTCGCCGCCCAGTTGGTGCGGGCGGAGCTGGAGCGGGCGGAGCTGGCACGGGAGGCCGCCCGGCCGGGTGGCCCCGATCCGCAGTGCGAGCTGTCCACGGTGCGTGGGCCGCAGAAGAGCTGAGGGGAGCGCGGTATGGGAGCGGAACTGCAGTCGGTCACCGATCTGACCTTCGGGAGCGAGGTGCTGGCGGCCGAGCGGCCGGTCCTGGTGGAGTTCACCGCGGACTGGTGCCCGCCCTGCCGGATGATCGCGCCGGTGCTGGCCGAGATCGCCCGCGAGGAGGCGGACCGGCTCAGGATCGTTCAGCTGGACGTGGACACCAACCCGGAGACCCAGGCCGCGTACGGGGTGCTGTCGATGCCGACGCTGATGCTGTTCCGGGGCGGCGAACCGGTCCGGACGCTGGTCGGCGCCCGGGCCAAGGCCCGCCTGCTGCGGGAGCTGTCCGACCTGATCTGACCGCGCGGCCCCGACCGCGAGCCTGGGCCTGGGGGCGTCGGGTTACGAGGTGCTCGGCAGCCAGCCCTGCTGGACGGCCCTGACCCCCGCCTCGAAGCGGCTGCGCGCGCCGAGCCGCTCCATCAGCTCGGTGGCCAGCCGGCGGGCGGTCCGCGGGGAGACCCCGAGCCGCTTGGCGATCGCCTCGTCGGTGTGGCCCTCGGCCAGCAGCCGCACCGTGGTGGTCTGCTGGGCGGTCAGGCCGCGGTCGTCCGGGGTGGCGGCCTGGCCCAGCGGCTGGGCGCCCGCCCAGATGTTCTCGAACAGCGCGCACAGCGCCGTCAGCGTCCCGTGTCCGGTCAGGACCACGGCGCCGGCGGCGCTGTTGTCGCTGTTCACCGGGATGACGGCGGTGCTGCGGTCGACCACGATCATGCGGGTGGGCAGGGACGGCACGGTCCGCACCTGGCCGCCCTGCTCCGACAGCCAGTCGACGTAGTCGACGGTGTGCGGGCTGTTGCGGACGCTGTCCAGGTAGACCGTCCGCATCCGGATCCCGCGGCCCAGCAGCTCCTGGTTCAGTGGCTTGGCGGCCTCGATGTGCTCGGGCTTCTGGGCGCCGTCGGGCGAGAAGGTCATCACCTCCTCGCGCATCTCCCTGGTCAGCTTGGCCAGGCGGTCCCGGATCCGGTCGATCCCCACCAGCTGCTCGATGTCGGGGTGACTGCTGGCCGGCCGGAGGTCGGCGTACTCGGCTATGAGCTGGGCGGCGGCCGCCCGGGAGGCCTCGATCCGCTGCTGCTGCGCCGCCAGCTCGGCCTGCTGGCGGGCCATCAGGATCTCCATGCCGACGTCCGGGGACACCGCCCGCAGCTCGCCCTGGTGGTCGTACGAGGGGCGGGCCAGCGCCAGCTCGCTGAGCGTGTCCAGGCTTCTGCGGACGTCGTGCTCGGACAGGTCGGTCCGGGCCGCGAGCGCCAGCACCCCCGCTCCCGGGTGGGCGAGCATGGTCCGGTAGACGGCCTCGGACGTCGTGTCCAAGCCGAGCGATGCGAGCACGACAGTTCCCCCTGTGTGACGAGCTTGCAAGCGATGCGCACACGATCATGGCATATGCGCGTTCGAGCGGGCCACGGCGACCGGTGGCCGTTTTGGGACAGGGCCGCTTGCGTCCAGGTTCAACCTCTATGCGCCGGTTGGGTGCTTTGCCAGAGTCCAGGCATGTACCTGATCCACGCCCTGCTGAGGCCAGGCCCTCGCGTCGCCGAACTGCCCGACACGACAGCGGAGTTGATCCGCCGGATCGCTCATCCGCAGGATCGCGTCGAGCACGTCTCGGTGCACCGGCGGCCCGGATTCGACCCGGTGATCGGTGTGTACCTGCTGGCCGACCGGCTGGAGGAGGCCGAGGACCGTACGGCTGCGCTGTGCCGGCGCGCGGTCGAGGAGCTCCCGGCGCTGCGGGGCTGGCAGCCGGGTCGGGTCGGCGCCCCACTGGTGGCGCCCTTCTACGAGCGGATGCTGGCCGGATCCGGCCCGGCTGGACGGAACGGGCCAAGGCCTCTTCCGTCCAGTTGATCACTCTTCCAACCGCTCTGATCTGCGACGAAGCTAGTTCTTGCCAGCAGGGCCCCGGACCGAAGGAACGGGGCGGCCGGCCGAACACCGGACGAGGCGTCACCGCGGGACGCACGACCGGCACCCATCACCCCGTCGCACCCGAAGGGCACCACCATGTCTCGCTCCCTCATCGCCAAGGCCACCGCGGTCGTCGTCACCGCCCTCGTTCTCGCCCTCCCGGCCACCGCGGCGCACGCCGACATGATCTGGGGCTGACCCCTGCCGCGGCCCGGACCGCCCGTCGCCGGGCCGGTGACCCCTTCCGGACGCCTACCGTGGTGCTCAGCACCCCGGAGCCGAAGGAGTCACCCCCATGCCCGACCGCGACGCCGCGCTGGAGACCATCCAGCGGGAGCTCACCGCGTTCGCCCGCCGGGCCCGCCACAAGGCCGCCCAGCTGCACCCGGACCTCTCGCTCGTCACCTACAGCATGCTCGACCTGGTGAACGAGCGCGGGACCTGCCGGGGCGCCGACCTGGCCTCGCACTTCATGCTCGACAAGTCCACCGTCAGCCGGCAGGTCACCGCCCTGGAGCGGCTCGGTCTGCTCGCCCGTGAGGCGGACCCGGACGACCAGCGCGGTCAGCTGCTCAGGCTCACCGAGGCCGGCACCCAGCTGCTGGCCGAGGCGTACCAGCAGCGCCGGCGCTCCTTCACCAAGCGTTTCGAGACCTGGTCGGACGAGGACATGGCCGACTTCGCCGGCTACCTGGTGCGGTACGGCGAGGCCGACTGAGCGGCCCGCCCCGGTGCCCGGGCGGAGCGGCGTCGGGCCCGGCCCGTGCGGCTCGGCCAGGATGGGGCACATGACCCGAATGACCGAGCCCGAATGGCGCGAGTTCCTCGCCCACGGCACCCGTACCGGCAAGCTCGCCACCACCCGCGCCGACGGCAGCCCGCACGTGGCGCCGATCTGGTTCCTGCTGGACGGAGACGAGTTGGTCTTCAACACCGGCAAGGACACCGCCAAGGGCCGCAACCTGGCGCGTGACGGCCGGGTGATGCTCTGCGTCGACGACGACCGGCCGCCGTTCTCCTACGCCCTGGTGCGCGGCACCGTCGCGATCAGCGAGGACCTGGCCGAGGTCCGCGCCTGGGCGGGCCGGATCGCCGCGCGGTACATGGGCGCGGACCGGGCCGAGGAGTACGCCGCACGCAACGGGGTGCCGGGCGAGCTGCTGGTCCGACTGAAGATCGACAAGGTGATCGCGGAGCACGGCGTAGCCGACTGACCGCGTGCGACCGACCGCCCGCCGGATCCTGCCGGGGGCGCTGTCGGTGCGGGCCGCTGTCGGTGCGGCGTGCCACGCTTCCCGGATGACACCCTGGACACTCGCCCGGATCGAGGACGCGGTCCGCTCCGGCTGGGGCGCGGACACCTGCGAGCCGGCCGGCCGGCACCGCTGGCACCCCGGCAACCCCGCGCGCGGCCAGAGCGGGGCCACCGCCCTGGTGATCCACGACCTGCTCGGCGGCGAACTGCTCCGCGGCGAGGTGTACGTCGACGGGGTGCGGACCGGCCACCACTGGTGGAACCGCTTCGCCCCGGGCGTCGAGACCGACCTCACCAGGGAGCAGTTCGGCCCGGAGGAGACGGTCACCCCCGGCCGGGCCGTCGAGCGGCCCGCCGAACTGGCCCGGCTGCAGGACGAGTACCGGCTGCTGCGCGACCGGGTGCTGACCGCCCTGGACACGGGCGGCACGGGCGGGGCGGCCGGGGCGGGGGAGCGCGGCTGAGCCGGGCTCAGGCCGGGGCGACCAGTTCCCGGGCGTCGTCCGGCGCCCGGTCGCGGCCGCGCCCGAACACCGCCGTCACCACCGCCAGCCCGACCACCGCCCCGGCCGCCTGGGCCAGTACGAAGGCCGGCACCGAACCCGGCGCGATCCCGGTGTAGCTGTCGCTCAGCGCCCGTCCGAGGGTCAGCGCCGGATTGGCGAAGCTCCCCGAGGCCGTCCCCCAGCAGGCCGCCCCGATCCAGGCCGCCACGGCCACCGGCAGCAGCCGCGCCCGCCCGCTGCGGACCAGCCCGCAGACCAGCAGGATCAGCACCCCGGTGGCCACCCCCTCGGCCAGCCACAGGTGCCCGGCGGCCCGCCGCTGCCCGGAGAGCTGCACGAACGGGCGCTCGAACATGGTGTTCGCCAGCCCCGTTCCGGTCACCGCGCCGACCACCTGCGCCAGCACGTACCCGCCCAGCTCACGGGCGGTGAGGCCGGTGCCGCCGCGCCGCTCGGTCCACCAGGCGGCGGCCGAGACCAGCGGGTTGAAGTGGCCGCCGGACACCGGGGCGAACAGGGCGATCACCAGGGCCAGCGCCAGCACCGAGGCCAGCACGTTGGCGAGGAACTGCACCCCGCCGTCCCGGCTCAGGCCGGTGGCCCGGATACCGGAGCCGACCAGGACGGTGGCCAGCACCGCGGTGCCGACGGCCTCGGCGGCCAGGCGCCGGGACAGCGGAGTCGTCGTCATGGCGTTCATCGTGGTCAACCGGGGTGGGCCGGGACAATTGGCCGGTGCGCCGAAGAAGCGCCCCCGCTCCGTGCGTCCCGCTCGGAGACTCGTACGGCGTGCGCCCCCGGCGCCCGCAGCGCCCTCGGCGTCCGTGGGCTCGTCCGGCTTGACCCTCACGCGACGTGAGGCGCCAGGCTGGAGCCAGAGGAGAAGGGAGGAACCCGATGCCCCCGACGGACGGGTACACCGTGGGACGGCTCGCCGAGCTCGCCAAGGTGACCGTGCGCACCCTGCACCACTACGACGAGATCGGTCTGCTGTCCCCCGGCGGCCGTACCCCGGCCGGGTACCGGCGCTACGGCGACGCGGACCTGGACCGGTTGCAGCAGATCCTGTTCTATCGCGAGCTCGGGTTCCCCCTCGAGGAGATCGCCGCCATCCTGGACGACCGCTCGGTCGGCCCGTCCGAGCACCTGCGCCGGCAGCACCGGCTGATCGGTGACCGGATCAGGCACCTCCAGGAGCTGGCCGCGGCGGTCGAACGAGCCATGGAGGCAAGGACGATGGGAATCCAGCTGACGCCGGAGGAGAAGTTCGAGGTGTTCGGTCCCGACTACGACGAGAACTGGGAGGCCGAGGCCGAGCGGAAGTACGGCGGCTCCGAGCCGTGGGAGCAGTCCCGGCGCCGCACCGGCGCGTACACCAAGGCGGACTGGGAGGCGGTCAAGGCCGAGAGCGACGAGCTCAACTCCCGTCTGGTGGCGGCGTTCACCGCGGGGCTGCCGGCCGGATCGGAGCAGGCCATGGACATCGTGGAGGCGCACCGGCGGCAGATCACGGCACGGTTCTACGACTGCACCTACGAGATCCACCGCGGCCTCGCCGCGATGTACCTCGCCGACCCGCGGTTCACCGCCACCTACGAGCGGCTGGCGCCGGGCCTCGCGCAGTGGACCCACGACGCGATCCTCGCCAACGCCGACCGGCACGGCGGCTGACCGGGCGGCGCGCTCGGGCCCCGCGGGCCGGTCAGGCCACCCCGCGGCCGAAGGTCCGGCGGTAGGCGGTCGGGGAGGTGCGCATGGTGCGGCCGAAGTGGTGCCGGAAGGTCGCGGCGCTCTCGAAGCCGACGGCCGCGGCGATCTCCTCGACCGTGCCGTCCGGGGATTCGAGCAGCGGCAGGCTCGCGGCGATGCGCTGGGTGACGACCCAGCGCATCGGGCTGGTCCCGTTGCGGGCGGTGAAGTGCCGCAGGTAGGAGCGGTCCGACATGCGGGCGGCCCGGGCCAGCAGGGGGACGGTGAGCGGGACGGCGAGGTGGTCCAGCGCCCACTGCATCGAGCGCGCGATGCCGTCGTCCTCCTCCTCGACCGGCTTGACCGCGGCCTCGATGAACTGGGCCTGCCCGCCGTCCCGGTGCGGCGGGACGACGAAGCGGCGGGCCACCGTGTTGGCCACCTTCGCGCCGTGGTCGCGGCGCACCAGGTGCAGGCACAGGTCGATCCCGGCCGCGCTGCCCGCGCTGGTCAGGATGGTGCCGTTGTCCACGTACAGCACGTCCGGGTTGACCCGGACCGCCGGGTGGCGCTGCTGGAGCAGGTCGGCGTACCGCCAGTGGGTGGTGGCCTCCAGCCCGTCCAGCAGGCCGGCGGCGGCCAGCGCGAAGGCGCCGGAGCAGATCGAGACGATCCGGGCCCCGCGTTCGTGGGCGGTGCGCAGCGCGTGGACCAGGGCGGGGGAGACCTCGCCGCTGAACGGGTTGGGGACGGCCACCACGATCACCGTGTCGGCGGCGGCCAGCTCGTCCGGTCCGTGCGGGGCACTGAGCGTGAAGCCGCCGACCGCGTTCAGCGGGGTGCCGGGCCGGTCGGCGCAGACCTTGACGTCGTACCACGGGGCGGCCAGCAGCCCGGCGACCTCCGGCCTGGCCAGCGCGAACACCTCGACCACCACACCGAGTTCGAACGGCGCCATGCCGTCGAAGACGTACACGGCGACGGTGTGCACGGGCTCCGGGCGCCGTCCGATGCTGACGGCCACCGGGCCTGCGGTCCGCTGCTCGGTCACTGTTCTCCCCAATTGCGCGGCCTGGCGGGATCTTGGCGAGTGTAGTCGTCCTCGCCACTGTCGGGGCAGGGTGTCCGGACCGGAGGATCTTCCTGTCGGAAGCAGTCGCACAACGGACCACCAGGAGCCCGCAGATGACCACCGCCGTCTCGCCCGTGACCGCCGTCCCCGCCGTCTCGCCCGAGCGGGCCTTCGCCTTCTTCGCCGAGCGGCTCGGCTGCCAGGCCGACCCGGCGGACGTCTGGTACGCCCTGCGGGACGGCCTGCGGGACTTCACCCTCGTCGACGTCCGCGCCGAGGGAGCCCACCGCAAGGCCCACCTGCCCGGCGCGATCAGCCTCCCGATCGCCGACATCACGGCGGACCGGGTCGCCGAGCTGCCGTCCGGCCTGCTGGTCGTCTACTGCTGGGGCCCCGCCTGCAACGGCTCCACCAAGGGCGCGATGAAGCTGGCCGCGCTCGGCCGTGAGGTCAAGGAGATGATCGGCGGCCTGGAGTACTGGGTCCGGGAGGGCTGGCCGACCGAGGGCCGCCGCCCGATCGACCCGGCGCACGCGACCCCGGCCGACCTCGGTCTGGTGTGCTGAGCGGTCCGAGAAGGCCGGCTGAGCCCGTCCGGGCGCCACGACGACGACCGCCCCCGGCCCGACGGCCGGGGGCGGTCGCACGGCCGCAGCCGTCAGCCGGTCAGGCCGGCCATCCAGGACTCGACCTCGTCGGCGCGGCGGGGCAGGCCGGCGGAGAGGTTCTCGTTGCCCTCGGCGGTGACCAGGATGTCGTCCTCGATCCGGACGCCGATGCCGCGGTACTCCTCGGGCACCGTCAGGTCGTCCAGCTGGAAGTACAGGCCGGGCTCGACCGTCAGCACCATGCCGGGCACCAGCTCGGCGTCGACGTACGCGTCCCGGCGGGCGTGCGCGCAGTCGTGCACGTCCAGGCCGAGCATGTGGCCGGTGCCGTGCAGCGTCCAGCGGCGTTGCAGACCCAGCTCCAGGACCTTCTCCAGGTCGTACACCGCCGGGTCGATCAGGCCCCAGGCGAGCAGGCGCTCGGCCAGCACCCGCTGCGCGGCGTCGTGGAAGTCGCGGAACCGGCCACCGGGCCGGACCGCCGCGATGCCGGCCTCCTGGGCGTCGTACACGGCGTCGTAGATCTTGCGCTGGAGCTCGTTGAACCGGCCGTTGATCGGCAGGGTGCGGGTGACGTCGGCGGTGTAGAGGTTGGTGGTCTCCACGCCGGCGTCGAGCAGCAGCAGTTCGCCGGGGCGGACGTCGCCGTCGTTGCGGACCCAGTGCAGGGTGGTGGCGTGCGGGCCGGCGGCGGCGATCGAGCCGTAGCCGACGTCGTTGCCCTCGACCCGGGCGCGGCGCCAGAAGGTGCCCTCGATCCAGCGCTCGGAGGTGGCCACGGCCCGGTCCAGCTCGCGCACCACGTCGGTGAAGCCGTTGACCGTCGCGGTGCAGGCCGCGCGCAGTTCGGCGATCTCCCACTCGTCCTTGACCAGGCGCAGGCCGCTCAGGAAGACCTTGAACTCCTCGTCCCGGTCGGCGTCCAGCGCCTCGCCGAGGGCGTCCTCCAGCTCGGCGTCGTAGCCGCGCACGATCCGGGTCGCGACGGTGTCCGCGCCCAGCTCCTCGGCGGCCTTGCGCACGTCGCGGCAGGGCAGTCCGTAGAGCACCTCGGCCTCGGTCAGGCTGTGCCGGCGGCCGACCCAGAGCTCGCCGTAGCCGTCCAGCCAGAACTCGCCGTTCTCGCGGTCGGAGCGGGGGCGCAGGTAGAGGTGGAACGCGTGGCCGTCCCCGGCCGGCTCGCCGACCAGGACGGCGTCCTCGGTCTGGTCGCCGGTCAGGTGGACGTACTCGCTGGCGGCGCGGAACGCGTAGTCGGTGTCGTTGGCCCGCACCCGCAGCCGGCCGGCCGGGACGACGAGGCGCTCGCCGGGGAACCGGGCCGACAGCGCGGCGCGGCGCTCGGCGGTGTAGGACGCCTGGGCGATCGGCTGGAGGCCGCGCAGCTCGGTGTCGGCCCAGCCGGACTTCATCGAGGCCGCGAGTTCGTCGGAGACCTCCGAGTAGAGCCCGTTCTTGCGGCCCTTGATCTCCTCCTCCGCGGCCAGGCCCTCAGGGTTGTCGGACACCGCCGGGGTACGGTCCTCGGTCACGTACGTCGCCTCCTTGCGCGCGTGGTGCCGCCCCGGGCACCCCGGATCGCGGGGTGGTGGGCGGCCTTGGCTCCCATGGTACGGATGTCGACCCGATCATCCGTTCGGGAGGGCGCGGCGCCCACCGGGCTCACCCGAACCGGACGGCCAGCAGCACCAGGTCGTCGGTGGCGCCCTCGTCCGGGCCCTCGCCGGCCAGTGTCGCCAGCAGGTGGCCGCAGAGCCGGTCCGGGTCGAGCCGGACGTCCCGGGGGGCATCGGCGGCGGCCCGGCGCAGCGCGGCCTGCCCCGCGTGCAGGGTCGGGCCGCAGCGCCGGGCCACACCCTCGGTGTAGAGCACCAGGACGTCGCCGCGCTCCGCGGTGAGCTCCACGCCCGGCGCCTCCCAGCAGCTGAGCATGCCGAGCGGGGCGGACAGCGAGGTCTCCACGAACTCGGCGCCGTGCCGGCCGACCAGGACCGGCGGGCAGTGCCCGGCGCCGGCCAGGGCGATCCGGCGCTCGTCGGGCCGCACGCAGGCGTAGACGGCGGTGGCGGAGCGGGCCGGCTCGGTGGTCTTGAGCAGCAGTTCCAGGTCACCGAGGACGGACACCGGGTCCTCGCCCTCCAGGACGGCGTACGCGCGCAGCGCCGCCCGTACCCTGCCCATCGCGGCGGCCGCCCCCGCGGCGGAGCCGGGGCCGGCGCCGGGTCCGTCGGCCGACACGCTGCCGACGGTCAGGCCGAGCGAGCCGTCCGGCAGCGCGATGGCGTCGTACCAGTCGCTGCCGCAGGAGTGGTCCAGGCCGGCGGGCCGGCAGCGGGCGGCGAGCCGGACGCCGGGTACCACCGGCAGGTGGTCGGGCAGCAGGCTGCGGCGCAGTGCCCGGGTGGCCCGCAGCGCGCGGTCCGCCGCCAGCTGCCGGGCCAGCACCGGGGCGGCGAACTCGCAGTACCGCTGCGCCAGGTGCTGGAGCCGCTCGTCGGGCCGGGCGGGCTCGTCGTAGAACCAGGCGGCGGCCGCCAGTGGCCCGTCCTGCTCGGTGGCCAGCGTCAGCGCGTAGCAGGCGCCGAGGCCGAGCTGGGCCGCGACCTCGCGGAACCGGGGCCCGACGGAGGGGTCGTCGGCGAGGTCCGCGATCAGCAGCCGGCCGGACTGTGCGGGGCTGCTCAGCAGGCCCGCGAACGGGCCGTGGTCGGCCGGGACGGTCTCCAGCGCGCCGAGCCCGGCGCGGTCCAGACCGAGCCCGACCGGCCGGCCGGTGCCCCGGCCGGTGGTGGTGATCAGTCCGCGCCGGGCGCCGAGCAGGGCCGCGCCGGAGTCGAGCACGGTGGCCAGGGTGGCGGGCAGGTCGGGTGAGCGGACCAGCAGGTCGGCGTGCTCGTACAGGCTGGTGAAATCGGACAGCCGTCCGGCCAAACGGTCCTGCAGACCGAGAACGGGCCCGGCCGGGAGGCCGGGCAGCGGGGCGGGCTCGGCGGCGGTCAGGTGCAGCGGCCGGGCATCGGTCATGTCGGAACTCCCCGCAAACTGGTACGTGTCACGCAGGACCCCCGGCAACGCCCAAATCGACAGCTATCTCACTACTCGGCAACAATCCCCCACTTGTACACAGGCCGATCGGGGCATGTCCAGAATGCGGACCGGGTCGGGCGACCGGGTTCCGGGGCGCCGTCGCGGGCCCGGGCGGGGTGCCGCGGCGCCGGGCCGGGCGCAGGGACGCGGCCCGACGGCCGGTCCGACGCCCCGTCAAGTGGCGGTCCGGATCGTATGCTTCGCATCCGCGCGGGCCGCCCGGGGAGGGTTTGACTCACTCATACGGTGGAACCGGGGCCTGCACGGGGGCGTCCATCCGGACGTATGAGGGATTCTCGTTCCAGCGAGCCGGTCCGCCCGGCTCCGCGTCCCCACCCATCCCTGGGTCACCTCGGCCGGGCCGTGCGGCACCCGCCGGCCGTCGCGCCGATCGACGGTCCCGAGCTCCATGGTCGCGGAAAGGAACGAGTGCCCATGCGTCGGACACGTCGTCGACTGGAGCCGCTGCGGCGGGCCGGGGCCTCCCGGGTCGAGGCCCTGCGGACGGGCGCGCTGCGGGCGTTGGGCCGACGGCCCGGGAGCCGGCGGCGGGCCCTGACCGCGGCGCTCGCGGCGGCCGCGCTGGGCTGGCCGGTCCTGCCGGGCGCCAGGGCGGTACGCGGTGCGGGAGGGCCGTGCTCCTGTGGAGACCTCTGCTGCCCGGTGCCGGGCGGGCATCCGTACGATCCGCCGCTGCTCGCCGCCACCACCGAGGCGCGGATGGTGCGCTGGTGGTGGGAGCGGCGCTGTCCCGGGGCGCCGGTCCTGGTGGCCACCGGCCGTACGGTCTGCGCGGTCAGCGTGCCCGCCGTGGCCGGGGCCCGGCTGCTGGCCTGGTTCGACGGGATCGGGGTGCCGCTGGGGCCGGTGCTGGCCACGCCGTCCCGGTACCTGCTGCTGGTGGCCCCGTACACGCTGGACGAGTTGGGCGAACTGCTGGCGGAGCGTGCCTGGGTGCCCGGGTCGCTGCGCTACCACGGTCCCGGTGGGTACCTGCCGCTGCCGCCGTCGCGCACCGGCGCGGGGGGCGTGCACTGGGTCCGCCCGCCCCGGGAGGACGGCGTGTGGCTGCCTCAAGTGGCCGCCCTGCTCGGCGGATTGATCGCGGTCACCACGACGGCGCCGGACGGCAGCCGGCTGCCGTTCTGAACGGCCCTGCCAGAGTGGCCCTTCGGGGTGCGCCGCAGGCGTACCGTCCGAAAAAACGAAAGGTCCGGCCGCTGGCGACGGGGGATGCACCAGCGACCGGACTGTTTAAAACAGTAACAAAGATCCGCGTGCGCGCCAATTTGTCCACGCGGTCCCGGTCTTGGAATCTTCCGCGACCAGGTCCGTTGAGCGGGAATTGTGACGCCCGTCACCGGCCGGTCAGTTGAGCGTGACCTGACGGTTCACCAGATTCGCGCGGGCGCGCCGCTCTTCGGCGGTGAGCGGGGCGGACTCGGTGAGCGCGCCGGCCAGCTTCTCGGCGAAGGTCGCGGCGGGCTTCTCGCAGTCGGCCGCGGTCATCTCCACCGGCAGGTCCCAGACCGGCACGGTCAGCCCGTGCGCCCGGAACGAGCCGACCAGGCGGGTGTCCGTGCCCAGCGAGGCCTCGCCGGAGGCGGACAGCCGCGCCAGCGCGTCCAGCAACTGCTCCTCGGGGACCGTCATCACCCAGCGCAGGTGGTTCTTGTCCGGGGTGCCGCACCAGTAGGCGGCGGTCACGCCGCCCAGCTTCTCGGTCGGGATCGCGGAGGCGTTGGCCCGCTCCAGAGAGGCCGCCACCTCGCCCTCGGCGCTCTCCGACTCCTCCAGCCAGAACTCGAAGCCGGTGTGCACGACCGGGGTGAACTCGGCCTCGGTGTCGAGCAGTTCCTGCAGGCGGCGGCCGCCGGGCACGGTCCGGCGGGACGGCACGGGGCTGCCCGGCGGGGTGGTCAGCGCCAGCTCCAGCGCGTCCGCCAGGTCGCGGCTCAGGTCGCCGGAGGAGGACTGGGTCTGCAGGCCCAGCAGGATCGAGCCGTCCGGGCGGCGCAGGGCCGGCCAGGCCAGCGGCAGCACGGTCGCCAGCGTCACCGACGGCACCTCGCCCTCGGCCTGCTCGGCCACCCCGGCGGCCAGCTTCAGCGGCACGGTGGCGGCGGGCACCAGCTCGCGCAGCGCCACCCAGTCGGCCTCTCCCGGCAGGCCCTCGAACGGGCGGTGCACCAGCTCCTGCACCGCGTGCGCGGCCTCCCGGCCGTGACAGGCCTTGTAGCGGCGGCCCGAGCCGCACGGGCACATCTCGCGTGCGCCGACGACCGGGACCTCGCCCGCGGTCACGGTGGTGGACTGGCTGCGCTGGGGCGACTTCTTGGCGGCCTTCTTGGCCATGGTGCGGCTCTCCCGGTGACGGCGACGTCTTGCTCCGGGAAGCCTACTGAGAATTCCGGGACTTCCCCGCGTACGGCGTCGCGCGGGCTCCGCGCCCGGGCCCGTGCGGCCCGCCGCTCAGGCGCTGCGGGCCTGCCGCCCCGCACCGTCCGGCCGTCCGGCCGCGTTCGCCGCCGGGCGCCGGCCGTCGGCGGGCAGCTCGGCCCAGACCGTCACCCGGCCGGGTGCGTGCCGCACCCCCCAGTCGCTGGCCAGCTCGCCCACGATGTTCAGGCCCCGGCCGCCCCGGGCCGTCACGGACGGCCGGGCGGGTAGCGGCCTGGTGGCCGCGCCGCCGTCCGTGACCTCCAGGGTGAGCAGACCGTCGCCGTGGGTCTGCCAGCGGACCAGCACCGCGCCGGCGTCCCCGTCCTGTTCCGGTTCGCCCTGCGGGTCGGCTCCGCCGGGGCCGCGCCTGGCGGGGGTGCCGACGCCGACCAGGTAGCCCGACGGAAGCTCGGCCTCGTGGTCGAGTTCGGTCAGCCGGGCGAGCGGCCGGGCATACCGGCAGGAATTGCTGAGCAGTTCCGACAGGATCAGCACAGCATCGTCAATCACCGAATCCGGAATCTCCTGATCGCCCAGATCGCGCCGCAACCGCCGTCGCGCCACGCCCACGCTCGCCGGACCGTGCGGCACTGCCAGGGTCGATGAAGCCGGCTCGGCCTTCTCAGGCACAGAACGCGCCACCATCAACGCCACCCCCGGACCTCCTTCGCTTCTGCCGAGGGATGGATGCCCCCTCGGAATGCGTCGGAAACGAGCGTTCACCGATCCCTGACGGCCATTTCCAGGCCCGCAACTCACGGTATGCAAAAGGTGATTAGATGCTCACGTTGTGTTGTGGGATAGGAGGAATTACACCCCTTTCCACACTTCGCGCCCCCTGTGCGCCTCCGCACCCCCGCAACGCCCGAAGGACGGCGCGCGACCGGCCTCGCGCGTGCGCCGGACCGCCCCCGGCGCCCCGGCTAGCGCCCCAGCTGCTCCAGCACCTGGCGCGGCCGGTTGGTGATCAGGGCCTCCACCCCGAGCCGCACGCACAGCTCGACGTCGGCGGGCTCGTCCACCGTCCACACGTGCACCCGGTGCCCGGCCCGGCGCAGCGCCGTCACCAGGCCGGGGTTGCGCCGCACCAGCTCGATCCCGGGCCCGGCGATCCGGGCCCCGCCGGGCAGCGCGGCGGTCCGCCCCAGCAGCGGAAGCCGCCGCTCCAGCAGGTACACCCTCGGCACGGCCGGCGCCGCCCGGCGGACCCGGTGCAGCGCCAGCTCCGAGAAGCTCATGATCCGGACGGCGGACTCGGCGGGATCGGCCGACCCGTCCGGCAGCAGGCCGAACCGGTCCAGCGTCCGCAGCAGTTCGGCCTCCACCCGCCCCGCGTACCGGGTCGGGTGCTTGGTCTCGATGGCCAGCTCGATCCGGCGGCCGCTGTCGGCCACCAGCTCCAGCAGCCGGGCCAGCGTCAGCACCGAGGCGGGCCGCGGGTCCTGCGGCGACTTCCAGGAGCCGAAGTCCAGCTCGCCGAGCTGAGCCAGCGTCATCGCCGACACCGTGCCGCTGCCGTTCGAGGTGCGCCGCACCGTACGGTCGTGGACGCAGACCAACTCACCGTCGGAGGTCAGGCGGACGTCGCACTCCAGCCCGTCCGCACCCTCCTCGATCGCCCGCTGGTACGCCTCGGCGGTGTGCTCGGGCAGCGCGGCGGAGGAGCCGCGGTGGGCGATCACCTTGACCGACCTGCGGTCGGGCGGGCCGGCGGAGGCCGCGGCGGAGTCGAGGGGCTGGGTGTCCACGACGATCACCCTACGCGGGCCAGGATGGCCGAAAGCCGCCGCCATGGGGAACGTGCGGTGAACAGCTCCCCGGCGGCGGCTTCCGTGGCGGTGTCAGACCGCCTTGCGGACCAGCGTGGTCGCCCAGGTGGCGAGGGCCGCGGTCAGGAAGGCGAACAGCGAGGCCGAGGTC
Source organism: Kitasatospora sp. NBC_00374 (assembly GCF_041434935.1). Classification (NCBI taxonomy): domain Bacteria; kingdom Bacillati; phylum Actinomycetota; class Actinomycetes; order Kitasatosporales; family Streptomycetaceae; genus Kitasatospora; species Kitasatospora sp. NBC_00374. Next base: position 4,274,170 of record NZ_CP107964.1, on the reverse strand, counting down.
CACGGCTGCGCCTCGAAGCCCACCGCGGACTGCAGGTCATGCCAGAAGCCGGTCCACCAGCCGGCGACCGGGGTCGGCGCGATGAACTGGTAGGTGGCGAAGCCCACCGCCCAGGGCAGCAGCATCAGCGGACGGGCCGGGGCGTCCTGCTCCAGGTTCCAGCCGGTGCGGCCGGCGCCGAAGAAGTAGTCGACCGCGAGCACCGCGAAGAGCGGCACGAACACCGCGCCGATCAGGTAGAGGAAGTTGGTGTAGCCCGCGCTGAGCTCGTGGATCCACAGGGCGAGGCCGGTCACCAGGGCGCCGATGCCGACGGTCAGCACCCGGCGGTCGATCCGCGGGAGGAGGTTCTGCACCGACATGGCCGTCGAGTACACGTTCGCGAACGACTGGTCGGTCTCCCGCAGGACCAGGACCAGCAGGAACACCCAGCCGGCCGTCACCCCGGTGAACGAGTCGAAGATCTTCGCGCTGTCGCCGCCCTGCTGGAGCAGGGCGATCAGGCCCAGCACGTAGCACCAGACCTGGGCCACCGTGTAGCCGGAGAAGGTGCCCCAGAACGAGGCGCCCGGGGTGCGGGAGTGCCGGGTGTAGTCCGCGGCCAGCGGGACGAACGAGATCGACACCGCGATGACCGCGTCCGTGGCGGTCAGGAAGCCGTCCCAGTTGCCGGCCCCCGGGTCGGGGAAGCCCTGGCGGCCCAGCTGCACGGTGAAGTAGACCATCGCGACGCCCACCGCGATCGCCACGTACTTGCGCAGCACCGCGATCGAGCCCAGCGGCCAGATCGTCAGCACCGTGGTGAGCGCACCGGCGAGCAGCACGAACAGCCAGCGCCAGCCCTGCGTCCCGGCCACGTTCTGGGCGCCGCCCGCGATCACGATCAGCTCGAACACGCCCCAGCCGATGCACTGCGCGATGTTCAGCACGGTGGGCAGGTACGACAGCCGCGTCCCGAACAGTCCGCGCAGCACGGCCATCGCCGGAGCGCCGGTCCGGGCGCCGATCAGCGCGGCCACGCCGAGCATCGCGGTACCGATCACGGTGCCGACCACGATCGCCGTCACGGCGGCGGCGAAGGAGAGCTCCGCGCCCGCCGTCCCGAGCACCGTGGCGGCGCTGGAGAAGCCGATCAGGCTGATCCCGAGGTTGGCCCAGAGCGCGAACTGGGCGCGGAAGTCCAGGGTTCTCGGAGGTTCGGTGTCGAGCACCAGGGGTGCCTCGGGACGTTCGGCCACGGCGGTGGCGGACGTGGAGGCAGGGGAAGGCGAAACAGCCGTCATGGCCGATACTCCCTACGCCGGCATTACCCGGACAGGTTCCGGCGGTCTGCGTCCCCTCGACCACCCGCGCCGTGGTACCCATGGCGTACGGTCGAACAGCGCACTCTCAGCCTGGTTGGTCCAAGCTCCCGCGTCGTGTCAGGTTGGAGCGCCAGGCTAACGGGATCGGCGTCGAACGCCAAGGCCGGGCGGGGTGCCGTCCGCATCGCGGGACTTCTCCGCACCTCGGCCGGACGGCCGGCCGACCCCCGGTTGTCGGGAGCACCTAAGCATTCTCATGACTTCTTCAGGGGGCTGCTTACGGCAACTGAATCGGCTATGCGAAAAACTATGGCCAAGGTCCTGTCAGCTATGGAGGTCGTCCGTGAGCACCGAGCACGAGAGTGGGTCCACCGGGCCGCGGGTGGGTCAGTCCTCCGGCGTCCCAGAGGCGGGTGCTCTGTCGAAGCCGGCCGAGACCGCCGCCCCGGCGGCGCCCGGGTACATCGACGCTCCCCCGCCGGTGCTGCCCGCCGCGCCGACCGCCCCGGCCCCCGCCCCCGGCTACCTGGACGCGCCGCCGCCCGCCGCCCCGGCCGCGCCCGTCGCCCCCGCGGTGCCGGTGCTCGCCGAGGGCACGCCGCAGGGCGACCCCAACCCGTACGCCCACCCGGCGACGTCGGCCGGGTACCCGCAGGCCGCGCCGCAGCCGTCCGCCGAGGAGGCGCACCACCCGTTCGGCGCCGGGCACCCGCTCGGCGGCTGGGGTACCCCGCCCGGCGGTACGGGCGGTCCCGGGCACCCGGCCGAGTGGGGCGTACCGGGCACCCCGCCCGGCCCTCGCAAGAAGCGCGGCGGCCTGATCGCCCTGGTCGCGGCCGTCGCCGTGCTGGCCGGCCTGGCCGGCGGTGCGATCGGCGTCTCGCTGACGGACGGCAAGGACGGGTTCACCGGCTCCACCAGCCGCACCAGCACCACCGTGACGGTCGGCGACAACCAGAAGGCCCTGGACCGGGCCCCCGAGTCGGTCGCCGGCATCGCCGCCAAGGCACTGCCCAGCACCGTCACCATCAAGGCCCAGAACTCCAGCGAGTCCGGGACGGGCACCGGTTTCGTCTTCGACACCGAGGGCCACATCCTCACCAACAACCACGTGGTCGCCCCGGCGGCCAGCGGCGGCAAGCTGACGGTGAAGTTCTCCGACGGCTCCTCGTACCCCGCCTCGGTGGTGGGCCGCGCCCAGGGCTACGACGTGGCCGTGGTCAAGCTCGACAACCCGCCGAAGGACAAGCTCGTCCCGCTCCCGCTCGGCGACTCCGACAAGGCCGCCATCGGCGACGCCACCATCGCGATCGGCGCCCCGTACGGCCTCGAGGGCACCGTCACCACCGGCATCATCAGCGCCAAGGACCGTCCGGTCGCCTCCGGTGACGAGACGGGCTCCCAGGCGTCGTACATGAACGCGCTGCAGACCGACGCGTCGATCAACCCGGGCAACTCCGGTGGCCCGCTGCTCAACGCCTCCGGTCAGGTCATCGGCATCAACTCGGCGATCCAGTCCAACAGCGGCGGCTCCAGCGGCCGGGCCGGCTCGATCGGCCTCGGCTTCGCCATCCCGATCAACCAGGCCAAGTGGGTCGCCGAGACGCTGATCAAGGACGGCAGCCCGGTCTACGCGATCCTCGGCGTGCTGCGCAACGACGACTACAAGGGCGACGGCGCCCAGATCCAGACCAAGGACGTCCAGGGCACCGCGGCCGTCACCCCGGGCGGCCCCGCAGACCAGGCCGGCCTCAAGCCGGGCGACGTCATCACCAAGCTCGGCGGCATCTCCATCGACAGCGGCCCGACCCTGGTCAGCGAGATCTGGACGCACAAGCCGGGCGAGAAGGTCGAGGTCGAGTACACCCGCGACGGCAAGGCCGCCAAGGCCACCGTCACCCTCGGCGAACGCAAGGGCGACAACTGACCCGAGCACCGAAATCGGTGTGCGCCGAACCCCCCGGGACCCGTTAGGCTGGCCTCCGCCTGGAGAGCTGCCCGAGCGGCCTAAGGGAACAGTCTTGAAAACTGTCGTGCGGTGACCCCGTACCGTGGGTTCGAATCCCACGCTCTCCGCCGCCACCGGCCCCCGACCCGCACCACGGTCGGGGGCCGGTCGCCGTTCCGGCGCCGGGTGGCCGGGGATCGGCCGGACGGGTGGATCCGGGGCCAACGCGCCCTTGCCGGAACGGTCCTGACGGATCGCTCGCCGAGAATCGGGCGCCCGGGACGTGGCCCGGCTGCGACCAGGCGAGGCGGCGGGTGGATGACTTCGATTGTGGTGCGGCGGCCGGGGCCGACGCCCGAGCGCCCGTCCGGGGAGCCCGGCCTGGTCTGGTACGCCGCGTACGCCTCCAACATGCACCTCGCCCGTCTGACCTGCTACCTCTCGGGAGGTCGGCCGGCCGAGGGGACCAGGACCCTCCCGGGGGCCCGGGACCGGCGGCCGCCCGCCGGGACGGTGCCGGTGCTGCTGCCGGGGCGGCTGCACTTCGCGCTGGAGTCGCTGGTCTGGGGCGGCGGGATGGGCTTCTACGACCCGTTCGACGGCGGTGAGATGCCGGCCCGGGCCTACCTGCTGCGCCCCGGGCAGTTCGCCGACATCCTGGCGCAGGAGCGCCGCCGCGCGCCGGGCGCGGATCTGGACCTGGGCGCCGTACTCGCCGAGGGGCGTGCGCAGTTGGGCCCCGGCCGGTACGAGACCCTGCTCTGCGTCGGTGGGCTGGACGGGCATCCGGTGCTGACCTTCACCGCCCCCTGGCGCAGCGCGGAGGCCGAGCTGAACGCGCCCTCGGCGCCGTACCTGCGGGCGGTCGCCACCGGGCTGCGCGAGGGCCACGGCTGGGATGCGGACCGGGCGGCGGCCTACCTGAGCAGCCGCCCGGGGGCGGCGGGGGTGTGGTCGCCCGGCGGGGTCGTGCGGGTCCTGCGGGGAGCCGGCGCGGCCGGGGACTGACCGCGCCGGCCCGGTGGGCCGGCTACCACCTGGCCCAGTCGAGGTTCCAGCCGCTCAGCCCGTTGGCGGGGTCGAGTGCCTGCTTGTGGACCGAGCCGCGCACGGTGACCACGTCGCCGACGATGCTGTCGGCGTAGAACCGGCCGGCCGCCGAGTTCGGGTCGCCCGCCGCGGTGTCGAGCAGGCCGATGCAGCCGTGGCTCATGTTGTAGCGGCCGACCGCGGGGCCGGCGTTCGGGTTGCCGTGCACGTAGGTGCCGGTGCTGGTGAGGCGCAGGGCGTGCGGCCGCTCGGTGTCGTACCCGGCGCCCACGAGGCCGGGCACGCCTTCGGAGCGCATCCGCTCCATCCGGCTCCTGGCGGAGACCACCATGGTCCCGTTCCAGGACGGGTTGTCGTCGTCGCCGGCCGTGATCGGGATCTGCTGGTCCGGCTGGCCGGCCTTCTTGACGGTCATCTGGTGGGTGCTCGCGTCGACCTCGCTGATCTTGGAGCGTCCGATGGTGAACTCCTCGTCGCGGTCGGTCGCGCCGTACACGCCGGGGGAGACCTCGACGTTCTTGGTGCGGAAGTGCACCTTGACCTTGGTGTCGGGCTTCCAGAAGGACTCCGGCCGCAGGTCGAGTCGCCGGTCGTCGAACCAGTGGCCCTTGACCACGGTGCCGTCCGAGGCCTCGACGGTGATGGCCTTGGCGGCCGCCTCCTTGTTCTTGACGTCGCCGGCGAAGTCCACCGAGATGATCATGCCGACGCCGAAGGTCTCCCCGGTGACCACGTTGTCCTCGGCCCTGACCGTGCGCTTCGGCGTCAGCGTGGTGAAGGCGCTGGTCGCGGTGGTCGACAGCCCGTTGGCGTCGGCGGCCTCCGCGCTGACCCGGTAGGCGGTGCCGACGGCCAGCCCGGCCGCGGGGGCCCAGCCGAGCCCGTCGGGGGTGATCGCGCCCGTGACCGGCGCTCCGGCCGGGTCGGTGACGTCCACCTTGGTCAGCTTCCCGCCGGCCACCGCCACCTTGAGCGCGCCCTGCGGGGCCACCCCCTCGGCGCCGTTCTGCGGCTCGACCGTGACCACGGCGGTGGAGGTCTTCGGCGCGCTGCTCGCCGCGCCGCCCGCCGCGGCCGTGCCGGCCGGCCCGCTCGGCGACGTGCCCCCGGCGCCGCCGCACCCCGCGATCAGGAGCACCCCGCTCAGTGCCGCCAGAACTGCCGTCCGCCTGTTCATGTCTCCCCCGTCCGGCCGCCCGCGTGTGCCGGGCGGCCCCCCGTCGTCCCCTGGGGTCCCGTCGACCCCGCAGGCATGCACGTGCCGTAAGGCGCCGAGGATGCGCCCCGCCGGCCGCTGTTTCCGAACGGTTACCGAACAGGTCCGGCCGACCGCCGCCGATCCGCCCGTACGGCAGCCTTGCCGCCGCCCCCGCGCGGGGGCAGAGTGCGGAGCGGACGGGTACGAGGACGCGACCGCGAGGAGCGGAGGCCGCCATGGGTGATCTGGTCGAACGGCTGGCGCAGGGGCTGCCCGAGGGGGCCGTGGTGGTGGACCCGGACGTGGTGGCCTCCTACGCCCACGACATGGCGGGCTTCTGCGCGGCGGGGGTGCCGGCGGTGCTGGTCTTCCCGCAGACCGTGGAGCAGGTGCAGCACGTCCTGCGGACGGCGACCGACCTGCGCGTCCCGGTGGTGCCGCAGGGCGCCAGGACCGGCCTGTCCGGCGGGGCCAACGCGGTGGACGGCTGCATCGTGCTGTCGCTGGTGAGGATGGACCGGATCCTGGAGATCGACCCGGTGAACCGGCTCGCGGTGGTCGAACCGGGGGTGGTCAACGCGGCGCTCTCACGGGCGGCGGCCGAGTACGGGCTCGCCTATCCGCCCGACCCGTCCAGCTGGGAGTCCTGCACCATCGGCGGGAACATCGGCACCGGCGCGGGCGGGCTGTGCTGCGTGAAGTACGGGGTGACCAGCGAGTACGTCCTCGGCCTGGACGTCGTGCTGGCGGACGGGCGGCTGCTGCGCACCGGCCGCCGGACGGCGAAGGGCGTCGCGGGCTACGACCTGACCCGGCTGCTGGTGGGGTCGGAGGGAACGCTGGGAGTGGTGGTGCAGGCGGTGCTGGCGCTGCGGCCCGAGCCGGCGCCGCCACTGGTGCTGGCGGCGGAGTTCGCCGGTACGGACGAGGCCTGTGCGGCGGTCTGCGCGGTGATGGCCGGCGGGTTCACCCCCTCACTGATGGAACTGATGGACGCCACCACGGTGCGGGCGGTGAACGAGATGGCCGCGATGGGCCTGCCGGCGAGCACCCGGGCGCTGTTGCTGGTGGCCTTCGACGGGCCGGCCCAGTCGGCCGAGCTGGCGGCGGTGGCCGAACTCTGCCGGGCGGCGGGGGCCACCGAGGTGGTGCCGGCGGAGGACCGGGCGGAGTCCGAACTGCTGCTCCAGGCCCGGCGGCTGGCCCTGCCGGCCCTGGACCGGATGGGCACCACCATGATCGACGATGTGGCGGTGCCGCGCTCACGGTTGGCGGACATGCTCGCGGGAGTGGCGCGGATCGCCGAACGCGGCCGGCTGACGATCGGTGTGGTCTCGCACGCCGGGGACGGCAACACCCACCCGGTGGTGGTCTTCGACGCGGCGGACCCCGAGGAGGCGGCCCGCGCCGAGCGCTCCTTCGAGGAGATCATGGCGCTCGGTCTGGAACTCGGCGGCACGGTCACCGGGGAGCACGGGATCGGCCTGCTGAAGCGGGAGTGGCTGGCCCGGGAACTGGGGCCGGTCGGCCTGGAGCTCCAGCGGCAGATCAAGTCGGTCTTCGACCCGCTGGGGATCCTCAATCCGGGTAAGACTCTCTGACGTTCATTCAAATGACCATCGTCGGGACTTCTCCGGATGGCTGAAAGTGCCCTGATCGATGGCCGGCGCGCATTCTTCGGGGCGCGGATGCGTTCGTGTGCGCTGGTGGTGGTGCGAAAAGCGTGCAGTTCCGCCCCGCGCGCCCGAGCAATCCGGGCCGGTGATCCGGCTGTTCGGGCGAACTACCAGGCCAGGGGCGGTGTGTCTGCCGACGAACCGCGTATTCCCGGACTAGGCGAATCCGGGGTTATGTCACGCTAACGGGCGAAAAGCCGTTCCGGTACTGGTGCTTTGTCGATTTGTTGCGGAAGGCTGTCTCTCGGCGTCGCAGCCCGCAGGGGTTCGTCTGGCCGCGAACTCCGGCAGTTTCATCGCCCTTGCAGCCCAGGTGGGGCTGACAGCTTCTTGGAGGACTTATGGCGCGCTTCCGCAGGACCCGTCCGGCCGGTCTACTGGTCGCCGTTCCGCTCGCGGCCGGCCTGCTGTTCGCCGGAGCGGCCCCGGCCGCCGCCGACAACGGCGCACTGGCCGGTGACGGTTCCGACAGCAGCGTGGTCTCCAGCGCCGGCAGCGGGAACGTCTTCGGCTCGGTCGACGGCTGAGCATTCCGATGCCCCACTCTCCGACGCACCGACGGTGCCGCTGACGGCGGGGGCGCCCCAGCGGACGAACGGTACGGACGGACCGACGCGACACCCCGGGGAGCGGAAAGGGTCAACCGCACACCGGCTTTGACGGGCGGCACCGGCAACGGCGCCGCCCGTCGGCGTACCCCGGGGTCCGGGACCCCGGCGTCCGGCGTCGTGCGGGATCCGTGCTCAGGCCGGGCCCGGTCCCGGGACCCCCGCTACCGCCGGACGGTCAGCGTCGCTCCCACGCTGGCCGCCACCACGCACGCGATCCCCGCCACCTGCGCCCAGCCGAGCAACTGGTGCAGCAGCACCAACCCCACCAGTGCGCTCACGGCGGGGTCCAGGCTGACGATCACGCTGAACACCCGCTGCGGCAACCGTCGCAGCGCCGTCATCTCCAGCGCGTACGGGATCACCGGGAACAGCAGCGCCACCCCGGCGACGGCGAGCAGCAGCAGGGTGGGCGCCGAGGCGTCCGCGAGCCCGTGCCAGGCCTCGGCCGCACCGAACGGCGCCAGCACCAGCGCGCTGATGGTGAACGAGACGGCCAGCCCCTCGAAGCCCTGGAACGCCGCCCCGACCTTGTCGGTGAACAGGATGTACCCGGCGTAGCAGGCCGCGGCCCCGAAGGCGTAGGCCAGGCCGACCGGGTCCAGCCGGGAGCCGCCCGACCCCTCGCCGAGCAGGGTGAGCAGCGCCACCCCGCCGCCGGCCAGCAGTGCCCAGAGCAGGTGGGAGAGCCGCCTGGCCAGGGTGAGCGCCACCGCGAGCGGTCCGAGGAACTCGAGCGTCGAGGCGGTGCCCATCGGCAGCCGGTCGACGGCCCCGGCGAACAGTGAGGTCATGCCGGCCGAGGCGACCCCGAGCAGGACCGCGAGGCCCAGGTCGCGGCGGCTGCGTCCGCGCAGCCGGGGGCGGGTGGCGGCCAGCAGGACTGTGGCCGCGACGGCCAGCCGCAGGAAGGTCGCGCCGCCGACGCCGAGGACGGCGAACAGCGGCTTGGAGGCCGCGATGCCCACCTGGACGGAGAACATCGCCGCCACACACAGCAGCGGCGCCGGGATGCTTCCCAGGCGCCGCTGTGTGTCCGCGATCCAAGAGCCGGCCGTCGGCCGGTCGGCCCCGGCTGTCCTGCCGGGCGGGGGATCGGTGCTCACCGAGGGCGCCGTCCCGTGTCGTCGCCAACCACCGCGCTCGCCGGCGGGCTCGCCCTTGGGGGAGGGCGGCATGGCAAGGGCGTCGGCGAAGGATTCGCCGGTCGGGGACGCCTGCGACCGGACCGGGGTGGCCGGCCCGCAGGAGTTGGCAGTGGTGGACATGGGAACGAGTGTGACGTAAGGGGTGTCGAAGCTCCAAACTCATTACCACCAGGTGGGACGGTGCCGCCGGGCAGGTGAAGGCAGCGCCCGCCGTGCGTGCCGAACTGGAGTATGTGATGACGAATCAGTAGCTCTGGAGGGTGCGCTACTTAGGCCCGGCAGCTCTCACCGCAGCCTCCCTCGTCCTGCTCCTCGCCACCGACCGCACCGTCCTCGACCCCGCCGCGGGGGCGCCGGGCGCGGGCGCGCGGCGCGGTTCGGAACTGGCCTCCGCCACCACCCCCGCACCGCCGCGGACCGTCCTGCCCGACTCCCGCGCCCGCCGCGAGGCGCTGCCCAGGGAGTTCTTCAGCGGCGCGGGCTTCGACGCCTGTACGGCCCCGGCGCTGGAGACCATGCGGGCCTGGTGGGCCGCTTCCCCGTACCGCGCGGTGGGGATCTACACCAGCGGCGACCAGCGGGGCTGCGAGCAGCCCCGGCTCACCGCGGCCTGGGTCCGCGAGGTCCGGGCGATGGGCTGGAAGCTCGTCCCCACCCACGTCGGCCTGCAGGCGCCCTGCCGGGAGTCCGCGACCAAACCGAAGCGGATCCAGCCCGCCAGGGCCGCCGAGCAGGGCCTCCAGGAGGCCGCGGCGGCGGTGCGCGCGCTCCAGGCCCTGGGCCTGGCCGATGGCAGCCCGGTCTACCTGGACATCGAGTCCTACCCGCGCGGCGACGCGGTCTGCAGCCAGGCCGTCATCGAGTTCACCCTGGGCTGGACCCAGGCCCTGCACGCCGCCGGCTACCACTCGGGCTTCTACTCCAGCACCGACTCCGGCATCGCCGACCTGGCCGCCGCCGCCCGGGTCGGCAGCTCCCCGCTGCCGGACGCGGTCTGGTACGCCCGCTGGGACGACCGGGCCAACACGGTCGACGGCAGCGGCCTGCTCGCCCCCGACCTGTGGATCGACCACCAGCGGATCCACCAGCACCACGGCAACGTCGAGGAGAGCTACGGCGGGGCCACCCTCACCGTGGACCGGGACCAGCTGGACTCCCTGGTCGCACGCTGACCGCGCGCCCCCGGGCGGTGAGCCGCTCGTCTCATCCCGGCAACGCCTGCTGACACGGGCCCGTCGGGCCGTCAGAATCGGGCCGACACGACGTGCGCTACTCGGCGGTAGGGCGTGCCCCGCCGCTGCCCGGTCAAGGAGGACCCGTGTACAGCACGATGCAGGACGTCCCGCTCACCGTCGCCCGGATCCTGACCCACGGCTCCACCGTCCACGGCGGGTCCACGGTCACCACCTGGACCGGCGCGGAGCCCGTCACCCGGACGTACGCCGACGTCGGCGCCCGCGCCGCGCAGCTCGCCCACGCCCTGCGGGACGAGCTCGGCGTCGCCGACGCGAGCGTGATAGCGACGCTGATGTGGAACAACGCCGAGCACCTGGAGGCGTACCTCGCGGTGCCGTCGATGGGCGCGGTGCTGCACACCCTCAACCTGCGGCTGCCGGCCCACCAGCTGTCCTACATCGTCAACCACGCCGCGGACCGCGCGATCATCGTCGACGGCAGCCTGCTGCCGCTGCTGGCCGGCGTGCTGCCGCAGCTGAACCCGACCCTGCGGCACATCGTCGTCAACGGCGAGGGGGACCGCTCGCTGCTGGACGGCTTCGCCGGCACCGTGCACGGCTACGAGGAACTGATCGCGGGCCGGCCCACCGCGTACCCGTGGCAGACCGACATCGACGAGCGCCGTGCGGCCGCCCTCTGCTACACCTCCGGCACCACCGGCGACCCCAAGGGCGTGGTCTACAGCCACCGGTCGGTCTACCTGCACTGTCTGCAGGTCAACGCGGCCGAGAGTTTCGGCCTCACCTCCCGGGACCTCGTGCTGCCGGTCGTCCCGATGTTCCACGTCAACGCCTGGGGTCTGCCGCACGCCGCGTTCATGTCCGGCGCGAACCTGCTGATGCCCGACCGTCACCTGCAGCCCAGGCCGCTCGCCGAGATGATCGACCGGTTCCGCCCGACCGTCAGCGCCGCCGTCCCGACCATCTGGAACGGCCTGCTGGACGAGCTGGACGCGGGCAGCTACGACACCTCGTCGATCCGGATGGTGGTGATCGGCGGTTCGGCCTGTCCGCCCGCGCTGATGAAGGGCTTCCGGGACCGCCACGGCATCCAGGTGGTGCATGCCTGGGGCATGACCGAGACCTCTCCGCTCGGCACCTTCGCCCTCCCTCCGGGCGGCCTGACGGCGGAGCAGGAGTGGCCCTACCGGATCACCCAGGGGCTCTTCCCGGCCTCCGTCGAGGCCCGGCTGATCGGCCCGTCGGGCGAGCGGATGCCGCACGACGGGGTGGCCCAGGGCGAGCTGGAGGTGCGCGGGCCGTGGATCGCCGGCGCCTACTTCGCCGGGGCCGGGCAGCAGCCGGAGCGCCCGGAGGACAAGTTCAGCGAGGACGGCTGGCTGCGTACCGGCGACGTCGGCACCATCACCGCGGACGGCTATCTGACCCTCACCGACCGGGCCAAGGACGTGATCAAGTCGGGCGGTGAGTGGATCTCCTCGGTCGAGCTGGAGAACCACCTGATGGCCCACCCCGAGGTGGCCGAGGCCGCCGTCGTCGCCGTGCCGGACGACAAGTGGGGCGAGCGCCCGCTGGCCACCGTCGTGCTGCGGCCCGGGGCCGCGGCCGGGCTGCCCGAGCTGCGCGCCTTCCTGGCCGAGCGGATCGCCTCCTGGCAGCTGCCGGAGCGCTGGTCGGTCGTGCCGGCGGTGCCCAAGACCAGCGTCGGCAAGTTCGACAAGAAGGTGATCCGGGCCGAGTACGCGCAGGGCCTGCTGGAGGTCACCGTCCTCGGCAAGGAGTAGCCGAACCGCCGGATACCCCCCACCTGGAATACCCCTGGGGGGTATCCGGTTGTGCTGACTCGGACCGCACATCCGAGGCAGGAGGCGCCGCCATGAACCACCAGCACCACGCACACCCTGCACCGCACGAGAGCCACCGGCAGCACACCCCGGCCGACCGGAGCTGGCGCACCGCCGCCCTGGCCACCCTGCACTGCCTCGTCGGCTGCGCCGTCGGCGAGGTCCTCGGCCTGGTCGTGGGCACCGCCCTCGGCCTGCACACCGGCGCCACCGTCGCGCTGTCGATCGCGCTCGCCTTCGTCTTCGGCTACGCGCTGACCATGCGCGGCGTACGCCGGGCCGGCCTCGGCCTCGGCCCGGCGCTGAAGGTCGCCCTGGCAGCCGACACCGTGTCCATCGCGGTGATGGAGCTCATCGACAACAGCGCGATGCTCGCCGTCCCCGGCGCGATGGACGCCGGGCTGAGCGACCTGCTGTTCTGGACCTCGCTGGCCGGCGCCCTGGTGCTGGCCTTCCTCGTCACCGTGCCGGTCAACCGCCGGCTGATCGCCCTCGGCCGCGGCCACGCGGTGGTCCACGCCCACCACTGACCGGCCCGACGGCGCTCAGCCGACCGTACTGACCTCACCCATCGCCCCGATCCGACCGAGCAGGTCGACGATCCGGGACTGCACGTCCTCGGTGGTCGACCGCTCGGCGAGGAACAGCACCGTCTCCCCGGTCCGCAGCCGCGGCAGCTCCTGCGGATCCAGGTCCACCGAGGTGTACACCACCAGCGGCGTGCGGTGCAGCCGGTCGTTGGCCCGCAGCCAGTCCAGCAGCCCGACCCGGCGGCGGCGGACCTGGAGCAGGTCCATCACCACCAGGTTGGGCTGCACGCTGCTGGCCCGGGAGACCGCGTCGTTCTCGTCCAGCGCGTGCTCGACGTGCATCCCGCGCCGCTCCAGGCTGCTGATCAGCGCCGCCGCGATGTCCGGGTCGGACTCCACCAGCAGCACCCGGGCCGCGTGGTTGTCACCGTCGCGCGGCGCGAGGGCGCGCAGCAGCACCGCCGGGTCGGCGCCGTACGCGGCGTCCCGGGTGGCCTGGCCCAGACCCGCGGTGACCAGCACCGGGACCCGGCTGTTCAGCGCGGCCGTCCGCAGCGACTGCAGTGCCGTCCGGGTGATCGGGCCGGTCAGCGGGTCGACGAAGAGCGCCGCCGGGAAGCCCGACACCTGGGCGTCGACCTCCTCCCGGGAGCGCACGATCACCGGCCGGTAGCCGCGGTCCTGCAGCGCCTGCCGGGTCGACGGGTCCGGCTCGGGCCACACCAGCAGTCGGCGGGCACCGTCGACGGCCGGAGAGATCATGGTCGGCGGGTCCGCCGGGGCTGCCGCGGGCGGTTGCTCCCCGGGCCGGCCGGCGCCGGACATCGGCAGTTCCGAGACCGGGCGAGGCGGTGTCCGCGGCTCCATCCCGGCCGCCTGCTCCGCCGCCTCGGGGACCGCGACCTCCTGGCCGCCGCCGGACGCGGGCAGCGCGGGCCGCTCCACGGCCGCGGGGCCGACCGGCGCGGAGGCGTCCGGCTGGGGCACGTCCTTCGGGGCGGCGTCCGGGAACGCACTCGGGAAGGCCCCGGCGAAACCGCCGCCCATCGGACGCGGCGGCGCCAGCTCACCGAGTCCGCTGCCGACCGGCCGGGGCTGCTCCGGGACGTCCCCGGCGGCCGGGGCCGCCGCCGGCAGCTCGGGCCGGGCTGGCCGGGCGAGTTCGAGTTCGGCGGCCGGCCGCTCCGGCTGCGGATCCGCGACCGGTGCGGCCCCCGTCGCCTCGGCCGGCTCACCGGGGACGGCGAGCCGCCGCCGGCGACCGGTCGGCCGGACGGCGGGCGCACCTTCGGCGGCCGCGCCCTGCGAGGGCACCGGCACCGCGGCCGGCAGCGCGTTCTCCAGCCCCGGATACAGCGCCGCCCCGGGATCGGGGACACCGGGGATGGACAGCGCCCCCGAGGACTCGTCGCCGGACGGCAGACCCCGCCGCCGGCGGGACGGCCGGGCCGGCTCGGACGCCGGCGCGGCGGTGTCCGCGGTGGGCCCGTCCGCGGGTCCGAGCGCGATGGCCGTCCGGGGCTGCGGGGCCGCCTCGGCCTGCGCCCGGTCGGCCGCCTCGGCGCGGCCGTGGCCGAGGTCCTGCCCGGCCACCGGCTCCTGCGGCGCCGCCGCGGACTCCGAGCGCCGCTCCTCGGCCGCCTGCTTCGCCTCCGGACGACCCTCCGGCCGGCCCTGCGCCGAACCGCCCGGCTCGCCGGACCTCGCGGACGGCATCTGGGGCAGGTCCGGCAGCATCGCCGTGTCCGTCTCCTTGGGCACCCCGACCGTGCGGGCGGCCTTCGGGGCGGACGGGTCCAGCGGCAGCTCCACCACGTACGTGGTGCCGGCCCGGTTCGGCAGCTCGTGCCGCTGCAGCACACCGCCGTGGTGCTCCACGGTGGCCCGGGCGATCGGCAGGTGCACCGCGCTCGGGCGACGGGACGGCCCGCGCACCTCGATCCGCGCCACCTCGCCGCGCTGCGCCGCGGCCAGGACGACCATCGGCAGCTCGGTGCCGCCCGGCGGGAGCGCGGGCACGCCGAGCCCCGGCGCGTCGGACCGGATCCCGGTGACGTCCAGCGACGGGGTGACGCCGCTGACGTCCGCGACCAGGTGGGCCAGTGCCCTTGCCAGACGGTCCCGGTCCACCGAGAGCTCGACGGGGGCGGCGTGCACCGAGTAGCGCACCCGGCCGGGCCCGACCAGCTCGCCGGCGTGCTCGACGGCCTTCTGGACCACCGTGTCCAGGCCGACCTCGGCCCGGTCGGTCTCGTCCTTGCCGCTCTCCGCGGCGGCCTCGAACCGCTGGTGCGCGAGCACCCCGTCGATCAGTGTGGAGAACCGGCGGCACTCGTCGGCCAGCCGCCGCAGGGTCCAGTTGGCCTCCGGCCAGAGCTGTCCGGCCGGGTCGCCGGCCAGCCCGTCTATCCGCCGGTGCAGCGCGGTCAGCGCGTCCCCGAGCTCCTGCTCCAGGACGGCGGTCAGGTGCTCGTTGCGGGCGACCAGCGCCAGCTCCCTGGTCCGGTCGGTGAACGTCATCACCGCGCCGACCAGCTGGTCGCCGTCCCGGACCGGTGCGGTGGTGAGGTCCACCGTCACCGGGGTGCCGTCCTTGCGCCACAGCACCGTGCCGCGCACCCGGTGCTTGCGGCCGGAGGTCAGGGTGTCCAGCAGCGCCGAGCCCTCCAGGGCCAGCGGGCTGCCGTCGGCCTGGGAGTGCTGGATCAGCGGGTGCAGTTCGCGCCCGCCGAGCTCGCTGGCCCGGTAGTCCAGGATGTGCGCGGCGGCCGGATTGACCAGCACCACCCGGCCGTCCAGGTCGACCCCGAGGACGCCCTCGGCCGCGGCCCGCAGGATCATCTCGGTCTGCTTGTGCTGGCGCCGCAGCTCCGCCTCGACCCCGAGCCGCCCCGAGACGTCGCGGACCAGGAGCAGCAGCAGCCCCTGGCCGGCCGCGCCGGTGGACTCCCGGTACGGGTCGTACGAGAGGTAGCCGAGGCCGTCGCCGCCGGTGCGGTCGTCCTCGAAGTCGTTTCCGGCCACTTCGACCGGGAAGCTGGACCCGTCGGTACGCCGGGCGGTCATCCGGACCGGCTGGTCCAGACGTTCGGGCTCGCTCGCCTTGGGCCGCATCGAGCCGGGGATCCGGCTCGGGTCGAACTCGGGCAGCAGGTCCAGTACGCCTCTGCCGACCAGCGAGGTGCCGGGCGCCTGAAGGCTCTGGACCGCGGCCTTGTTGGCCTCCACCACGGTGCCGTTGCTGTTGACCAGCAGCAGCGCATCGGGCAGGGCGTCGAGTATCGCGGCGAGGCGAGCAGCGCCTCGGGTCGGCCTGCTGCTCACGTCGACAGGTCTCCTCACGGCTGGGGGCCGCCGCTGCGACTCGCGGCACGCGCTCTCCTCGGGAGACTGGAGTATCTCATTCTTCTTTGCGCCGTGGACGACCCGGCTAGTAACGTTGTCGGTGGTTGGTGCCGGAGCCTCAGGCTGTGGCATCATCGCTTTCGCGCGGAGTGCATCGCAGCAAGCGGTGCGGTCCGAGTGGAGGAGGCGTCGCCTAGTCCGGTCTATGGCGCCGCACTGCTAATGCGGTTTGGGTCTTAAAGCCCATCGAGGGTTCAAATCCCTCCGCCTCCGCCTCCACGGAGAGCCCCGTCGGTGAGAAACCGACGGGGCTCTCTGCGTTGTGCCCGGCGCCGGGGCCGCCCGGTGGGGGGTCGGCGGGGGCCCGGAGCAATGGATTTCACCCCAGGTCGAGGGTCATGTAATGTTGTCCCCGCACCGCCCGGTTGGCCAGTTCGACCGGGCGAGCGCTCATAGCTCAACGGATAGAGCACTTGACTACGGATCAAGAGGTTGCAGGTTCGAATCCTGCTGAGCGCACCACAACCCCGCTCGTGGCCCCTCGGGGCCGCCCGAGCGCTCATAGCTCAACGGATAGAGCACTTGACTACGGATCAAGAGGTTGCAGGTTCGAATCCTGCTGAGCGCACCAGCCGAAGGCCCCGGACGAATCGTCCGGGGCCTTCGTCGTAGCCGCACCCGGTCTCCGCCGGGCTCGGGCGCGGGCTCAGGCGAGGTCGGTGGGGTTGATCCAGGCCGGGTCGCGCTGGTCGAGGAACCACTCGGACGAGGTCAGCGGCCGCGCCCGGTTGAAGGTGGCCGGCCCCGGGTCGTGCCGGATCAGTTCGGGCCGGGCGCCCTGCGCGGTCAGCTGGTCGGCCAGCTGCGGGACGAGGCCGGGCGGTCCGCTGAGGTGGATGTCGTGGCCGGAGAGGTCCCGGTGCCGGAGCAGGCCGGTGCGCAGCAGCCCGCCCGCCTGCTCGGGCCCGGCGCCGTCTGCTGGGGCGGTGGGCACCACGTCCAGCCAGCGGTGGCGCCGCGCCAGCTGCCGGACGGCGGCCAGGTCGTACTGGTCGGAGCTGCCGCGGGCGGCCAGGTGCAGGGTGGTGGGGCGGCCGCCGTCCCGGGCGAGCTGCTCGATCAGCGACTTGATCTGCGCCCAGCCCGTCCCGCCGGCCACGGCGAGCACCGGGCGGGTGGAGCCGGGGGCGAGGACGGCGTCGCCCCGCGGCGGCCCGAGGCGGACGGACTCACCCGGCAGCACGTCGTTGACCAGCACGGTGCTCAGCAGCCCGGCCGGCACCCGGCGGACGTGCAGTTCGAGGGTGTGGTCGGGGCGCGGGGCGCAGGCGATCGAGTACGGGCGCCAGACGCGTGGCACCCGGGGCGAGCAGAGTGTGAGGTACTGCCCGGCGGTGAACGGGTACGGGCGGTCGGGGGCCAGGGTGAGGACGACGAGATCGGGCGCGGCCCGGCGCCGGGCGGTCACGTCGGCCTGCCACCAGCCGGGGGCGGCCCGGGCGGCGTCGGCCGTGGCCTCGATCATCGTCTGGGAGATCACGGTGTAGGCCTCGGTCCAGGCCTTCTCGATCTCCGGTGTCCAGTAGTGCCCGGAGAAGTGTCTGAGCGAGGCGATCAGGCTGGCGCCGATGGCGGGGTAGTGCTGGGGGGCGGCGCCGAACTTGCGGTGGTCGCGGCCGAGGGCCGTCAGGTAGTCGCGGAGCAGTCCCGGTTCCTCCAGCCGCAGCACCAGCTGGGTGACGGCGCTGAACAGCCGGTCGCGCTGCTCGTCCATCCGGGCCGGGAACAGCGCCCGCAGGCCCGGGCTGTGGGTGAACAGGTGGGCGTAGAAGTACTTGGTCAGCTGGTCGGCGCGGCGTTCGACAACGGCGAAGCTGGCTCGGAGGACGGCGGGGTCGAAGGGCACCGAGGCGGCCTCAGCCGGCGGTCGGGGACGGGTCCGCCGCCGCCAGCGCCGTGCCCATGGTGCTGGTGATCACCTCGTGGACGGCCGCCCAGGAGGATTCGGTCTCCGCCGTCCAGGCCGGGCCGGCGAAGTGCGCTAGCGTGGCGATCAGGCTGGCGCCGACGGCGGGGAAGTGCTCGGGGCGGGCGCCGTAGCCGGCGTGCCGACGGCCCAGCTCCTGGAGCAGGCCGACCAGGGTGTCGACGTCCTCCAGATGGGTGACCAGGGCGCCCAGGGCGGCCCACAGCCGCTCCTGCTGCTCGTCCAGGTGCGCGGCGAACAGCCCCCGGAGACTCGGGTTGTGCTCGAACAGATTCCGGTAGAAGTAGGCGGCCACCTCGGCACCGTGCGGCTCGACCAGGGCGAAACTGCTCTTGATGACAGCGGGATCGATAGTCACGGTCGCTGACTCTACTGAGCTGTCCGCTAATTCGAACAGGGATGGCTGATGAATGGTCAAACAGCCTGCGGTAAATCCCGGTTGGACGGCCCGACGATGGCTTGAATGCGTCGGTTACGGGTAGTTCCCCTACGGCCGGCCGGGTACCGACCAATCGGGTGCCACCGGGGCAGATCCACCGGTGTCGCGGTATGACCGACTCCAGATCGTGATTCCCTTTTGTCGGATGTTATGGGTGTGTCAGAACAGGTGCCAGGACTGCGACTTGGCGGACTCCATCGTAGGGAGAGTCGGATGATCCGACAGTCTGCGCACCGCGCGCCGTCAGCCGAAGTCCACCCGGCCGGGCGTACCGGAAAGCAGCGGACGGTGCGCCGATCAGCCGCCACGGTGCTGGCCGCAGGCCTGCTGATCGGCTGGAATTCGACGCTCGCACCCGCCCAGCAGTCACCCGGGGCCTGGACGGCGGAGCGGCGCGCGGTGCTCCCCTCGGGTCTGGCCGTCCAGCTGGATTTCACCCCCCTCCCCGGAGTGGGCGCCACCGCCGCGGCCGGAAAGCTCGCAGAAGGCACCGATGCCGACGCTTCCTTTACGGACGGATTGCGGGCCGGCGATCCGTCCGAGACGTTTGTGGTGGCCGAGAAACGCCCCCGGGCGGACGGCTCCTGGCGCACCCTGGGCACGCTGCAGATCACCTTCTCCCGCCCCGTCCGCAACCCGAGGCTCCACGTCAGCGGGCTCGCCGCCCTGGCCACCGGAGCCGTCGGCAGCACCGGGACGGCGACCCGACTGACCGTCACCGGCGGCTCCCCGGCCGGCCCCGGGCTGGTCGGCCGCACCGGCTGGCGCGGCTGGACGGTCGACGCCGGTGAGCTCACTCCCACCGGCGACGGCGCGGGCGACGGCTCGGCCGCCGGCGCCGGGACCCTCGAACTGGCCGGCACCCTCAGCACCGCCACCCTGCGGGTCGAGCAGCGCAGCACCGTCCGGGCGGGCGCCGGGGTGACCCCCGCCGCGCTGCGCCTGGCCTGCACCGTCACGGTGGACGAAGGCCTGGGCACGGCGCCGCAGGGCTACGGCAACGCCTCCCACGTGATCTCCGACCTCTTCCTCGGACAGGACGCCGTGGGGAGCACCGTCCGCGCCCGCCCCGGACTCACCGGGACGGTGCCGCAACCGCTGGTCCCCGGCGAGCAGCCGGCCGGGCCGCTGCCGTTCGAGCGGGAGCGGGCCGACCGGCCGGCCGTCGAGCTGGACCGCGGCGCCGCTGTGCGCAGCCCCTGGAGCAGTTCGGCGCCGCCGCAGCTCCAGCCCGGCCGCGGCGAGTACCCGGGCGCCGATCCGACGCTCACCTTCCCGGCACAGGCGGCGGTCGGCCGGTACTACGGCCTGACGGTGCCGGTCGTCCCCGGCGGTGGCTCGGCCACCCTGGCGGGCTGGCTCGACTTCGACCACAACGGCCGGTTCGACCCGCTGGAGCGGGTGCAGGCCGACGTGCCCGCCGGCAGCAGCGCGGCGGCGCTGGAGTGGACGGTGCCCGGCGACGCCGCCTCCGGGGACACCTGGGCCCGGCTTCGGATCGCCCGCGACGGCGCGCAGTTGGTCCTGCCGGACGGCTTCGCCGATTCGGGGGAGGTGGTCGACCAGCGGGTGCGGATCGCGGTCGGCGCGGCCCCGGCCGAGATCTCTTGGCCGGTGGCCGGAACGACCACGGCCGACCCGAGGCCGGAGATCCGAGGCGAGGGCGCCGTCCAGGGCGCCACCGTGGCTGTCCTGGAGGGCGAGGCCGAGCTCTGCCGCACCACGGCGGGCCCCGACGGCGGCTGGTCCTGCCGCCCGGGCAGCCCGCTCGGCCCGGGCCCGCACACCCTGACCCCGGTCGAGACCACCAGGGGCGGCCTGGTGCTGCGCGGCACGGCGGTCGGGATCACCGTCAAGACCGCGCCACCCGCGGCGCCCGTGTTCACCGTGCCGGAGTTCACCAACGATCCAGGCCTGCTGCTCACCGGCACCGGCGAGCCCCACAGCACCGTCTCGGTGGTCCTCGCCGACCGGCCCGGCGGGACCGGTGCCGCGAACGAGCTGTGCAGCACCGAGGTGGGGGCCGGCCGAGAGTGGTCCTGCCTGCCGGTGGAGAACCTGGTGGACGGGGCGCACCGGCTGAGCGCCACCGCCGTCGACCGGGCCGGCAACCGCACCGACGGCCGACCGGTCACCCTGACCGTCGACACCGTCGCGCCCGGCCGCCCGCAGCTCGGCTCCCCGGCCCCCGGCGACACCCTCGCCACCGCCCGGCCCAAGCTGTCGGGCCGGGCCGAACCCGGTACGACGGTCACCGTCACGGCCCGGGCGGCCGGCGGTGAACGGGCCACCGTGTGCAGCGCGGTGGCCGGCGTGGACTCCGGCTGGAGCTGCACGGTCGTGCGCGACCTGCTGCCAGGGGCCCAGCGGCTGCTCCCCACGGCCACCGACCGGGCCGGGAACGGCACGGCGGGCGAGGAGGTGGCGGTGACGGTCGGAGCGGTGGCGCCGATCGCCCCCTCGGGCCCGCCGTCCGCCGCGCCGTCCGCGTCCGCCTCGCCGCCTTCGGTATCACCTTCGTCGTCCCCCAGCCCGTCCCCGGGCCGGACCGCGTCCGCGTCGCCGAGCCCGTCGGGCGCGTCCCCGTCCGCCGCTGTGTCCGGGGGCGGCCGCCATCTCGCGGCGCCCCCCGTCGCCCCCGTCCCCGCCGCCGGCACCCCCGATGCCTCCGGCGCGTCCACCGCCTCGCCGGCCGTACCGGCCGACGACACGGCCGCGACGGCTCACGGTGCACCGGTGACGGGCTGGCGCCGGGCGGGTGTCGGTGTCCTGCTGATCCTGCTCGCCCTGGGCCTGGTGACCCGTCGGGTGTTCGGCCGGGGCAGCGGGACGCGCCGACGGCGCTGACCGGGCCTCGGGTTCCGGTAGGCCGTCCCCGCAGCTCCGGGGCGTGGCCGGGGCCGGGACCGGGCCGACGGGCAGTCAGAAAATCAAGGGACACGCCGGACCTAAATGTCGCATTTGACTACTTATCTGCCTACGCTGGTTTTCGGCACTGCCCGTCAGATCCGGGCCGCCCGTTGCGCGACACAGCCGACCCCGAGGATCCGTGCATGGACGTCACCCGCGACCCTTCGCCGGGAACCACCCCGAACCCCTCCGACCCGAGGGAGATCCCCTCGGGGGCCACCCAACTGGGTCGCGCCGTGGCCAGAGCCGCGGCGAAGCCACTGATCAAGGCGGCACTGTTCGCCGAGGACGAACTGGACGGGCCCCCCACCCGCCGCTTCCGGGCCGTCGGCCCGCACCCCTCGGCCCCGGTGCCCGGCCCGGCGCCGGCCCCGGCGCCCGCCCCCGACACCCCGGCGGTGCGCCGACCCCCGCGGGTCGACCAGGCGCTGCGCGAGCGCTCCGCCCGGACGGCCCCCGGCTGGATCGCCGTGCTCGCCGTGCTGGCCGGCGTCGGCGCCCTCACGCTGGCCCTGGCACGGGCGGGCATCCTCCCGCCCCTCGCCGCCCTGCCCGACCTCCGTAGTGCCGCCGTCCGCGTCGCCGGGGTACCGGTCGTGACGGAGCGGGAGATCGCCACCGCCGCCGGCGCCACCGCGCTGATCCTGATCGCACTGGCCGGCCTGATGACCAACGCGGGCGGCGAGACCCGGGTGCTGTCCCGCTGGGGGCGCTACCGGGGGACCGTCCGCCGGGCCGGGCTGCTCTGGGTCAACCCGCTGCTGCGCCGTCACCTGGTGGACGTCCGGCTGCGGCACTGGCGCAGCGACCCGGTGCAGGTGACCGACCGCACCGGTACGCCGATCGTGGTCCGGCTGCTGGTCGTGTGGCGGGTCAAGGACACCGCGCGCGCCATGCTGGGCGTCGACGAGCACGAGACCTACCTGCGTGAGCAGGTCCACGCCGTGCTCACCCGGACGGCCACCGCACTGCCCTGTGACTCCAACGCGGGCCCCGGCCCGGCGCTCCGCGACGGCCAGTGGTTCTCGGACGAGCTGACCAGGGCGCTGGCCGCCGAGGCCGCACCCGCGGGCCTGGAGGTCTACTCCGTCCAGCCGCTGGCGCTGGACTACGCCCCCGAGGTGGCCGAGTCGATGCGCCGCCGCAGGCTGGCCGAGCTCGACGCGGGCCTGCGGACGGTCCTGGTGGACGACGCCGTCGAGGCCGCGGCACTGGCCGTCCGCCGGCTGGAGCGGGCCACCTCGTACGAACTCGACCAGGCCGCCCGCAGCGCCCTGATGGAGCACCTGCTGGTCGCCTTCGTCGCCCCGGCCGGAGTGACCGCCTCGGTCCCCGCCCCGGCCGTCCGTCCGGCCCGCAGGGAAGGGAGGCCGGCATGAGCACCGGTCGGATATCCACCGATCCGGTCCCGCTCCGCTTCGAGGACTCCACCGCCCGCTGCCGGTACTGCGTCCGCGCCGCGCGCCCGCAGCCGGGCCGCGCGGCCCCCGACGGCAGCCGGAAGCACCGGATCGTCCGCGGCACCTGCCGGCCGCACCGAGGCCGCCGTGGCCTGCGCCCTGGCCCGGCTCGGCCGCCCGTGAACAGCCTGCGGGGCGCCGCGGACAGCCGTCCGCAGCGCCCCGCAGGCATGGCCGGGTCAGGCCGAGGCCTCGTCCAGCAGCTTCAGCTCCTGGTCCGTGAGCACCAGGGCGGCCGCGGCCACCAGCGGCGCGAGCTGCTCGACGGTGCGGGCGCTGGCGATCGGCGCGGCCACCGTCGGCCGGGACGCCAGCCAGGCCAGGGCGACGGTCGCGGGCTCCACCCGGTGGGCGGCGGCGACCTGGTCCAGCACGCCGAGCACCCGCGGGCCGCGCGGGTCGTCCAGGTAGCGGGCGGCGCCCTGGGCCCGGGCGCTGGGGACGCCGGCGCCGCCGGGGCGGTACTTCCCGGTGAGGAATCCCGAGGCCAGCGCGTAGTAGGGCACCGCCGAGAGGCCGTACTCCGTCACCACGTCGCTCAGCGGGCCCTCGTAGGTGGACCGGGAGACCAGGTTGTAGTGCGGCTGCACCGCGACGTAGGCGGCCAGCCCCTCGCGGGCGGAGAAGCGCAGGGACTCCGCCAGCCGGTCCGGCCCGATGTTGGAGGCGGCGACCTCGCGGACCTTGCCCTCCCGGACCAGCTCGTCCAGGGCGGTGACGATCTCCTCGACCGGGGCCGTCAGGTCGTCCCGGTGGGTGTAGAAGAGGTCGATCCGCTCGATGCCGAGCCGCCGCAGTGACTCCTCGGCGCCGCGCTTGATCGTCGCGGCCTTCAGCCCGGCGAGGTCGGGGTGCGAGCCGACCTTGGTGGCGACCACGATCTCGTCCCGGTTGCCCCGGCTGCGCAGCCAGTTGCCGATCACGGTCTCCGACTCACCGCCGGTGTTGCCCGGGACCCAGGCCGAGTAGGCGTCGGCCGTGTCGATGAAGTTGCCTTCCGCGGCCGCGTAGGCGTCGAGCACGGCGAAGGACTGGGCCTCGTCCGCCGTCCAACCGAAGACGTTGCCGCCGAGCGAGAGCGGCGAGACGGCCAGGTCGGAGGTGCCGAGGGTCACACGTGGGGTGTCACTTCGGGAAGCGGTCATACCCCGAGTCAACCTCATGCCGCCGGGCGCGATTCCCCTTCCCCGAGCGAGTTCACGAGCTTGTCGTACGGGTGTTGCAAGAGGTGAGAGCTCCGTGGAGATGGCCACGTCCGGACCGGTCCGGGGTGTCGGCCGGGCCTCTGTATTGGCTAGAGTCCGTGCCATGGCTGACAACGACTACGACCCCGCCGGCAGCACCCAGATGTTCCGGGCGTTCGTCGACGAGGCCCCGGCCCCGCAGGCCCCGGGCTCCGTCACCACCTACGGCAACGCCGGTGGTGGCTCCAGCAAGACCGGCATGATCATCGTGGGTGCCGTGCTGGCCCTGGTGGTCGTGGCCGGTGTGATCTGGCTCGCCGTCAAGTAACCCGTACCGACCGGCCGCTGCGCCGTCCTTCCGGCCGGGGCCCGGATCCGGGTTCCCGCCGGGGTGGACGCGGCCTCGATGTCCCTAGACTGAACGGGTCCTACGACTCTCGTACGCCCGTGCATCTGGAGGACGTCCCGTGACGCAGCAGCCCACCGAGACCGCCCGCAGCCTCGGCCTGACGGGCGCGGTCAACGCTCGCGACCTCGGGGGCTACCGGACGGCGGACGGTCGGACGCTGCGGCACGGCGTCGCGCTGCGCGCCGACTCGCTCAGCCGGCTCACCGAGGACGACCTCCTTGCGCTGGCCGAGCACGGCCTGCGCCGGGTCGTCGACCTGCGCAGCCTGGTCGAGGTCCGCGAGGCGGGCCCGGACCGGATCCCCGGTCTGCCCACCGCCGAACTCACCAGAGCCGAGCTCTCCGACACCCCGGTCACCGTCGAGCCCGCCGACCCGGCCGGGATCGCGCTGCACCACCTGCCGATCTTCGCCGCCGACTTCGACATCTACGTCGCGCTGCGCAACGCCCTGGCCGACCGGGACGCCGCCAAGCAGCGCGCCCTGCTCGGCGACGGCAAGGCCGCCGGGATGATGACCGGCCTCTACCGCTGGTTCGTGACCGACCCGGTGGCCCGCGACCGCTTCGCCACCGTGATCCGGCTGCTGGCCGCGCCCGACGGCCCGCCGCTGATCTTCCACTGCTCGGCCGGCAAGGACCGCACCGGCTGGACGGCCGCGCTGGTCCTGACCGCACTCGGCGTCGACCGCGACACCGTCTTCGCCGACTACCTGCTCACCAACGAGCGCTCGGCCGCGCTGATCGAGCAGATCATGGACAGCTTCGGCACCCGCGGCCTGATGAAGGAGCCCGCCCTGCTGCTCCCGGTCTTCCTCGCCGAGCGCTCGTACCTGGAGGCCGCGTTCGCCGAGGTCGACGCCGGCTGGCCGTCGTTCGGGACGTTCTGGCGGGACGGTCTCGGCCTGGACGACGAGGTGCTCGACGGCCTCCGCGCCAACCTGCTGGTCTGACAGCCCGAAGGGGCGGCCCGCCGAGGCCCGTCGCGGCCCGTCACGGCCGCCTCAGGACTCCGTGATCAGCCCGTCGCGCAGTTGGGCCAGGGTCTTCGTCAGCAGCCGGGAGACGTGCATCTGGGAGATGCCGATCTCCTCGCCGATCTGCGACTGCGTCAGATTCCCGAAGAAGCGCAGCATGATGATCCGCCGCTCCCGGGGCGGGAGCTTGGCCAGCAGCGGCTTGAGCGACTCGCGGTACTCCACGCCCTCCAGGGCGAGGTCCTCGTAGCCGAGCCGGTCGGCCAGCGGGCCCTCGCCGTTGTCGTCCTCGCCGGGGCTGGAGTCCAGGGAGCTGGCGGTGTAGGCGTTGCCGACCGCGAGGCCTTCCACCACGTCGTCGTCGCTGACGCCGAGGAAGGCGGCCAGCTCGGGCACGGTGGGGGAGCGGTCCAGCTTCTGGGAGAGCTCGTCGCCCGCCTTGGTGAGGGCGAGCCGCAGCTCCTGGAGCCGCCGCGGCACCCGGACCGACCAGCTGGTGTCCCGGAAGAAGCGCTTGATCTCGCCGACCACGGTGGGCATCGCGAAGGTCGGGAACTCCACCCCGCGGTCCGGGTCGAAGCGGTCGATCGCCTTGATCAGGCCGATCGTTCCGACCTGGACGATGTCCTCCATCGGCTCGTTGCGGCTGCGGAAGCGCGCGGAGGCGTACCTGACCAGCGGCAGGTTCAGCTCGATGAGGGTGTCCCGGACATAGGTGTGCTCCGCGCTCCCGGCGTCCAGGGTGGCCAGCCGGCGGAACAGTGAGCGGGAGAGCGTGCGGGTGTCCAGAGTCCGGTCGGCGAGTTCGATCCCGGGAGGCGCGGCGGCGGGCTCCGCGGGCCCGGCCGACCGGGCGGGCACGACGGCGACCGCCCCCTGCCCCGGGATCCCCTCGGCGACTGCCTCGACGACTGCACTGGCCGGCTTTCCGGACACGCACCCACCCCCTCGTGACTGACTGTTCAACGGGCACCACCAGACAGTGGTTCCCGGATGAGTTCGTCCCCCACCTCAATACCGGCACACTGTCCCCGGCAAACCCGAATGTCGCAAGATGTCACTCCGCGGTAACACGGTGCGACCCGGGATCGCCGCCGCCCGTGCTCAGTCCTCCCAGGAGTTCCCGGTCCGCAGCCGGGTCAGGATCCGCGCCAGCAGCCGGGAGACGTGCATCTGGGACATCCCCAGCTCGGTGGAGATCTGGGACTGCGTCAGGTTGGCGAAGAAGCGCAGCATGATGATCCGCCGCTCCCGCTCCGGCAGCTGCACCAGCAGGTGCCGCACCATGTCCCGGTGCTCCACGTCGGCCAGCGCGGAGTCCTCGTAGCCGAGCCGGTCCAGCAGGGCCAGACCGCCCTCGTGCTCCTGCGCGGCCTCCAGCGAGGCGGCGTTGTAGGCCCGTCCGGCGTCCAGGCAGGCCCGGACGTCCTCCTCCGGGATCCGCAGGTTGGCGGCGATCTCCGGCACCTTGGGGGCCCGCCCGTGCACCACGGTCAGCTCCTCCATCGCGCCGCTGACCTGGACCCACAGCTCCTGGAGGCGGCGCGGCACGTGCATGGTGCGGACGTTGTCCCGGAAGTAGCGCTTGATCTCGCCGAGGATGGTCGGCAGGGCGTAGGTGGGGAACTGCACCCCGCGCTCCGGGTCGAATCGGTCGATGGCGTTGATCAGGCCGATCGTGCCGACCTGGACGATGTCCTCCATCGGCTCGTTGCGGCTGCGGAAGCGGGTCGCGGCGTAGCGGACGAGGGGAATGTTGACCTCGATCAGGGCGGCCCGTACCCGGGCCCGCTCGGGCGCGTCCGGCGGCAGTTCCGCCATCCGCTCGAAGAGCACCCGGGTCAGCGTGCGGACGTCCACCGCGCTGCCGCGCGCACCCGACCGGCGGTCCCTCGGCTCCTCGGCGGTGGCCCGCACGGCCTCCGCCGCGGCCTCGGCCGCGACGCGGACCTCGTCGTCCTGGCCGGCCTCCGGCGTCCCGTCCTGTGTCCGTACGGACACCTGCACCCCTCCCAATGTCGACACCGCGTGATCCGGGCTGCCAGCCTGCAGCCCGGCGTTGACCGGGCGCCTCGGTGCTGCTCGGGGTTCGCTCACCACCTTGCCATATCCGGCAAAACCGGTCATAGCATCACAAGTCGTTCGCAGTGCGGGCAAGCACCGGATCTAGGCGTGTTGGTTGACGGTGCGGCGAACGGCGGTATGTGCATCGGCCCCCCGCCCGGGATCGGGGCGGGGGGCCGCAAGGGTTGTACGTGTGCGACGGCCGGCCCGGTGGGTCGGCGGGCCGCTCAGACCTCGATGTCGGCGATCACCCAGGTGGCGAACTCGCGCCACTGACCGGCCGCGGCCTGGTGGGCCGGGTGGCCGAGGTAGGCCTGCAGCGCGTCCCGGTCCTCGACCAGGCTGTTGATCGCGTAGTCGTGGGCGATGTCGCGGTCCGTCGTGTTCCAGCCGCACTCCCACTCGCGCAGCTCGGGGATGAGCGGGCCGAGCTCCGCGAAGGCCTTGGCGCCGGCGACCGCGCGCGCGTCGTCCTTGGAGACGCCGTCGTTGAGCTTGAACAGGACCAGGTGCCGGATCACGATGCCGCTCCTAGCAGTGAGGGTGAACGAACCCCGTCACGGTAACCGGCCGGGCGGAGCGCTATTTCACCAGCCCGGTCATGAACGTCCCGACCGCCTTCGCCGCGTCCGAGATGCCGACGAACCCCGACTGGACCAGTTCGGCGGCCCGGGTGGGAGAGGTGATGATCGTGTAGATCACGAAGATCAGCAGCAGGTACATCCCGACTTTCTTCGCCTGAGCCATCGAACGGGCCTGCCTCCCTCGTACAGGGCGCCGTCCCGGTCCCCGGGCGCCCTCTCTTCTGGCCGCAGCTTATCCACCGGACGGGCTATCGGGTGAGAGCCGCGTTCACCCGACGGGACGAAGGTCCCCGCGAGTGAGGGCTTTCTCCGGATGCCCGGGCGGGGACCGGGCGGCAGGATGGTTGATGTGCCGAGGATCTGGCAGGAATCCCCGGTGCATGGAACCGGAGTTTCCCCGCTGTGGGACCGGGCGCCGCGGCTTCCCCCCGACGCGGCACCGGTTGTGGGATCTCCGCAGGGGGAGCGGTCTCGTCCCCCCGTAGGCCGCTCCCCCTTCCGACGGCCCGCGCGGTCGACGGGCCTCGCACTCCCCGGTCACGGTGGTCGTCGACCGGCCGGCGTGCGGGGCCGTTGCGCGTACCGGAGCAACGACGAAGGGCCCGAGCTGTGATCAGCTCGGGCCCTTCGTTCGTCCTGCTCAGAGCGGTAGCGGTGGGATTCGAACCCACGGTGAAGTTGCCCCCACACACGCTTTCGAGGCGTGCTCCTTTGGCCGCTCGGACACGCTACCGAGGGAGACTCTACCGGACGGTCCGGGCGGGGACGAAATCCGTTCCGGAGCCGGGTCCGTACGGGGGATCAGCGCTGGGTGTCGAAGAACGCGCGGAGCTGGGCGCCGCACTCCTCGGCGAGCACACCGCCGATCACCTCGGGCCGGTGGTTGAGCCGGCGGTCGCGCATCACGTCGAAGAGCGAGCCGGCCGCGCCGGCCTTCTCGTCGAGGGCGCCGTAGACCACCCGGTCGATCCGGGACAGCACGATCGCGCCCGCGCACATCGTGCACGGCTCCAGCGTGACGACCAGGGTGCAGCCGCTGAGCCGCCACTCGCCCAGGGCCGCGGCGGCCTGTCGGACGGCGACCACCTCGGCGTGCGCCGTCGGGTCGCCGACGGCCTCGCGCTCGTTGTGGCCGCGGCCGAGGACGGTGCCGTCCGGTCCCAGGACGAGCGCCCCGACCGGTACGTCACCGGTGGCCGTTGCCAGCGCGGCCTCGTCCATGGCGAGGCGCATCCGGGCGGTCCAGGGGTCGCGTACCGGGTCGGGGCGTACCGGAGCCGGGAGCGGGGCGAGCCGGGGGGTCGGTGCGGGCTGCATGGACCCAGTGTCGGGCACCGGGCCCGGGCGGCGGGCCACCGGGCCGCCCGCTAGCGCACGGCCTCCAGGATCTCGCCGCAGCCGATCGCCTCGGCGATCTCGGCGAGGGCCTCGCCGGGCACCGCGCCCTCACCGGCCAGGTCGTTGAGCTCGGTGGCGCCCAGGCCGTACTCGGCCAGCAGCTCGGCGTCGCCGAGCGGGCCGACCGGGACGCCGCCGGGGCCGACGGCTCCGGCGCTCTCGTCGTCGCCGTCCTGGTCGCTCTCGGCGGCGTCCTCGTCGTCGAGGTCGGCCACCAGGTCGTCGAGGTCGTCGAAGTCGTCACCGGTCTGCTCGACCAGTTCGTCGGTCAGGATCGCGCCGTAGGAGCTGCGGGCCGCCGCGGCGCCGTCGGAGACGAAGATCCGGGGGTCCTCCTCCCCGTCCACCCGCAGGACGGCGAACCAGGCGTCCTCCTGCTCGATGAAGACCAGCACCGTGTCGTCGTCCTCGGCGGCCTCCCGGGCGAGGTCGACCAGATCGGTCAGGGCTTCTACGTTGTCGAGTTCGGTCTCGCTCACATCCCACCCGGCACCGGTGCGAGCAAGCACTGCAGCGAAGTACGCCACCAGGGACACTCCCAAGATTGGTCTCGGCTGTCGGCGATCTCGGGCGAACGCGGTCTGGCCGCCCCCGCGCCAGAGGCGGTCCGCTGTTCGGACCGTCCCACCGCATCGTGACAGAAAGCCTGCCGCTGCGGGGGGTGTTCTGCAGCGCGTCTTTGCAGGTCGTGTCGGAATGGCCGGCCGGTGGCCGACGGAACGGCCGGTGGGCCGTCAGATCCGGAAGGTTCGCATCCGCATCGCCTCGCGCAGCCGGCGCTCCTTGGTACGCCGCGGCTGCACGCGCGCCCGTAGTTCGCGCGCCTCGGTGAGCTCGCGAAGGAACACGGCCCGCCGTCTACGGCGGTCCGCGGGGGTCTCGGGCACGGGCTGGGACTCGTCTGTCGAGCCGGGCCCGGCGTCCGGGTTGCTCTTCATACGCTCCGAGGTTCCCAGAAATGTCCGGTTGATACCACGGGAAAGGTCTCGGTTCGGTCAGGTACCCCGATCGGTGGCGCGTCGCAGCGGCCTCAACCGCAACTCCGGCCCTTCCGGCCGCGCCCGTTTCGCGGCGAGTCGTACCCATGTGCTGCCGGACGTTACGGTTGGCACATGCGTCTCCATGTCGTCGACCACCCGCTGGTGGCCCACAAGCTCTCCACTCTGCGCGACGAGCGCACCGACTCGCCGACCTTCCGCAGGCTGACCGACGAGCTGGTGACCCTGCTCGCGTACGAGGCCACCCGGGACGTCCGGACCGACCAGGTGGAGATCACCACCCCGGTGGCCGTCACCACGGGCACCCGGCTGAGCTACCCGCGTCCGCTGGTGGTGCCGATCCTGCGGGCCGGCCTCGGCATGCTGGACGGCATGACCCGGCTGCTGCCGACCGCCGAGGTCGGTTTCCTGGGCATGGTGCGCAACGAGGAGACCCTGGAGGCCTCCACGTACGCGACCCGGATGCCGGACGACCTCTCCGGCCGCCAGGTCTACGTGCTCGACCCGATGCTGGCCACCGGCGGCACGCTGATCGCCGCGATCCGCATGCTGCTGGAGCGCGGTGCCACCGACGTCACGGCCGTGGTGCTGCTGGCTGCGCCCGAGGGCGTCGCGCTGATGGAGAAGGAGCTGGTGGGGACGCCGGTCACGGTGGTCACCGCCGCGCTGGACGAGCGGCTCAACGAGCACGGGTACATCGTCCCGGGCCTCGGGGACGCCGGCGACCGCCTCTACGGCACGGCCGGCTGACCGGCGCACCGCACGACGGACACGACGGCCCGGTGGGCTCCCCCGATCAGGGAGGAGCCCACCGGGCTGTCGTGGTGAAGGGGCGGACGCCGGTCAGCAGCTGCCCGGCTCGGAGGCGCTCGGCGAGGGCTTGATCGCGGCGGCCAAGGCGGCGGCGGCCTGGGTCGGGTCGAGCATCGCGGTGTAGGCGTCGCCGATGACCAGGTCGACGGTGGCGTCCGCGCGGGTGTCCGCCGTGGTGGTGGAGCCGGCGACCTGCGAGCCGACGAGGGTGGCGCCGCCGAGACCGGCCGGCCCGCTGATCACCTGCACGGTGCCGGGCACCTTCTTGTCGAGCGCGGTGGGCGCGTTGCCGACCTTGCCGACGGTGAACCCGCGGGCCTTCAGCTCGTCCGCGGTCCGGGCCGCCAGACCACTCTTTCCGGTGGCGTTGTACACGTTCACCGTGACGGCCTGCGGCTGCGGGACGGCGGTGCTGGTGGCGGCCGGTGCGCCGGGGGCCGCGGGCGATCCCGCGCCGGCCGCCGGGCTGCTCCCGGGTTCGGGCGCGGCCAGCGGTTTCCCGGACGCGGCGGGCGAGGCGCAGGCCTGGGCCGTGGCCTTGCCGCCCCTGCCGGTGAAGATCTCCACCAGCTGGACCCCGCCCAGCGCGATCAGCGCCAGGGCGAGCAGCGAGCCGATCAGCGCCAGGACGCGGCGGCTCTTTCGGGGCGGGCGGCCCAGGCGAGGGTACGAGTTACCGGTGATCCGGTACTGCTTCCCCTTCAAACCTTGGGGAGTCAACATGCTCACGGTCTGTCTCCCCCTTGTGCCGGGGCGGGGTTCGGTGACGGGACGGCCGTCCGGTGCGGGTGCGGGTGCGGCGGGAACGCCGACTGGTGCGAGGCCGTAGTCAGCAGACTAGTGCCCGACCGGTCGCATATGTACTAAATGATCATCATCTGGAGTACGACGGCACTCGAAAGGATGTACCGGGGTGGGGCGGGCCACCTCTGGCGGGTGACCTGGGAATACGGGTTCGGGTGCGGAGGGGGCGGTCAGTCCATCTCCAGCACGCGGGCGTGCAGCACCTGACGCTGCTGCAGGGCGGCCCGGACCGCCCGGTGCAGGCCGTCCTCCAGGTAGAGGTCGCCGCGCCACTTCACCACGTGGGCGAAGAGGTCCCCGTAGAACGTCGAATCCTCGGCCAGGAGCGTTTCCAGATCCAACTGGCCCTTGGTGGTCACCAGCTGGTCCAGCCGCACCGGACGCGGCGCGACGTCCGCCCACTGGCGGGTGCTGGTCCGGCCGTGATCCGGGTACGGCCGTCCGTTGCCGATGCGCTTGAAGATCACACGGAAAGCCTACCGTCCGGGGCGCCGGGGGCGCAGCAGGCGTGGCCTGACCTGCGGGTCGAACACACCGGCGTTTTGATGGTGAATGCCGGAAACCTCCGCCTTGTGACACCTCATGACCTCTCAGGACACCTCGCCCCGCGTTGGGAGCCAGCCCGATGACCTCCGCCCCGCCACCGTCCGAGCCCGCGTCGCAGCCCGGGTCCGAGCCGCCGGACGCCGTCCGGGAGATCGCCGCCGGGTACGCCTTCACCGGGCCGGCGCTCGACCTCGGCGCCGTCCTGCTGGGTGCCGACGCCTACCCGCGGGCGCAGGTGCGGATCCCGCTCGGGGTGCTGAACCGGCACGGTCTGGTGGCGGGTGCCACCGGCACCGGCAAGACCAAGACCCTGCAACTGATCGCCGAGCAGCTCTCGGCGCAGGGGGTGCCGGTCTTCCTGGCCGACATCAAGGGGGACGTCTCCGGGATCTCCGTGCCCGGCACCCCGAACGACCGGATCACCGGCCGGGCCGCCGAGGTCGGCCAGAGCTGGACGCCGCGGGGCTGCCCGGCCGAGTTCTACGCGCTGGGCGGCCAGGGCACCGGGATCCCCGTCCGGGCGACGGTGACCAGCTTCGGGCCGCTGCTGCTGGCCAAGGTGCTGGAGCTGAACGAGACCCAGGAGGCCTCGCTCGGACTGGTCTTCCACTACGCGGACCGCAGCGGCCTGGAGCTGTACGACCTCAAGGACCTCACGGCGGTGATCTCCTTCCTCACCTCACCCGAGGGCAAGGCCGAGCTCAAGGGGGTCGGCGGGCTGTCGGCGGCCACCGCCGGGGTCATCCTGCGCTCGCTCACCGTGCTGGACAACGAGGGTGCGGGGGCGTTCTTCGGCGAGCCGGAGTTCGACACGGCGGAGCTGCTGCGGACCGCCGCGGACGGGCGGGGGGTCGTCTCGGTGCTGGAGCTGCCCGCGGTGCAGAACCGGCCGCGGCTGTTCTCCACCTTCCTGATGTGGCTGCTGGCCGACCTCTACCAGGAGCTGCCGGAGGTCGGCGACCTCGACCGGCCGAAGCTGGTGTTCTTCTTCGACGAGGCGCACCTGCTGTTCAAGGGCGCGTCCACGTCCTTCCTGGAGTCGATCACCCAGACGGTGCGGCTGATCCGGTCCAAGGGGGTCGGGATCTTCTTCGTCACCCAGACGCCCAAGGACGTGCCCGCCGACGTGCTGGCGCAGCTCGGCAACCGGGTGCAGCACGCCCTGCGGGCCTTCACCCCGGACGACGCCAAGGCGTTGAAGGCGACCGTCTCGACCTTCCCGAGGTCCGGATACGACCTGACGGAAGTGCTCACCCGGCTGGGCACCGGCGAGGCCGTGGTGACGGTGCTCTCCGAGAAGGGCGCGCCGACGCCGGTGGCCGCGACCCGGCTGCGGGCGCCGCGGTCACTGATGGGGCCGGTGGGCGAGCCGGCGCTGCGGGCGGCGGTGGAGGCCTCGCCGCTGGCCGCGCGCTACCGGGACGCGATCGACCGGGAGTCCGCGTACGAGAAGCTGACCGCGCGTCCGGCGGCGGCTCCCGCGGCCGGGCCGGAGTCCGTGTCGCGGTCGGAGCGGTCGGAGCGGCCGGAGCAACCGACGCGGGAACGGGAACGGGAACGGGAGGGGCCGGGCGGCATGCTGGGTTCGCTGCTGAGCAGCCCGGCGCTGAAGTCCTTCGCCCGCTCGGCCGGCACCCAGCTCGGGCGGGAGATCACCCGCAGCCTGTTCGGCACCTCGCGCCGCCTGCGCTGAGGCTCAGCGCAGGGCGGCGCCGATCCGGTCCATCGAGGACAGCCGCATCAGGCCGTAGTGGTAGAACTCGACCTCGGGGACGCCGAGGGCGCGGAGGATCTCGATCTTGGCCGCGAGGTTGTCCGGTCCGTCGCAGTCCGAGGACATCGGGCGCAGGATGACGGCCATCTCCTGCGGGCGCACGCCGTGCAGGGCGAAGGCGGCGACCTTCTCGCGGACGGCCTCCGGGGTCCGGGCGTAGCCCAGGGTCTCGATCTGGTGGGCGGTGCCGGCCAGCGCGGGCAGGTCGATGCCCGAGAGCCACCCCTTGCCGGGACCCGCGCCGTCCATGAAGGTGAGCCGCATGCCGTGCCGGTCGGCGGCTTCGGCGACCTCGGCGGCCAGCGAGGTGACGGTGCGGGTGGCGGCGTCCAGGTAGGCGGCGACGGCGCCGTCGGCGAGGGTGTCGAGGGCGGCCGGTTCGGCGGCCCGGCGCTCGTCGGTGAGGCGGGCCCGGATCTCCTCCCGGACGGCGTCGCGGACCTCGTCCGCGGGGACGCCGGCCGCGGTCGCGGCGGCCCGGCAGTGGGTGCAGAAGCAGATGCCGAGCAGTGCCTCGGCGGTCGGGCCGAGGTCCTCGAAGTAGCGCTCGTGGTGGTAGCCGTGGCGCAGCCCGTGGAAGTGCAGCGACTCGGCGCGGATCGCGTCGACGCCGTACCGGGCGAGCTCCTCGACCAGGGTGGTGGCGTACTCGCGGACCTCCGGGTTGGCGGGGCAGAGCTCGGTGCGGTGCCGGTCGCCGAAGGCGTTGGCGGGGGCGCAGTCCGGGTGCTGGAAGCCGAGCCGGTCGTTGTGGCAGAAGACCGTCCAGGCGTGCAGCCGCAGGCCGCGGCGGTGGGCCTGCTCGGCGGCCTCGGCGAAGGGGTCGCGGTCGCCGATGGCGGTGGAGGGGACGGGGGCGAGCCGCCGTCCCGCCCAGCGGGCCGGGTCGGGCCGGAAGTAGGCGGCGCCCGGTTCCAGGTACCGGACCACCCGGCGCGGGTTGTGCGGGAAGACGTCGCGGGCCTCGTGGTAGACCGAGGCCAGGGTCACCCCGCCGACGCCGGCCCGCTCGGTAAGGTTGCCGAAGAAGGCGTCGGGTCCCTCGTCCAGCAGATCGGTGGCGAAGGCGAGGACGGACGACTCCATGGGGCGGCTCCGGAGCAGGGTGGTACGCGGGGGTCTCCCACGCTATCCGGGGCGCCCGGTATTGGTCTATACCTGATGGCAGGGGAGCGGCGATGTCACCCGTCTACCGGCAGTTCGACCGGGCACAGCTGGATGTGGAGTACTCGCCCAGCAGCCGGGTGGCCGACCTGGCGGCCGAACTGGCCGCGTACACCGACGGCAGTGCCGCCGCGCATGCCGCCCGGACCGTCCGCCGGGACCTGCGCTACGGTGCGCAGCCGCCGGAGCTGCTCGACTTCTTCCCCGCCGCCGCACCCGGCGCACCGCTGCACGTCTTCGTGCACGGCGGCTACTGGCAGGAGCTGGACAAGGCGGACTCGGCCTTCGCCGCGCCCGACTTCCTCGACCGCGGTACCGCCTTTGCCGCCGTCGGCTACGGGCTGGCGCCGGCGTGGCCGCTGGACGAGATCGTGGCCCAGGTCCGGCGGGCGGTGCGCTGGCTGTTCGCGCACGCGGCGCAGCTCGGGGTCGACCCCGGGCGGGTGTACCTCAGCGGCAGTTCGGCCGGTGCGCACCTGGCCGCGATGGCCCTGCTCGACCCGGAGGCCGGCACCGCGCACCGGATCGCCGGAGCCGCGCTGCTCAGCGGCGTCTACGACCTGGAGCCGATCGCCCTCAGCTACGTCAACGACGCGCTGGGCCTGGACGCCGGAGCGGCCCGCCGCAACAGCCCGCTCCACCTGCCGCTCGCCGGACTGCCGCCACTGGTGATCGCCCGGGGCGAGTACGAGACCACCGAATTCGCCCGTCAGCAGGACGAGTTCGCCGCGGCGGCGCGGGCTGCGGGGGTGCCGGTGCAGACCCTGGTGGCCGCCGGCCGCAACCACTTCGACCTGCCGTTGGACCTCGGCCGCCCGGAGAGCGAACTCGGGGCGGCCGTTGTGGAGCGGTTCGGGTCCTGAGCGGCCGCCGGATCCATAGACTGCCCCGGCAAGCAACCGCCCCGACGTCCAGGAGAGGGACGCCCCATGACGGTCCGTCCGCCGATTCCATACGACTTCCTGCCGAAGGTGCCCTCCTTCGAGCTGACCAGCAGTGACCTCGTCGACGGCGCCACCATGCCCGACGAGCACGTGCACGGTGGCGGCAACCGGTCGCCGCAGCTGTCCTGGTCCGGTTTCCCGGCCGGGACCCGGAGCTTCGCCGTCACCTGTTTCGACCCGGACGCCCCCACCGGCAGCGGCTGGTGGCACTGGCTGGCCGTCAACCTGCCGGCCGACACCACCGAGCTGGCGCGCGGCGCGGGCTCGTCCGACGCGGACCTGCCCGGTGGCGCGTCCTTCCACGTCCGCAACGACTTCCCCGGTCACCGGTACGACGGCGCCGCGCCGCCGCCCGGACCGGCGCACCGCTACATCTTCGCGGTGCACGCCCTGGACGTCCCGGTGCTGGACGTGAAGGCGGACACGCCGGCGGCGGCGGTCGGCTTCAACCTGGCCTTCCACGCGGTTGGCCGGGCGCTGCTCACGGTCGAGTACCAGGCGGGCTGACCGTCGGCCGCGAGCCCCCGCCCGGGGGCTCGCGGCGCGCGGGCCGGTGCCCGGTGCTCAGGCCAGGACCTTCGCCAGGAAGGCGTCCAGGTTTCCGACCGTCCGGTCGATCTGCTCCTCCATGGTCAGCGACTCCTCGGGGCGGCTGACCACGGCGGACTTCTTCAGCCCGCGGACGTAGAGCGAGCAGGCCAGGTCGGCGCAGACGTAGTTGCCGACGGTGTTGCCCTCGCGCCCGGCGACGCCGGCCCGGCGCGCGGTCAGCAGGGCGACCCCGGCGCCGGCGTGCGTGGTGATGCACAGCGAGCAGATGTTGCTCTTGGCCAGGCTGCGGCGGACGGACGGGACCCGCAGGGTGACCCCGACCAGGCCGCCGTCCCGCTCGGTGACCAGGTAGCCGCGGTCGGGCGCCCCGGGATCACG
Source organism: Kitasatospora sp. NBC_00374 (assembly GCF_041434935.1). Taxonomy (NCBI): domain Bacteria; kingdom Bacillati; phylum Actinomycetota; class Actinomycetes; order Kitasatosporales; family Streptomycetaceae; genus Kitasatospora; species Kitasatospora sp. NBC_00374. Next base: position 4,236,942 of record NZ_CP107964.1, on the reverse strand, counting down.
CCAGCCGAGGAAGTCCAGGTCCGCCCAGGGCAGGTCGGCCAGGCCCCGGGGCAGGTTGAGCCGCTGGGCCTCGCCCTTGGAACAGTTGACGAAGGACTCGCGGATCTCGCTCTCGGACAGTTCGCGCATGGTTCGCACGCTAGCTTCGTGCCCGTCCGGTGTCTCCCGGTTTTCCCGCGGTGGCGGCCCGCGGGCGGGGTGGGCAGGCTGGGGGCATGGAGCGGATGCCGCTGGAGTCCTCCTGCGTCCGGTCCGCCGGGTACGACGCGGCGACGTGCAGGCTGGAGATCGAGTACACCGGCGGATCGGTCTACCACTACCTGGCCGTGCCGGCCGAGGAGTACGCCGGGCTGCTGGCCGCCGACAGCCACGGGACGTACCTGAACCGGGAGATCAAGGGCCGGTACGCCTACCGCAGGATCAGCCCTTGCCGCTGACCTCGGCGGCCTTGGCGGCGCGCTTGGCCTCCTGCTTGTAGGCGCGCACCTTGACCAGGGACTCCGGGCCGGTGATGTCCGCGACCGAGCGGAAGCTGCCCTCCTCGCCGTACGGGCCGGCGGCCTCGCGCCAGCCCTGCGGACGGACCCCGAACTGCTTGCCCAGCAGGGCGAGGAAGATCTGCGACTTCTGCTTGCCGTAGCCGGGCAGTGCGGTCAGCCGGGCCAGCAGTGCCCTGCCGTCCGGCGCGTCCCGCCAGACCGCCTCGGCGTCCCCGTCGTAGTGCTCGACGAGGTACTCGCAGAGCTGCTGCACCCGCTTGGCCATCGAGCCGGGGTAGCGGTGCACGGCCGGTTTCCGCGCGAACAGCTCCGCGAACTCCTCGGGGTCCATGGCAGCGATCCGGTGGGCGTCCAGGTCGTCCGCGCCGAGCCGGTCCGCCACGGTGCGGGGACCGGTGAAGGCGTGCTCCATCGGGACCTGCTGGTCCAGCAGCATCCCCACGAGGGCGGCCAGCGGGCTGCGGCCGAGCAGTTCGTCGGCCTCGGGCTGCTGGGCGAGTCGAAGTTTCACGACCATGGCGGGGCGGCTCCGATCCGTGTCCGGGCAGGGACTCACATGCTCGCAGCTCGGCGCGGCGGGCCCGGGGCGCAACACGCGCGCGCAGCGGCGCGTGGGCTCCCGTCCGAGCTCTCGGAGGCGCACACTTGACCTCATGACGGCTGCTGCCCACCCCGCCCGGCTGATCGTCCTGCGGCACGCCAAGGCCGCCTGGCCGGACGTACCGGACCACGAGCGCCCACTCGCCCCCCGCGGCCGGGCGGACGCCCCGGCGGCCGGCCGCTGGCTGCGGGACTGCGGCCGCGCGCCCGACCTGGTGATCTGCTCACCCGCCCGGCGCACCCGTGAGACCTGGGAGCTGGCCGCCGCCGAGCTCGGCGGCGACCCCGAGGTGGTGTACGACCCCCGGGCGTACCGCGCCGAGGCCGAGGATCTGCTGGACCTGCTCCGCAAGGTGCCGGAGACCCGGCGCACCGTCCTGCTGGTGGGCCACCGCCCGGCCGTTCAGGACCTGGTGCTGCTGGTGGCGGTGGAGCGCACCGACGAGCCGTTCTCGCGGGTCCGGGAGAAGTACCCGACCTCGGCCGCGGCCGTGCTCGCCCTGCCCGGGACGTGGGCCCAACTCGGCCCGGGCGGGGCGCTGCTGACCGCGTTCGCGGTGCCGCGCGGCGGGACCGGCTGACCGGCCGGCCCCGGCCGCGGGCGGTGCGGGCGCCTGGCCGCACCGCCCCCGGCCGCCCGGTCAGAAGCTGACGGCCACCGCCAGCTTCGGGTCCTCGCCGAGGACGGTCTCCACCTCGGCGATGCGGCCGGCGGCGCGGATGTCGCCCTGGACGAGGGCGAGCCGGTCCAGGGCCGGCCGCGGGCCGGTGATCACGGCTCGGCCGACGTCGGTCCGCATCGGGAGGCGGGCCTCGGACTTGGCCTTGCGCACGCCCGCGATCGCCTCGGCGGCCGTCGCCAGGACGGCGCGGTCCGCGGGCCCGGCGATCCGGTGCAGCTCCTCGGCCCGCGGCCACTCGGCGCGGTGCACCGAGCCCTCCTGCCACCAGGACCAGACCTCCTCGGTGGCGAACGGCAGGAACGGGGCGAACAGCCGCAGCTGCACCGACAGGGCCGCGGCCAGCGCCGCCCGCGCGGAGTCCGCCGCCGCGTCGCCCCGCTCGCCGTACGCCCGGGGCTTGACCAGCTCGACGTAGTCGTCGCAGAAGTGCCAGAAGAACTGCTCGGCCCGCTCCAGCGCGCGGGCGTAGTCGAAGGCCTCGAAGGCCTCGGTGGCGGCCTCGACCGTCGCGGCCAGCTCGGCCAGCATCGCGGCGTCCAGCGGCTCGGTGATCTCCGCCCGGGCCTCGGCCGCACCGAGGCTCAGGACGAACCGGCCGGCGTTGAGGACCTTGACGGCGAGGCGCCGGCCGACCTTCATCTGGCCGACGTCGAACGCGGTGTCCGTGCCGGGCCGGCCGCTCGCGGCCCAGTAGCGGACGGCGTCCGAGCCGTGCTGGACCAGCAGGTCGGCCGGGGTGACGACGTTGCCGACCGACTTCGACATCTTCTTGCGGTCCGGGTCCAGGATCCAGCCCGAGATCCCCGCGTGCCGCCAGGGCAGCACCCCGTGCTCACTGTGCGCGCGGACCACCGAGGAGAACAGCCAGGTCCGGATGATCTCGTGCGCCTGCGGGCGCAGGTCCATCGGGAAGACCCGTTCGAACAGGTCCTCGTCGATGCCCCAGCGGGCGGCGATCTGCGGGGTGAGGGAGGAGGTCGCCCAGGTGTCCATGACGTCCGGGTCCCCGGTGAAGCCGCCGGGACGGTCGCGCTGCTCGGGGCTGAACCCCTCGGGCGCGTCCGTGCTCGGGTCGATCGGCAGCGCGGACTCCGGCGGGGTCAACGGCCGTTCGTAGCAAGGGTTTCCGTCGGCGTCGAGCGGATACCAGACCGGGATCGGGACGCCGAAGAAGCGCTGCCGGCTGACCAGCCAGTCGCCGTTCAGCCCGCCGACCCAGTTGTCGTAGCGGACCTTCATGTGCGCGGGGTGCCAGGTCAGTTCGGCGCCGCGGTCGAGCAGTTCACCGCGCAGCCGCTCGTCCCGGCCGCCGTTGCGCAGGTACCACTGGCGGGTGGTGACGATCTCCAGCGGCTTGTCGCCCTTCTCGTAGAACTTCACCGCGTGACTGATCTGCCGCGGCTCGCCGACCAGTTCGCCGCTCTCGCGGAGCATCGCCACGATCCGCTCGCGGCCGGTGTGCACGGTGGTGCCGGCCAACCGCCCGTACGCCGTACGGGCCTGCGCCGACTCCAGCCCGGCGGGCGGCTCGGCGGCGAACCGGCCGTGCCGGCCGAGCACCGCGCGGGTGTCCAGCCGCAGTTCGCGCCACCAGACCACGTCGGTGGTGTCGCCGAAGGTGCAGACCATCGCGAGGCCGGTCCCCTTCTCCGGGTCGGCCAGCCGGTGCGCGAGCACCGGGACCTCGACGCCGAAGAGCGGGGTGCGCACGGTCGAGCCGAACAGCTCCCGGTAGCGCGGGTCGTCGGGGTGCGCGACCAGCGCGACACAGGCCGGCAGCAGTTCCGGCCGGGTGGTGCCGATCTCCAGCCGTCCGCCGTCCGGGCGGGTGAACAGCAGCCGGTGGAAGGCGCCCGGCCGCTCCCGGTCCTCCAGCTCGGCCTGGGCGACGGCGGTGCGGAAGGTGACGTCCCACAGCGTCGGCGCCTCGGCGAGATAGGCCTCGCCGCGCGCGAGGTTGCGCAGGAAGGCGCGCTGCGAGGTGGCCCGCGCGGCCGAGCCGATGGTCTGGTACGTCATCGACCAGTCGACCGACAGCCCGAGGCGCTGCCACAGCTCCTCGAACACCTTCTCGTCGGTGACGGTGAGCCGCTCGCACAGCTCGATGAAGTTCCGCCGGGAGACCGGGACCTGTTCCTTGCCGGGCTTCGCGGCCGGCTCGAACGAGGGGTCGTACGGCAGGGCGGGATCGCACCGCACGCCGAAGAAGTTCTGCACCCGGCGCTCGGTGGGCAGACCGTTGTCGTCCCACCCCATCGGGTAGAAGACCTCGCGTCCGCGCATCCGCTGGTAGCGGGCGACGGTGTCGGTGTGGGTGTAGGAGAAGACGTGGCCGACGTGCAGCGAGCCGCTGACCGTCGGCGGCGGGGTGTCGATGGAGAAGACCTGGTCCCGAGTCCGGGAGCGGTCGAAACGGTATACGCCCGACTCGTCCCAGCGCCGCGACCACTTCTCTTCGAGCCCCGCGAGGGAGGGCTTCTCGGGCACGTCGGGAAGACGAGGCGTATGCGTCATGCCACCGCATGCTAACCGGTCCCGCCCGGCCGTCACCTGGTATTTTCCGCGGTGCCCGGGGCCGGTGCCCCCGGGCGGGGGGCCGGCTGGTAGGCATGACCCGTGCGTTTCGACAGCGTTCCGAAGCCGCCGGCCGTCGAGGCCAGGCCCCGTGACTCCCGCGGCTACCCCGTGCCGGCCATCACCCCGTGGGAGGGCGGGCAGCCGCAGTTCGCGCTCACCGACCACGGGCGCAGCGCCGACTGCGCGCGCGAGCGGCTGTGCTCGGTCTGCAACGCCCTGATGCCCAGGGGCCCGGTCTGGCGGGTGGTCGGCGCCACCGAGAGCGCGGCGATCGCCGACGCGCTGGCGGCCGGCCGCCCGTACCGCAACCTCGCGCCGACCCTGGAGGGCCCGGGCCATCGGGCCTGCATGCTGTACGCCTCGATGGTGTGCCCGTACCTGGCCCGCCCGAACGCCCGGCGCGGCCTGTCGGCGGACGGGGCCGACGAACTGACCGCGCACGTGCGGCGCGGGGCGGCCCGGGGCGGGTCGGGAGCGGTGGTCGGCTTCGGAGACTACGAGTACGCGATCACCGCGACGAAGGTGCTGTTCCGTTTCCTCGACGTGGTCGAGTTCCTGCCGCACGAGTCGGCGGACACCCATCTGGACGAGCTGCGCGCCGAACTGGCCCGCCCCGGCCGGGAGTAGCCCCGGCCGGGGCGGTGAGCCGGTGGTACGCCCCGGTCAGCGGTGGCCGCCGCGGTAGGCCGGCAGGCCCGGGTGGCCGGAGACCTGGGCGGGGGCGGCGGAGCCGTCGGCCGGCAGGGTCGCGATGCCGTTCGGCGTCCGGACGGCCAGGGTGCGGCCGTCCGGGGACCAGGAGGGCTCGGTGTAGTCCGTGGTGGCGTGCGGGGTGAGGTCCTTGCTGGTCGTGCCGTGGTCGCTCAGCTCGAAGATGTGGTCGTGCCCGTCGACCGAGCGGACGAACACCACGTCGTCACCGTCGGGGGAGATCGCGGGCTGGGAGCCCTTGGCGATGGCGGAACCCTGCTGGCGCAGGTAGTCGTCGCGGATGAACACCTCGCCGGTCCGGGTGTTGGCGTAGACGGCGGCGCCGTTGTGCCCGCCGCCGTTCGGCCAGGTGTTGCCGGTCGTCGGCAGCGGAGCCACGTCGGGATCGGAGAGGTTCCCCAGCGGCAGGTCGGCCGGGGTGCCGTTGACGGCGGTGGCCGGCACGGTCTTCAGCCGCGAGACGCCGTCCTTCGAGACCGCGAAGAACAGGTTGTTCTTGCCCTGGAGCTGGTACTGCGAGTCGGCCGCGGCCACCTGCCAGGCGGGGTGGGACCAGGTCTGGCCACCGGGGTTCCTGGCGACGACGACCCGGCCACTGCCGTCCGGGTTGGCGACCACCAGGTCTCCCGAGCCGTCGATGAAGGCGGCCTTGGCGCCGTTCGGCGACCAGGAGAGGTCCCGGACGGCGGTGCCGAAGTCCACCGAGGTGCCGTTCATCAGGACGTACCGGGTCCCGTCGCTGATGGTGAGGGCGCTGTGGGCGGTGCCGTTGACGGCGGCGGCGGGGGTCGCGGCGGCGGACGGTGCGGCGGTCGACGGGCTCGCCGGGGCGGACGGCGAGGGGGCCGCGGAGCCGGGCGTCGCGGAGGCGGACGGCGAGGGAGCGGCCGAGGGGGTGGCCGAGGGGGTGGCGCCGACCGGGCCGAGCGGGGCGGCCGAGGCGGTGGTGGCCACGGCGGAGGCGGCCGAGGACGTCCCGTCGGTGGTCGGGCCGCAGCCCGTCAGCAGGGCGCCGCCGGTGGTGACGGCGAGGGCGACGGCGATGGCGGTGCGGCGCAGGCGGATGCGAGCGGTCATGACTGGTTCCCCCCAGTGGTGACGACGGTTCGGGTGGTGCGTGTTCGGTCGAGCCGCGCCGTCACGTCAGGGACTGTCGATTCACCTGTTCGACCTGCTGCTGCTCTGTTCGATGAGAGAAGTCTGGCAATCGAACGTCCGTGGAGTGTGTGCCAACCGTCACGGCTCTGCAACGCGCCAGCGGGGGCCGAAACGGCTCGCCCGCCTCCGCGCCGGCGGGCCGGCTCTGTGGTTCTGTGGAAGGGCAGGTCAGAGCTCTACGACACCGGAGGCAGCGACACCGTGACCACTCATCAGAACTCCGCCGGCACCGAGCGCGCCGACCTGCTGGAGACCCTCGCGAAACACCGCGGCTTCCTGCGGCACACCGTCCGCGGACTCGACGACGAGCAGGCCGCCCGGCGCACCACCGTCAGCGAGCTCTGCCTGGGCGGCCTGATCAAGCACGTCACCGGCGTCGAGGCACGCTGGATGCGGTTCGCGGTCGGCGGCGCCGAGGCGATGCGCAGCGAACCCGTCGACTGGGAGGGCCAGTTCCGGATGCTCGACGGCGAGACCCTGGACGGACTGCTGGACGCGTACGACCGGGTGGCACGGGACACCGACGAGCTGGTGGCCGCCCTGCCCGACCTCGACCTGGTCCACCCGCTGCCGGAGGCGCCCTGGTTCGAGCCGGGCGCCGCCTGGTCGGTGCGCCGGGTGCTGCTGCACGTCCTCGCGGAGACCGCCCAGCACGCGGGCCACGCCGACATCATCCGGGAGTCCCTGGACGGCGCGAAGACCATGGGCTGACCGCCCGCCCGCCGCCGCCGCTGCCCGCGCGGGGCACCGGACGAATGGTTAGCGTGAGGAACCGGACCGCCCGCGGAGCAGGAGAGGAGCCGGCACCATGGCCGTGCAACCGGAAGGCACACCGTGCTGGGCCGACGCGATGTTCGCCGACGTGGAGAGCGCGAAGGCGTTCTACGGCGACGTGCTGGGCTGGACCTTCGGCGAGAGCTCGTCGGAGTACGGGAACTACACCCAGGCCTACTCGGACGGCAGGGCGGTGGCCGCCGTCGTCCCGCCGATGCCCGGCCAGGAGAGCCCGTCGGCGTGGTGCCTGTACCTCGCCTCGCCGGACGTCGCCGCCGCCGCACGCCGGATCCGGGAGGCCGGCGGCGAGGTGGTCATGGAACCGATGCGGGTCGGCGAGTTCGGCTCGATGCTGCTCGCCCGTGATCCCGGCGGTGTCCCGTTCGGGGTCTGGCAGGCCGGCACCCACGAGGGCTTCGAGAAGCGCGGCGAGCGCGGCGCGTACTGCTGGGCCGAGGTGTACACCCGCGACCCCGCGGCGTCGGACGCCTTCTTCCCCGCGGTCTTCCCCTACCGCGTACGGCGGATGGACGACGGCGCGATCGACTTCAACGTCTTCGAGCTCGCCGACGAGCCGGTGCTGGGACGGATGGCGATGACGCCCGACTTCCCGCCCGGGCTGCCCCCGTACATCGGCGTCTACTTCGCCGTCGAGGACTGCGACGCGGCGGTCGCCAGGACCACCGAACGCGGCGGCAGCGTGGTCTTCGGCCCGCTGGACAGCCCCTTCGGGCGCTTCGCCGCCCTGATCGACCCGCAGGGAGCGGCCTTCGCCGTGCTCGACCTCGCCCGGACGACCGGCGAGATGCCCCGGATCTCCGACGTCTGACGGGACGGGCCGGGGCCGTCCCGTCGGGCGCGTTCCGGGTCGGTGCTGCCGCCCGCCTCCGACTCCGCCTCCGGGAGAGGGAGCCGATGACCACCTGGGAGACGGCGCACCGCGCCGCCGCCGAGCGTCCCCTGCGCGACCTGCGCACCCTGTGCCGTCCGGTGGTCGCCGCGACCCTGCTCGCCGCCGCCCTGCACGCGGTGTGGGCGCTCTTCCTCGCGTCCGACACCGGGGACCTGGCGGCGCAGTACGCCTGGACGGGGTTCATCCGGCAGCACCCGGACTCGGCCTACAACCTCTCCTGGTACGGCGGGATGCACCCCGCCTCCTACAGCCTCCTGACGCCCTACCTGATGGGCGTTCTCGGCGTGCGGACCACCGGGGTGCTCGCCGGGACGGCGGCCACGGCGCTCGCCGCCGGCCTGCTGGTACGCACCCGGATCGCCCGCCCGATGCCGCCCGCCCTGTGGACGGCTCTCGCCCTGTGGTGCAACGTCGTCTCGGGCCGGGTGACCTTCGCCGTCGGCATCGCGTTCGGGCTGGCGGCGGCCTTGGCGGGCCTCCCGCCGACCCGGGCCGGACGTGCCGCGGGAGCCTTCGCGCTCGCCGCCCTCGCCACCATGAGCAGCCCGGTCGCCGGGTTGTTCCTGGGCGTGGTCGCGGCGGCGCTGTGGCTGACCGGCCGGCGCCGGGGCGCCGCGGCGCTCGCCGCCGGACCTGCGCTTGTGGTCGCCGGCACCGCGCTGGTCTTCCCGTTCGAGGGCGTCCAGCCCTTCGACTGGTGGGTGGCGGCGCCGGTGACGGCGTCGGCGGTCGCGGTCGCGGTGCTGGTGCCGCGCGGCTGGCGCACCGTCCGCGCGGGGGCGGTGGCGTACGCGCTCGGGGTGGTCGTCACCTGGGCGGTGCCCTCGCCGGTCGGCAGCAACGTCGAGCGGCTGTCCCTGCTGTTCGCCGGTACGGTGCTGCTCGCGGCCGCCCTCGAACACCGGCAGGCCGGCCGCCGGGCGGTCGCACTCGCGGTGGCGTTCCTGGCCGTCGCGGTTTGGCAGACCGGCAAGCCGGTCGGAGACCTGCTCGCCGCCGACCCGTCGGCCCGGGCGGCCCGCTCCACCGTGCCCCTGCTCGACGAGCTGCGCCGGGTCGGCGCCGACCGCGGCCGGATCGAGGTGGTGCCGCTGCGCTCGCACCGGGAGGCCTCCGGCCTCGCGCCCTACGTGAACCTGGCGCGCGGCTGGAACCGGCAGGTCGACGTGGTCCGCAACCCGCTCTTCTACGACGACACGCTCACCCCGGACTCGTACCACTCCTGGCTGCGGCACTGGAGCGTCGGCTACGTGGTCCTTCCCGCCGCCGAACTGGACGACGCCGCCGTGCAGGAGGCCGAGATCGTGGCGCGGGGCCACACCTGGCTGGACCAGATCTGGCGGGACGACAGCTGGCGGCTCTACCGGGTCACCGACACCGTCCCGCTGGTCGATCCGCCGGCGACCGTGCGCGAGGCCGGCCCGGCGACCCTCACCCTGGACGTACCGCGGGCGGGCCCGGTGCTGCTGCGCATCCCGTGGTCGCCGTGGCTGGGCATCGAGGACGCCGACGCCGACGACGCCGACGACGCCGGTGTCGCCGGCGGTCCCGGCGGCTCCGGCGGGCTCACCCGGGGCTGCCTCACCGAGGCGGGGGAGTGGACCGTGCTGTACGCCCCGGGGCCCGGCACCTACCGGATCGGCGGCCGTTACGGTCTGCCCCGCGGCAACCCGTGCGCGCGCGACGGGGGCGCCGTGGACACCCGGGCCGCCGCGGGCCGGGGTTGAGCGGCCGGCCGGCGAACGGCCCGGGGGTCAGCGGGCGCGCAGGGCCCCGGCCGTGCTGCCGGTGCGCTCCCGCAGCAGGATCCGCAGCGTGTTGGCGTGCTCGTACCCGACCTTGCGGGCTATCGCCTCCAGCGACAGGTCGGTGGTCCGCAGCAGGTGAGAGGCCTGCTCGACCCGCAGGTCCTGGACGAAGCGCACGGGGGAGGTGCCCAGGGTGCGGCGGACCGTCCGCTGGAGTGTGCGCTCGCTGACTCCCAGGGCGCGGGCGGCCGCGCCCATGCTCACCGGCCCCGCCAGGTGCAGCCGGACCCACTGTTCGAAGGCCGCGACCACCGGGTCGGCCTGGGCCAGCGCACTCGGGATCGTGTACGCGGACTGGGACGGCCGCTCGTCCACGACCAGGTACCGGGCGACCAGGTCCGCGAGCGCGGGGCTGCTCATCCGGACGATCGCGAGCGCGAGGTCCACATGGCCGAAGGCCGCACCCGCCGTCGTCACCCCGTCGGACGTGGTCACCATCCGGGTCTCGTCGACGGTGACCGCCGGGTAGCGCAGCCGGAAGGTGGGGGCCAGCCACCAGCTGGTGGTCGCCCGGCGCCCGTCCAGGATGCCGGCCTCGGCCAGCAGGAACGTTCCGGTGCAGGCCGAGGCGACGGGTGTCCCGCGGTCGCGGGTGTCGGCCACCAGTCGGCGTACGGCCGACGACGCGGGCCCCGACACGTGCTCGACCAGGGCGTCGGGGCGCCGCTCGGCCAGCGCCGGGACCAGCAGCAGGTCCGCCGCGGCGGCCGCCCTCGCGGCCGGGACCGTGGTGACCGCGTGCCCCGCGCCGGTGCGCACCGTACGCCGGAAGCCGACGGTGGTCAGCCGCCAGGCGGGCGGCGGCTGCGGGAGGTGTTCGCGCATCGCGTTGGCGCCTTCGATGACGTCCAGCACGGCCGCGAGTCCGGAGTCGAAGACGCCGTCATAGGCCAGCACTGCTATCTCCATGGCGGAAACGGTATCCGACAGGTCGTTCACGACACTGGGCGAGCTCCGGGTACGGGCCTAGGTTGGAGGTGTTCCCGGACAACCGGGCACGATCACGACATACGGAGCGAAACCATGAAGATCGGACTTCTGGCCCGGATCGAGGCCAAGCCCGAGTACGCCGACAAGGTCGAGGGTCTGCTGCGGGACGCGCTGCAGCTCGCCCGGGAGGAGGAGCACACCGTCACCTGGTTCGCGTTCCGCGAGAACGCCACCACCTTCGGGATCTTCGACACCTTCGAGGACGAGGCGGGCCGCACCGGCCACCTGCAGGGCCGGATCGCCGCAGCCCTGATGGAGGCGGCCCCCACGATGCTGAGCTCGCCGCCCGACATCCGCCCGGTCGACCTCCTGGCGGTCAAGCTCCCCTGAGCCTGCTCCGGGCCTGTCCTGAGCAGCGGCGAGGCCCGGACTGCCATTGCAGTCCGGGCCTGCGGCAGGTCACTCGCAGTTGGTTCCTCCCGGCCCGCCGAAGAAGAAGTACTCGTTCCACGGGGCGGCCGCGTGGCCGACCGCGACGGTGAAGCACTTCGGAGACGGCTGGGACCCGGTCAACGACGCGGACAGGGCGCCCCCGCCCACCGGGAAGTAGTAGACGTCGCGCTGGTAGGCGGCGAACTGCCAGCCGCTGCTGGCGAACGCGCCGCTTCCCATCGGCGGCCATGCCGTGGTGTCCACGACCTCGCCGCCGTAGTCGATGTCGCCGGCGTTCCTGGAGAGCGGACCGTTACCGAACAGCGAGCCCCGGTAGTAACCCACCGCATTGCTCGCAGCGGTGCCCCCGAGATAGAGCCACCAGTTTCCGCCCGAGAAGTACCAGGTCGTCTCGATCTCGTACTGCGCGCCACCCGAGACACTCGACGGGCTCAGCGTTCCGCCGATCGCCCAGGCGGAATTCGTCTGGGTGAACGCCGAACAGTCGAGGTTGTAACACCCGGTGTTCTGGTACCCGTCGGCCGTCCAGTAGATGAACAGGACCGGCTGGGTGGTGCCGTATTTCGCCGGATAGATCTGGGAGCCGCACTCGACGGTCTGGACCGGCGATCCGGCGGCGTACCACTGCTGGGAGAGCGAGAATACCTGCGACCCGATGTTGGGGTCCCAGATGTTGATGAAACTGTGGCCGCCGAGGTTGTCGACGATCTGGAACGCGTGGGCGTACTTGTGGACATTCGCCTCGATGGCGGCCGGGCTCATTCGGGGGTGGCGTCCCATCCCGGCGGGTGATTTCTGAAAGAAATCCTTGAGGGAGCGCCCGCGGGCCAGTTCCTCAAGCGTGATCCGGCGCATGGGAATCGTGCCGGGCGGGCACGACATCGCATGCCCGAACTTGTCCAGGCGGTCTGACCGCAACTGTGGCTGCACCGACAGCGCCGGGCCCTCGCCCTGTGGGTCGGGCCGGGGTGGAGCGTCCGGCGGGGCGGCCGGGCCCTCGCTGCCGCCTTTGAGCGCGGGTTGATCGCCGATGGGGACGCAGTCGAAGATCTGCCCGTTGTCGTCGACGAAGCTGTGCGGGACATCGACCCCTGAGTAGAGGCCCAGAATGTGCTGCCGCATTGCGGCGAATTCATCCGCACCGGCGGTCGCCGACCTCGATCGCCTGGCGAACTCGTCGTGCCTGGCCGAGGTGACCTCGTCGATGAACTGGGCGAAGCTGGGGAATGGTGATTCGTCCTGGGGTGCCATGACCGGATGCTCCCTCGCGGCCGTGCGGGCGCTACCGTTTCGGCGCGCGACGCACGGACGCCACTGGACTCGGTTGGGGTTGGCGTGACGGTCGGTAGCGGCCGCCGCTATCGGTGAAACTTCATTCTTGAAGCTTCGACGGTTGCGATCCGAAATGATGGCCGGACCACGCGTCGGGGCGCCCGTCAGAACTGTCTCGGTTCCCGCAGGACTCCCCCTCGGCTATACGATAACTCCTGTCCGGACGGCCTTCCTGTCGGGCGTCGCGGATTGTGGAATGTGCAACGGATCCCGGCGGTGAAATCCGGCGCCGGATTCGATGCGGCCGTCGGGGGCCGGTCAGCGGGCCTGACGGCGCCCTGCGTCGAGGACGTGCTCGGCGAGTTCACGGGCGGCCGCCGCCGGGCGGGTGTCGGGTCGGGTCGCTCCGGCCGCCAGCAGACCGTCGATGAGCAGGAGGAGCTGGTCGGCGGCGTGCGCCGGCCGCGGATGGCCGAGCTCCACCAGTTCCCGTTCGAGGAGACGGTGCACGCTGCCGCGGTAGTCGCGCGTGACCTCGTGCCCGGGGTGGCCGGGGTCCGCGAGGGCGAGGTCTGCGGCCAGGTACCGGCAGCCGCGGAAGCCCGGTGCGTCGACCACCCCGGCGAGGTTGTCGAAGACGGCCAGCAGGCGGTCGCGCGGATCCTCGCCCGCCGCGCGCATGGTCTCGCGGTAGCCGGCCTCGTCCTCGGCGGTGCTGCGGCGCAGCACTTCGGCGATCAGGCCGTCCTTGCCGCCGAAGTGCTCGTACAGCGAACGCCGGGCCACGTTCGCGGCTTTGAGGATGGCGTCGACACCGACGCCCATCCCCTGGCTGTACGTCAGTTCCTGGGCGGCCTCCAGCAGACGTTCGCGGGGGCCGGGAGCGGTGCGTGCGGTCACGGCGCCACCCTGTCACCCATTGACCGGTAGATCAACCGGTCTATATGGTGATGGTAGACCGAATGGTCTATCTATCGCGCCAAGGGGGAACCATGTCCGTCCGCACCACGGCCGAGGTCGTCGACCGCTTCAACCACGCCTTCGTCCGCCACGACGCCGGCGCCCTCGCCGATCTGATCGGCGAGGACTGCGTCATGGAATCCGTCCAGCCGGCCCCCAGCGGGGAGCGCGTCGAGGGCCGCGCGGCCTGCCTGGCGTGGTGGCAGGCCCTCGCCGACGACCGCACCGCGCGGTTCGAGCCCGTGGACGTCTTCGCGGCCGGCGAGCGGGCGACGATCCGCTGGCGGTACCGCTACGGCGAGGGCCCCACGGACTGGGTGGAGGGCGTGAACGTCATGCGCGTGCGGGGCGGCCTGATCGTCGAGGCCCTCGGCTACAGCAAGACCGCGGGCGAGGTCCCGCTGGCAGCCGGGACCGGCGCCGATCACTGACCGCCGGGTCGCCGGGAGCGGGAGCGAACCCCCGCTCCCGGCTGCACGGCCGGCCGGCCGGCCGTCACCGGCCCGGGCCGGCCGCCGTCGGCACCTGCCGCGGTGACGACGGCAGGACCCGCAGCCGGCTGACAGGGGAGACCAGTAGACCGATCACCACAGCGGCGGAGCCGGCGGCGGCCACGGCCAGGGCGCCCCTGGCGCCGATCCGCCCGGCGAGCAGCCCGGCGGACAGACCGCCCAGGGCCCCGCCGCCGAACAGCAACGTCCGGAACGCCGCCGTCATCCGCCCCATCATCGACTGCGGTGTCATGGCCTGGCGGAGGCTGACGATGATCACCCCGGCCACGCCGAGGCCGAGGTAGGTGGCGAAGAAGGACAGGACGAACATCCCGATCATCACCGGGCGCGGCCCGGCCGCGGACGGGATCAGGGCCGGGCCGAGCAGCAGCGCGGACTGGGCGACCAGGTAGACCCGGCCGAGCGGGAACCGCGCGATGACCCGCCGGGAGATCAGTGCGCCGATCAGGCCGCCCACCGAGGCCGTCGCGAAGACGGCGCCGAGGCCCGTCGAGCCGAGGTGGAGGTCGTGGGTGCCGTAGAGCAGGAACATCGTCCACACCGTGACCATCGAGAAGTTGCAGCAGAAGCCGGTCAGCGCGAGTGCCCGCAGCACCCTGTCGTGCATGACCCAGCCCAGACCGTCCTTGAGCTCGCGCAGCAGCCGGCGTTCGGCGGCCGGTTCGGGCCGCGGCTCGGGAGTGCGGATCAGCAGCAGGGAGATGACGGACACCGCGTACGAGCAGGCGTCGACGATCAGGGCCGCCGGCGCGGTGAGGGCCGACACGAGGACACCGGCGATCCCGGGCCCGGCCACGTCGGCGGCGGAGGAGCCGGCGCCCATCCTGGCACCGGCCTCGACGTAGTGCTCGGGGCTCTTCACCAGCACCGGCACGTAGGACATCCAGCTCACGTCGAACACCACCGACGCGATGCCGACGGTGCAGGCGATCACCATCAACGTGGGCAGGTCGAGGGCGTGCCACCAGTACAGCACCGGGACGAGGGCGAGCAGCACCAGCCTGACCAGGTTGGCGCCCAGCATGACGGGCCGCCGCCGGGCCCGGTCGGTCCAGACGCCGATCACCAGCGCGAGCCCGAGGTAGGGCGCGAGCTGCAGGAAGCGCAGCAGGCCGACCTGCTCGTCGGTCGCGCCGAAGGCGCCGATGGCGGTCAGCGGCAGCGCGAGGTTGGTGATCTGGGTGCCCAGCAGCGACACGGTCTCGCCGAGCCAGAACCTGAGGAAGTCGCGGTTGTGCCAGAGGCCTCGGGGCTGTGGCGCGTCCGCCGTCGTCGCGGCCGGGGCCGGAGAGGTCCGCGTCATCGGGTTCGCCCCGCGAGTTCGGCGACCGAGTCCGCCACCCGGTCGACCTCGTCCTCGGTGTTGTAGTAGTGCGGCGACATCCGAAGGCACCACTGCACCTCCTTGTCGGCGAAGTCGAACTGGGCGAACTCCCGGTAGCTCAGCGCCGAGTTGACGCCCCGGGCGTCCATCGCCGCCTTGAACGGCCCCGGCTCCCAGCCCTCGACCGCGAAGGTCACCAGCGCGGCGGGGGCCGGTCCGCGATCCAGCGTGCGCACGCCCGGCACGGCGGCCAGCCGCTCGCGCAGCCGGCCCGCCAGGGCGGGGGTACGCCGTGCGACCGGCGCCTGCCGGACCCGCAGCGCGTAGCGGACCGCGGCGGCGCAGCCGAGCACCGTGGCGTACGGGAACTCCCACTCCTCGAAGCGGGCGGCGGTGTCCACCGCCCGGTAGCGGTCGGGAGCCACCCAGCGCGCGCCGTACATGTCGATGAACAGCGGCTCGTACCCTGCCTCCAGGACCCGGTCGGAGACGTACAGGAAGCCCGAACCGCGCGGCCCGCGCAGGAACTTGCGGCAGGTGGCGGTGAGCAGGTCGCAGCCGATCTCCTCGACGTCGATCGGGAGCTGCCCGACCGACTGGCAGGCGTCGACCAGGTACAGCAGGCCGAGCTCCCGGCAGTGTCGGCCGATCTCGGCCACCGGCTGGACCAGGCCGGAGTTGGTGGGCACATGGGTGGCGGCCACCAGGCGCGGGCGGTGGGCGCGCATCAGCGCGGCCATCGCGTCCACGTCGACTCCGCTGCCGTCCGGGTGGTCGGGAGCGTGCACGATCCTGACGCCGTGGCGCCTGCGCAGCGCGAGGAAGGCGATCTGGTTGGAGATGAAGTCGTTGCGGGTGGTGAGTACGACATCGCCGGGGCGGAAGTCGATCGCCGACAGCGCCTTGGTGTAGGCGTGGGTCGCGCTTGCGGCGAAAGCGATGTTGCCGGGGCGGGTGTTGAGGAGCTCGGCGGTTGCCGCGTGGAAGACGGCGACCTCGTCCGCGCGTGCGGCGGAGGCCTCGTAGCCGCTGATGGCGGCCTCCAGGTGCAGGTGGTCGACCATCGCCTGGAGCACCGGGCGGGCCATCAACCCACAGCCCGCGTTGTTGAAGTGGATGACCGACTCGCAGCCCGGGGTGTCGGCCCGCAGGGCGGCGAGGTCGAGGAGCGGTTCCGGCGCCGAGAGAGAAGCGCTACCATGATTCTTCATGTCTGACAGTAGCAGTACTGAAGCCCTGCTGGCGATCCTCCGGAGGGACCTCGCCGGGCTCGCCCCGGGCGAACGGCTCTCCAGCAGCCGGGAGCTGATCGCCCGTCACGGTGTGGGGCCGGTCACCGTGTCCCGCGCGATCGCCCAGCTGGCGGCCGAGGGCGCGGTGGTCACCCGCCCCGGCAGCGGTACCTACGCGGCTCCGCGCCAGGCCCGGGCCGGAGCGGCCGCGGAGGACACCTCCTGGCAGGCCATCGCCCTGTCCGGCCACGACCGGGGGCCCGGCGCCACCGACCCCGACGCGGCTCCCGGCGAGTTCGGGCCGTCGGCGCCGGTGCCGGCCGGGACCATCGCCCTCTCCGGCGGCTACCTGCACGAGAACCTCCAGCCCACCAGGGCGCTCGGCGCCGCGCTGGCCCGCGCCGCCCGCCGCCCGGACGCCTGGCACCGCGCCCCGGCCGCGGGCCTGGCACCGCTGCGAGCGATCTTCGCGCGCCAGGCCGGCGGCGCCGTCGCCCCGGAGGACGTACTGGTCACCGGCGGAGGTCAGGGCGCGCTCTCCATGCTGTTCCGGGCCATCGTCGCCCCCGGCAGCCCGCTGCTCGTCGAGTCACCCACCTACCCCGGCGCGCTCGCCGCCGCCCGCGCCGCCGGACTGCGCCCGGTACCCGTACCGACGGACGACGAGGGGGTCCGCACCGACCTGCTCGCCGAGGCGTTCGCCATGACCGGGGCCCGGCTGTTCTACTGCCAGCCGACCTTCCACAACCCCACCGGCGCCGTCCTCGCACCGGAACGCCGCCGCCAGGTCGTGGACGTGGCCCGGGCCGCCGGGGCCTTCCTGATCGAGGACGACTTCGCCCGCCACCTCGGCCACGGCCGGCCCGTGCCCCGACCGCTGGTCGCCGACGACCGAGACGGCACGGTGATCCACCTGACCTCGCTGACCAAGCCCGCCTCGCCCAGCCTGCGGATCGGCGCGCTGATCGCCCGAGGGCCGGTGATGCGCCGCCTGCTGGAGGCGCGGCGGGTGGACGACTTCTTCATCGCCCGACCGCTGCAGGAGGCCGCCGTCGAACTGCTCAGTACCCCGGCCTGGGACCGCCACCTGCGATCCCTCGCCACCGCACTGCGCGAACGCCGCGCCGTCCTGGTCGACGCCCTCTCCCACGAAGTCCCCGACTGGACGCCCGGCCTCCCGCAGCCTTCGGCCGGCCAGACCCCCGCCGGCGGCCTGCACCTGTGGCTGCGGCTGCCGCCGGCCCTCGTGGACACGGCGGTCACCGCCGCGGCCCGGGACCACGGGGTGGCCGTCGACGCGGGTCGTCACTACTTCCCGGCCGAGCCGCCGACCGACCGGCTGCGCCTGAACCTCGCCGCCGCGGCAGACCTCGCCGAACTGGCCGAGGCGGCCCGCCGTCTCGCCGTCACGGCCCGCTCCCTGGCCGGCAGCTGACCGCGGGCCGGCCTCCGCTCCGGGTGGGGAGGGAGGCCGGCCTGGGGCGGGGCGGGGTCAGACGGTCGGGAGCTTCGCGGTGAGGGCGGTGGGGACGCTGACCACGTCGTCGAAGCTGAGCTTTCCGGGGCCGAAGGCGTCGGCGGTCAGGGCCTTCTTCTTGCCGCCGGTGACCTGCCAGACGGTGTTGCTCTCCGGGGACAGCAGCATGGTGCCGTCGGCGGGGGCGGCCTTCGCCGCGACCGACTTCAGCCACTCGCCCGGGATGCCCTCCAGCGGGCGCTTGTCGTAGCCGAGGCCGGTGAAGTCGGCGTAGGTCAGCGGTACGGCCAGGCCACCCGCCATCACGTACACGCTGGCGTCGGCGCCGGAGGCGTCCTTGACGACGGTGCCGTTCGGGAGCTGGCGTGCCGCGGCGCCGTTCAGCCACTCACCCGGGACGCCCATCAGCGAGCGGGTGTCGTAGCCGTTGGCCGCCCACTCGGAGGCCGAGATGTGCAGGGCCGAGCCGTTGACCATCACGTAGCGGGCCGGGTCGTTGCCGGACTGGTCCATCACCACGCGGCCGTTGGCCACGGTGTGCTGGGCGGCCGTCTGCAGCCAGGCGGTCGGGACGCCCATGTCGGGGCGGGTGTTGTACCCGTCGGCGGTCCAGTCGGCAGCGGAGATCGACAGTGCGGCGCCGTCGACGACGACGTAGCGGCCGGCGCCGCCCGCCTGGTCGTGGACCACGGTGCCGGCCGGGGGCGCGCTCGGCAGGCCGTTGAACGCCGAGTTGTCCACGAGCACGATCTTGCTCAGGTCGTAGTGGTCGGGGGTGACGTCGGAGGCCGCCACCGGGACGCCCGCCCCGGAGATCATCACCTTCACGTCGGGGCCGTTCGGCGACTTCACCAGCGTCCCGGCCGGCAGCGAGGCGGGGTCGGGGTAGGAGGGGCTGGCGGGGTACGGGTTGGTGTGGTCGGAGCCGAGGCCTGCGGCGGGGCCGCAGGACGGCCAGGCACCCTGCCCCTGGCCGGCCAGGATCTTCTCGCCCGTCAGGATCTGCTGCTGCTTGGTCGCCAGGTCGGGGCGGGTGGCGTACGAGGTGCCCCCGAAGGCGCGCCAGGTCGACATCGAGATCTGCAGGCCGCCGTAGTAGCCGTTGCCGGTGTTGATGCTCCAGTTGCCGCTGGCCTCGCACTGGGCGACCTTGTCCCAGGTCGAGACGGAGGCGGCCGAGGCGTCGGTACCGGTGAGCAGCGGGGTGGCGAGCGCGAGCAGGGCGGTGGCGGTGACGGCGAGCGCGGACTTCTGGCGGGCGGAGGAGCGCATGGCGGGTCCTGTTCGGGGCAAGGTGCGGGCGAGGGCGAGGGCGACGGCGGGTGGCGCTGGGCGAGCGGGCCGCCCGGCCGGAGGAAGACCGGGCGGCCCAGGGGTGGTGCTCAGGCCGATGGTGCTCAGGCGGTGACGGTCGGGAACTTCGCGGTGAAGGCCGTCGGGACGCTGACCACGTCGTTGAAGCTGAGCTTTCCGGGGCCGAAGGCGTCGGCGGTCAGGGCCTTCTTCTTGCCGCCGGTGACCTGCCAGACGGTGTTGCTCTCCGGGGACAGCAGCATGGTCCCGTCGGCGGGGGCGGCCTTCGCCGCGGCCGACTTCAGCCACTCGCCCGGGGCGCCCTCCAGCGGGCGCTTGTCGTAGCCGAGGCCGGTGAAGTCGGCGTACGTCAGCGGCACGGCCACGCCACCCGCCATCACGTACACGCTGGCGTCGGCGCCGGAGGCGTCCTTGACGATCGTGCCGTTGGCGACCTGGCGGGCCGTGGTGGAGCCCAGCCACTCACCCGGGACGCCCATCAGCGAGCGGGTGTCGTAGCCGTTGGCCGTCCACTCGGAGGCCGAGATGTGTACGGCAGCGCCGTTGAGCATCACGTAGCGGGCCGGGTCGTTGCCGGACTGGTCCATGATCACGGTGCCCGTCGGCACGGTCTTGGCGACGGCGCCCTTCAGCCACTCACCCGGGACGCCCATCAGCATCTGGGTGTTGTACTCGTCGGCCGTCCACTCGGCGCCCGAGATGTGCAGCGCCGCGCCGTCCACCATCACGTACCGCGCCGGGTCGGTGCCCGACTGGTCCATCACGACGGTGCCGGTGGGAACCGTGCGCTGCGCGGCGGCCTGCAGCCAGGCGGTCGGAACGCCCATGTCGGCACGGGTGTTGTAACCACCCGGGATCCAGTCCTCGCCGCCGATCCGGAGAGCCGCGTTGTCGATGACCACGTAGCGGTCGGCGCCGCCGGCCTGGTCGTGGACGACCGTGCCGGCCGCGGGGGCGCTCGGCAGGGCACGGAAGGCGGAGTCGTCGATCAGCACGATCTTGCTCAGGTCGTACTTGTCGGGCGTGACGTCGGAGGCCGCCACCGGAATGCCGGAACCGGAGATCATCACCTTCACGTCAGGGCCGTTCGGCGACTTCACGAGCGTCCCGGCCGGCAGCGAGCCCGGGTTGGGGTACTGGGGGGTGCTGGTGCCGGCCGGCGAGATGTAGCCGCTGATCGTCTGCCGCCACGGCGCCTGGCCGACCCGCCAGCTGGTGGTGGAGTTGGTGGAGACGTGGCCCGGGAATCCGCCCTGGTTGCCGCCGGTGATGGTGACGGTGTCGCCGTTGACACCGGTGACGAGGGCCACGTGGTCCGCGTAGTCGCTGCCGTTGTAGTTGTAGACGACCGCGTCACCGACGTGCGGGGTCTGCGACAGCGTGCCGTACTTCTTGCCGTAGTCCATGAAGCTGGCGGCCCGGTCGTCCAGCGTGCCAAGGCCGGTGACCCCGTTCCGGGCCCAGACCCAGCCGGCGAAGTCGGCGCACCAGGCATGGGTACGGGTGGTGCCGCCGGTGCAGCTGCTGGACTGGTTCGGTCCACCGACGTAACCGCCGTGGGCACAGTACGAGTTGCCGTTCTCGGCGCGGGCCGTGGCGGAGATGCCGTCGGTGAGCGGCGAGGCGCCGGCCGGGGTGGCGACAACCGCGGTGAGCACGGACACGGCCAGGGCGGAGGCGGAGGTGAGGCGGATCGCGGCGGTCTTGAGGGTCTTGGACATGGCGAAGCTCCTGAAGGCGAGGAAGAAGGTCTGGTGTGCTGCCGCGGGCACCGCAGGCAGGCATGGCGAAGCCGAAGAGTGTGGGTGCCGCACCGTGAGGCGGGATCGGCTGCCCTGCAGGAGCAGTCGGACCGGTGGACACGGGGCGCCGGAGGCGCTGGAGATGCCGGGAGTGCGGTGAGAGGTGGAACTTGGGGCCGCTGGGCGGCGGGGCCGGCTACTCCCGGACGGCGGGGGCGGTGGTGCGGGCGCCCAGAGCGTGGGCGGCGTGGGCGTTGACCGCGGCGGCCCGGAGGAGGTGGCTGCGAAGCACGGGAGTGGTCCTTCCGAGAGCTGGAGTGGAGTGGTGATGTCCGGATGCGCGTCCCGCGGTGACGCTTCCTCCGGTGTCGCCTGCCGGGTCCGTGTGCTGTTCCCTGCTGGCGATCACTAGCTTCGTCGCAGCTCAAGGCCTACGGAAGGGCTTTCAGGTGGACGGAAACGGTCCTGGACGATTCTGTCCAGTGAGGCCGGAAACGGCCGTCGGCAGCCGCTCGCGGTACGGCGCCACCACTGGGGCGTCGCCCCTGGCGACCGTCCACCTGCGCAGTTCCGCCTCGCCCCGGCCGTCGGCGAGCAGGCAGACCCCGAGGGGATGGGCGCCGACGTAGTCCACCGGGGTGCCGGCACCATCCGGCGTGCAAACGAAATCAGCCCTGCTGGAGGGGAGTTGGGTCATCGGTCCACCGCCGTCATCCCGTTCGCCGCTCGACGGGACCACGAGCGAGGCCGGCGAAGGGCGGACTTGCCCTTGGCTGCTGAGCCTCACGAGGGAGCGGTGACCTTCTGCTTCTCAGGCCGCATGGGCATCGCCGGAGGTGAGCCGATCGCTGGTCGGCCGGTCCGTGGGCGGCGTCCCATGTTCCCCCGGGTGCAATGCTGTTGGCGTATGAGCCGGCATGCGGGGCCGCGATCCCAGAGGGCGCCGACCCAACCGTTGCTGCTGTCCATCCCTCGGCCCCTCCCGCTCGTGCGCGACGAAGCCGGAAGGGTGGGACGTGGCGGAAATGTGTTCGTCGGTGAGATGTGGTCGCTGTACGATCACTCGGCCGACCGCTGCCGAGTCGCGGCTGGGCTCATTCGTATTCAGATCCCGGGGGACCGTTGAAGATCCGTCGTTCGCTCGCTGTTGCCGTCTTCCTTGCCACGGCCGCCGCACCCGTCGCCATGGGCGCCACCCCGGCGTTCGCCGACACCGCCCCGGCGGGGCAGGAACAGACCGACCCGGCCGAGGCGAAGGTGGACGAGGAGAACCGGGCGGCGATCGAGAAGCTGCTCGTCTACCCGAACGACTACCTGCTCACGGCCCCGAGCGACTACCTGCGCGAGCACGCGGCGACGGCACTCGCCGGCACCCCGGCGGACCGGGCGCGCTTCCTCGCGGTGGAGGTGGACGGGATTCGCCGGGACGACGCGCGGATCGCGATCCTGCGGGTCATGAACGTCGGTGGTCCGGCCGTGAGGAAGGCCGGCAACACCACACTCGACTCGGACGACATCGAGGTGCTCCGCGCCTTCCTGAAGGTCGGCCAGTACGTGGCCCGCGCCGAGGACGAGAACCGCGCCGAGGTGCAGCGGATCCTCGACGATCCGAGCAGCGGACGGATTGTGCGCGAGGGCGCGCAGAAGGCGCTCGCGGGTACTGCGGCGGACGTCGAGCACTTCCTCAAGGTGGGGCTGAAGTCGGCCGCGGAGGTCGACGACCGGATCCTGCTCACCCAGATCATGTCTCGCGGTGGCCCGGCGGTGCGGAAGGCCGCCAACGCCGGGCTCGACGGCACCATCGACGATGTCCGCGCCTTCCTGAAGACCGGCCAGTACATCGCCCGGGCGGAGGACGAGAACCGCGCCGAGGTCCAGCGCATCATCGACGACGCGAACACCGGCCGGCACGTCCGGGAGGCAGCCGAGAAGGCGCTCGCCGGCACCGCCGCGAACGTCGAGCACTTCCTGAAGGCCGAGCTGGAGCCGCTGCGGGCGACCGACGACCGGATCCACGTCTCCCAGATCGTCGAGGCCGGCGGTCCCGAGGCCAAGAAGGCCGGCACCGCCGCGCTCGACGGCACCATTGCGGACGTCCGGGCCTTCCTGAAGGAGGGCCAGTTCACGGCCCGCGCCAAGGACGAGGCCGCCGCGAAGGCCGCTGCCGAGGCCGCGCAGGGCAACTCCGGTACCAGTGGGCCGGGCACCACCGTGGTCCCCGCTTCCGTCACCACCGGCACGACGACCACCCCGACCACGGTCACCACCACGGACGGCCAGGGCGCCGGCGGCTCGCTGGCCGCCACCGGCTCGACCACCCCGCTCGGGCAGCTCGCCGCGATCGGCGGCGCGGCCGTCGTGCTGGGCGCCGGCGCGGTCGTCGCCTCGCGCCGCCGCTCGCAGGCCTGATCACCCTCCTCCGCCGGCCGGCGCGCTGCTCGCGCCCGGCCGGCGGAGTGTTTCCGGCCCACCGTCAACCCGGCCGGGAAGCCTTCGCGTGAACGTCACCCCCGTCGCCGGCAGCAGGGCCTGACCCCGTCCCGGCGCGACCCGCGGGGCCGGCGCTCTCTGGATGCGTCCGGCTGGCCGCTGCCGTACACCGGTGTTGGCCTACATCGATCAGCTCAGCGTCCTCAGCGCCACCGCGTCGTAGGGCTTCAGTTCCTCGGACCGGCCCTCCAGGACCTTCGCTGCCCACTCCGGATCCTGGAGCAGGGCGCGACCGACGGCGACCAGGTCGAACTCGTCACGCTCCATGCGGTCGAGGAGGTTGTCGATGCCCTGGACCGGGGCGCCCTCGCCCATGAAGGCGCGGATGAAGTCGCCGTCGAGGCCGACCGAGCCGACGGTGATCGTGGGCCTGCCGGTGAGCTGCTTGGTCCAGCCCGCCAGGTTCAGGTCCGAGCCCTCGAACTCCGGGAGCCAGTAGCGGCGGGTGGAGGCGTGGAAGGCGTCGACGCCGGCTGCGGCGAGCGGGGTCAGGATCGCCTCCAGCTCCTCCGGGGTCTCGGCGAGCCTCCCGTCATAGGCCTCCTGCTTCCACTGCGAGTAGCGGAAGATCACCGGGAAGTCGGGCGAGACGGTCTCGCGGACCGCGGCCACGATCTCGGCCGCGAACCTCGTACGGGCCACCGGGTCGCCGCCGTAGGCGTCGGTACGGCGGTTCGTCCCCGCCCACAGGAACTGGTCGAGGAGGTAGCCGTGGGCGCCGTGCAGTTCGACGCCGTCGAAGCCGATGCGCTCGGCGGCCGCGGCGGCCTCGGCGAAGGCGCCGATGACGTCGTCCAGGTCGCGCTGGGTCATCGCCTTGCCGGTGCCCTCGGTGCCGTCGACGCGGATGCCGGAGGGGCCGACGGCGGGGGCGTCGGCGTAGGGCGGGTCGCCCTGCTTGCGGACCATGCCGATGTGCCACAGCTGCGGCACGATCGTGCCGCCTGCCGCGTGAACGGCCTCGGCGACCTTCGCCCACCCCGCGAGCTGCTCCTCGCCGTGGAATCGCGGCACACGGTCACTCTGCCCGGCCGACTCGTGGCCGACGTAGGTTCCCTCGGTGACGATCAGGCCCACGCCTGCGGCGGCGCGACGGGCGTAGTACGACCGCACGTCCTCACCGGGGACGCCCCCTGGGGAGAACATGCGCGTCATGGGCGCCATCGCGATGCGGTTCGGGACGGTCAGGCCATTCAGCGCGACCGGTCGGGACAGTATCTCGGCCGCGCGGGAGGCGGAGGAGGCAGTGATGGTCATGGGGTGTCCCTCGGAGGTACCAGACGGTATATGCACGTGCATTGAATGCGTGAAGGCGTCAACCGCTTCGGCGGTCACAGCATTTCGCCCATCCGGTGAGCCGCGCTGTGATCCCGGACACGCGCGCGGACTCGGTCGTGGTCCGGCGAAGCGCCGCAGGCCTGGATCGGTGTTCACCGGGTTGCGGACGGACCTCTGTCGCCTGACCGAACTCCAGAAGGGGTTGGACGAGGGCGACACAACGGCCTTCGACATCAAGGCTCTTCGGGGACACAGCTCGCGGTGGCGTCTCAGAGCCGGCGACTACCGCGTCGTGTACACGATCGAGGACGGCCGGCTGATCGTGTGGGTGATGGCTGCCGGAGACCGCCGCGATATCGGCGGTCGGACAGGACGAAACGCCTGGGCATGCTCAGCGCTCGGTGGGTCGAGTGGCCGCGCTCCGCAGCGCGTCGAGCAGTCTGCGCAGTGCGGGCTGGACGGGCGACGACTCCCGTACCGCTGCGTAGACCGCCCGCCTCGGCTCTGGATTGCGGACCTCACGTACGACCACGTCGGGATGGCGGTTGCCCAACCCCAGCTCCGGAATCAGGCTCACCCCGAGCCCAGCGGCGACGAATCCCTGCGCGGTGGCGTAGTCCCCGCTCTCGACGACGAAGTCCGGGGTGAAGCCGGCCGAGCCGCAGGCGTCGAGGACGGGGTCCAGGCAGGGGCCGGGCTGGTCGCTGCCGACCCAGGGCTCGTCGGCGAGGTCGGTCAGGTCGAGGGCTTGCTTCGCGGCAAGCCGGTGGCTCCGGGGCAGCACGGCGACGTACCTGTCGTCGGCCAGGTGCACGAACCGGATGCCGTCGACGGACACCTTGTTCCGTGGCCGGACCACGAGGGCGACGTCGGCCCGTCGCTCCTTCACGTCCAGTAGTGAATCCTCGGCGTCGCGCAGCTTGAGTTCGACCTGAACACCCGGTTGCTCGCGGCGGAGCGCCGCCACGGCGGGGGCCACCATCGTCGCTCCCGCCGTGGCGAAGTACCGGATCACCACCCGCCCCGTCCGTCCGGCCCGCAGCTCGGCGAGCGCGGTCTCCGCCTCGGCGACGTGTCTGCCGATGACGGTCGCGTACTCGGTGAGCAGCCGCCCGGCCTCCGTGGGCCGCACGCCCCGTCCGGTCCGCTCCAGCAGCCCGATCCCGGCCTCCTTCTCCAGCGCCGCCATCTGCTGGCTGACGGCGGATGGCGTGTAACCGAGATTCCGCGCTGCCGCGGTGACCGATCCACTGGTGACCACGGCCCTCAGCACCTGCATACGCCGCATATCAAGCATGTAGAACAGCTTAACTCTCC
This sequence comes from Kitasatospora sp. NBC_00374, assembly GCF_041434935.1. NCBI lineage: Bacteria > Bacillati > Actinomycetota > Actinomycetes > Kitasatosporales > Streptomycetaceae > Kitasatospora > Kitasatospora sp. NBC_00374. The sequence goes on along the minus strand of NZ_CP107964.1, from coordinate 4,210,917 downwards.
ATCCAGATCTTTTCGCTTGTCTTACGACTGGCCGACACGGCACCGTACGGGAAGGAAGAACCCACCAGGAGGCGGACAGTGCTCAGCGGCCCACGCGGGACCTCGATACGCATGGCCGTCCTCGCCCTGCTGTGGGGATCGGGCTTCCTCTGGACCAAACTCGCCCTGGCCGGCGGCCTGTCCCCGCTCCACATCACCGTCATCCGCTGCGCGCTGGGAGCGGGTGTGCTGCTGGTCCTGGCCCGCTCCGGCGGCCAGCGTCTCCCGCGCGCCCGCCGGACCTGGGGCCACCTCGTGGTGGCCGCCTTCTTCTGCAACGCCCTGCCGTTCTTCCTGCTCGGTATCGGCGAACAGAGCGTCGACTCAGGCGTGGCCGGTGTCCTGAACGCCACAACTCCCCTGTGGTCCTTGGCCGTCGGAGTCACGCTCGGCACGGAGCGCGGTATCCGTCCGGTCCGCCTGGCCGGGCTCCTGCTCGGCTTCGCAGGGACGGTGCTCATCTTCGCCCCGTGGCAGCGGGGCGGCCTGACCGGCTGGGGCGTACCGGCCCTGCTCGCCGCAGCCGTCAGCTACGCGGTGGCCTTCGCCTACATGGCCCGGCACCTCATCGGCCGCCAGAGCGCCCCGCTGGCCCTCTCGGCGGCCCAACTCCTCGCCGCGACAGGCCTGACCACCCTTGCCCTTCCCGCGGATACCACGGCCCCGGCCGTTCCCACGCTCACCGCGGTGACCGCCGTCGCCATCCTGGGCGTCCTCGGCACGGGTGTCACGTTCCACCTCAACTCCCGGCTCATTGCGGACGAGGGCCCCACCGTCGCTGCGACCGTCGGCTATCTGCTGCCGGTGGTCTCGGTGGCGCTGGGCGCGATCGCCCTCGACGAGCGGGTCGGCTTCCGCGTCGTCGCGGGCATGGCCCTGGTGCTCGCCGGCGTAGGAATGACGCGCCGTCAGAACGGCGACCCGGCCCCGTCCGACGCCGAAGTGCGGCAGCGTAGCTCCGGATCGGGCACCTGACGAAATTGACCACGCAGGCCGAATCGCCTTGGCGGAAAGCCGACTTCCGTCACCTGTTCGCCGCGACGGCGCTCAGCCGGCTAGGCACCACCATCGGCTACGTCGCCATTCCGTTCATCGCCGTCTCCGCCCTCGACGCGAGCCCCGGCCAGGTCGGGGCGCTTTCCGCTCTGAGCACCGCCGCCTTCCTCCTCATCGGTCTGCCGGCCGGAGCATGGGTGGACCGGATGCGTCGCCGGCGGGTGTGGCGGGTCTGCCGGGTTCGGGGTCATGTCGGGCGGCCGAGGCCGTCCAGCCCTGGTCGAGCAGGAGACAGGCCTGGTCGATGGCGGCGGCGGGGTCGGGGCGGGAGCCGGCGAACGCGAGGATTTCCAGGGTGAACCGGGCGTAGGCGGCGCAGATGAGGTCGTCGTGCGGCCGGCCGGTCTGGTCGGCGAGAGCGCGGACCAGAGCGTGTTCGTGGCGCAGCCACATCGCGCGGGAGTACTCGCGCAGGGCCGGGGTCTCCTGGACGAGCCGCTGGAAGTCGGCGAAGCGGGGGTCTCGGGTGTGGGCCGAGTCGACGAAGCCGGTGAGGTGGGCGCGCAGAGCGTGGGGGATGGTCTGGCCCGGCGGCCGGTCGGTGACCGCGCGGACCAGGGCGGCCTCGTTGCGGGCGTCCTCGTCGAAGACCAGGGCCTCTTTCCCCTGGGGGAAGTAGTTGAACAGGGTCGACACCGACACGTCGGCGCCCTCGGCGATCTCGCGGACGCCCACCTGCTCGTAGCCGCGTTCCAGGAACAGCCGCAGCGCCGTGTCGGCGATCGCCTGTCGGGTGGCGGCCTTCTTGCGTTCGCGCCGCCCGCCCGTTCCTGCGCGGTCGATCGTCTCTGCCATGCCTTGAACCCTACCCGGCAGAGGAGAAATTTGGAACGGTTGCATATTTGTATCTGTTGCAAATATCGTGGGCGGCGCCTGACGAGTCCGTGGCGCGGGCCGCGGCCGTGATCCGGCGCCGGCGAAAGGGAACACCATGACCTCCGTAGCACCTGCCCAGGCCAGGATCAGCATCATCGGCGCCGGCCCCGGCGGGCTGACCTGCGCCCGCATTCTCCAGCGGCGCGGCATCGCGGTCACCGTCCACGACCGCGACCCGGGCCCCGACGCGCGCAACCAGGGCGGCACCCTGGACCTGCATGCCGACAACGGTCAGATCGCCCTGCGCGAAGCCGGCCTGCTCGACGAGTTCTTCAAGCTGGCCCGCCCCGAAGGGCAGGAGATGCGCCAGATGGACCCGACCGGCACGATGACGTCCCACACGGTCCCGGGGGCCGACGAGCTCTTCAAGCCGGAAATCGACCGAGGCCAGCTGCGCGACCTGCTGCTCGACTCGCTGCAGCCGGGAACCGTGCACTGGGGCCGCGCCCTCGACACGATCGGCGGGCCCGCCGACGGGCCGCGGCAGCTGCACTTCGCCGACGGCACGACCGTCGAGACCGATCTGGTCATCGGCGCCGACGGCGCCTTCTCCCGGGTACGCCCGGCCGTGTCCCCGGCCGCCCCCGAGTACACCGGGGTGAGCTTCCTGGAGGCATGGTTCTCCGACGTCGAGAACCGCCACCCCGACATCGCCGAGCTGGTCGGCCAGGGCGGCGCCCATGCAGCCGACGGCGACCGCGGCCTGTTCGCCCAGCGCAACAGCGGAGACCACATCCGCGTCTATCTCATCCAACGACTCCCGGTCGACTGGATCAGCCGGAGCGACCTGACCGTCGACGACACCGACGGCATCCGCGCCCTGCTCCTCGACGAGTACGCCGACTGGTCGCCCCGCATGCGCCGGATGATCAGCGGCAACGACGGCCCCTACGTCGACCGCCCGATCTTCGCCCTCCCCGTCCCGCACACCTGGGAGCACAACCCGACCGTGACCCTGCTCGGCGACGCCGCCCACCTCATGCCCCCGCTCGGCGTCGGCGTCAACCTCGCCATGCTCGACGCCTGCGAACTCGCCCTCGCTCTCGCGAACGAGGCCACCGTCGACGACGCGATCCGAACCTACGAGAAGACCATGCTCCCCCGCTCCACCGAGACGGCCAGGATCCTCGAAGGCGGCGCCGAGCACCTGCTGTCCGCCGACATCCCCGACTTCGGCGACGACGGAGACGCCCGGCCCTGAGCCCCCGCCCGCGAGAACAGGGGCACCGGTAGAGCCTGGGCGGTTGGGCCGCGGGGCCGAGTGGTCGGTCTGGATCGGCGACGCGGCCGCGCCGTCCTCGTCCCCAACGGCCACCCAGCTGCTGGCCGGGCAGTTGCCCGCCGGGCTGCGGACGGCGCCGGACGGGGGTGAATGCAACCGGAACTGCTACCAGGGCAAGCCCGGCTGGAGGTCTGGGTTCGGCATTCCTACTTCTTTGATAATCTGGGTCCATGACTGAGATGCCCTACAGCATCGGCGAGGGGCCGGCCACCAGGGTCAGCCTCTCACTGCCCGAAGGTACGGCCGAGGCCATCCGCCAGCGGGTGGGCAAGCGCGAGTTCTCCGCGTTCATCGCCGCAGCCGTCGAGCGGGAGCTGCGCGGCCAGATCCTGGACGAGTACCTGGCCGACTATGAGCGCAGGCAGGGGCCGATCTCGTCGGCGGAGCAGGAGCGGGCCCGTCAGGTCTTCGACGAGGTGTTCGCCGAGGAGGGCGGATGGCCCGTCGCAAGCTGAGTCACGAGGGCACTTTGGTGCTCGACTCCGAGGGCCTGTCCAAGCTGCTCGACGACCACGAGCCGGCCGTCGCGCTGGTTGCGGAGGCCCGCAAGCGGGGCATGGAGGTGGTGATCAGCGCCTTGACCATCATCGAAGCCGTGTACGGCCGGACGGACCAGGCCCGTCTCCGGTGGATTCTGTCCGGGCTGCGGATCGTGCAGGTCGGGGATGAGGAGGCCCGGGCGGCTTCCGCGACGCTGATCGCTGCAGGCCTTCACGGCCACAAGTACGCGATCGACGCGGCGGTAGCCGAGATGGCGCTGCGTCAGCAGCGGCCGGTCGTCGTGCTGACCTCGGACATCGACGACATGGTCAAGCTCTGCGGTGATCGCGTCCGTCTCGTGGCCGTCTGACGGTCACCGTTCGACGGCAGGCCGGATTGGAGGCAGGGCCACCGAGAAGGTCCGTTGAGACTGCAGATGAGACGGTGAACGACGAAGGCCCGGACCGCTGAGCGGTCCGGGCCTTCTGCCGGCGGAGGATACGAGATTCGAACTCGTGAGGGGTTGCCCCCAACACGCTTTCCAAGCGTGCGCCCTAGGCCACTAGGCGAATCCTCCGTGGGAGAGCTTAGTACATGTTCAGGGGTGCTCGCGACCACCTATCCGCAGGTGGCTGTGGGCGGCTGCCTGCGGATCGTGGAAGCGGGCCGGCGGTACAGCCGGGGCCCGGGATCCGCTACTCTGGTGCCAGCCCCTCGTGCGGCGTTATCTCTCTGAACCCCCCCAGGGCCGGAAGGCAGCAAGGGTAGGAGGGCTCTGGCGGGTGCACGGGGGGTCCTTGCGTTCCCGGGGGCCGCAGGGCGACGCGTTTGTCTGCCGCGCCCGATATCGTCGGTGGCGTGTCCCTAGCCCTGTACCGCCGCTATCGCCCGGAGACCTTTGCGGAGGTCATCGGCCAGGAGCATGTGACTGCTCCGCTCCAGCAGGCCCTGCGCAACAACAGGGTCAACCACGCCTATCTGTTCAGCGGTCCCCGTGGCTGCGGCAAGACGACCAGCGCGCGGATCCTCGCCCGCTGCCTCAACTGTGAGCAGGGCCCGACCCCGACCCCGTGCGGGGAGTGCCAGTCCTGCCGGGACCTGGCGACCGGCGGCCCCGGCTCGATCGATGTGATCGAGATCGACGCGGCCTCGCACGGTGGTGTCGACGACGCCCGTGAGCTGCGTGAGCGGGCGTTCTTCGCCCCCGTGCACAGCCGGTACAAGATCTTCATTCTGGACGAGGCCCACATGGTGACCTCGGCCGGCTTCAACGCGCTGCTGAAGGTGGTGGAGGAGCCTCCGGAGCACCTCAAGTTCATCTTCGCCACCACGGAGCCGGAGAAGGTGATCGGGACGATCCGCTCCCGCACCCACCACTACCCGTTCCGGCTGGTGCCGCCCGGCACCCTGCGGGACTACCTGGCGCAGGTCTGCGGCCGGGAGGGGATCGAGGTCGAGGACTCGGTCTTCCCACTGGTCGTGCGGGCCGGTGCCGGTTCGGTCCGGGACTCGATGTCGGTGATGGACCAGTTGCTGGCCGGCGCCGCCGAGGGCGGGGTGACGTACCGGATGGCCACCTCGCTGCTCGGGTACACCGACTCCGCGCTGCTGGACGAGGTGGTGGACGCCTTCGCCGCGCAGGACGGCGCGACCGTCTTCCAGGTGATCGACCGGGTGGTCGAGGGCGGCCACGACCCGCGCCGTTTCGTGACGGACCTGCTGGAGCGCCTGCGCGACCTGGTGATCCTCGCCACCGTGCCGGACGCCGGGGAGAAGGGTCTGCTCGACGCGCCCGCCGACCGGGTCGCGATCATGCAGGCGCAGGCGGACGGGTTCGGTGCGGCCGAGCTGAGCCGGGCCGCCGACATCGTCAACACCGGGTTGACCGAGATGCGGGGGAACGCGGCCCCGCGGCTTCAGTTGGAGCTGATCTGCGCCCGGGTGATGCTGCCGGGTGCGTACAGCGACGAGCTGTCGCTGCAGGCCCGGCTGGACAAGCTGGAGCGGCGGGCGGCGGCGGGCACGCTGGCCGCTCCGACGGGTGGCTTCGCCGTGCCGCCGATGGCCGAGAGCGCTCCGCCGCCGGCCGCACCGGCAGCCCCCGTGGCGGCCGCCCCCGTCCCGGCCGCGGCGCCCTCCACACCCGCACCCGCACCCGCACCCGCTCCCGCCCCGGCCGCCGGCCCCGCGCCGGGCGCCTGGCCGATCCCGCGGAGCTTCCCGCCCGCAGCCGCGGCGCCCGGGGACCAGCCCGCCCAGCCCTCCCCGCCGGCCCAGCCCGCCGTGCCCGAGCCGGTTCAGCCCCCGGCCCAGACCCCGGCCCAGACCCCGGCCCAGACCCCGGCCCCGGCCCAGGTCCATGCCCCGGCCGCGGTCCCGCCCCCGTCCGGCCAGCCGTCCGCCGCCGCCCAGCAGGGCGCCGGGCAGATCCGGCAGATGTGGCCGCAGATCCTGGACGCGGTGAAGAACCGGCGCCGGTTCACCTGGATCCTGCTCAGCCAGAACGGCCAGGTGGCCGGGTTCGACGGCAGCGTGCTCCAGGTGTCCTTCGTCAACGCCGGTGCCCGGGACAGCTTCGTCTCCAGCAACAGCGACGACGTGCTGCGCCAGGCGCTCGCGGACGCGCTCGGGGTGGACTGGCGGGTGGAGTGCATCGTGGATCCGTCCGGCGGCTCCGCCGGCGGGACGCCGCCCCCGCCCGCCGCGGGCGGCGGCGGAGGCGGCTGGGGTGCTCCGGCGCCGGCCGCCCGGCCCGCGTCCGCGTTCCAGCCGTCCGCCGCCCCGGCGCCCGCGCCGGCGCAGCCGGCCCCGCCGGTGCAGGCCGCGCCGCTGGTCCGGCCGCAGCAGCAGGCCCCGGCGGTGCCGCAGTCGCCGTCCCAGGCCCGGCCGTCCCAGCCGCAGGCGCCGCAGCAGCACGTGGCGCCGGAGGACGACGTCCCGGAGGACGACGACCCGGATCTGAACGAGCAGGTGTTCTCCGGCCAGGAGCTGATCATCCGCGAGTTGGGCGCCACGGTGCTGGAGGAGATCCACCACAACGGCTGATCGGGTGACGCGTACGGTGGGAAGGTGTCGTCGGCACCGGCGACGTTTCCGTGTACAGGCAGGAGAGATCCGTGTTCCCTGGTGGTGGCCAGCCCAACATGCAGCAGCTGCTGAAGCAGGCGCAGAAGATGCAGGAGGAGCTGGGCAAGGCGCAGCGCGAGCTGGCCGAGGCGCAGGTGCGCGGGTCGGCGGGCGGCGGTCTGGTCGAGGCGACGGTGACGGGTTCGGGTGAGCTGGTGGCGCTGACGATCGCGCCCGAGGCGGTCGACCCGGACGACACCGAGACCCTGGCCGACCTGGTGCTGGCCGCGGTCCGGGACGCCAACGCGGCGGCGCAGAAGCTGCAGGCGGAGCGGATGGGTCCGCTGACCCAGGGGCTGGGCGGGGGCGCCGGGATCCCCGGCCTTCCGTTCTGACCTGGGAGTTCACGTCGTTCGTCGGCCGCCCGGTGGTCACGCGGGCGGGTCGGGTGATGTGTGATTAATGAGGTGGTCGGGCGTCGGACGGTGTGTCCGACGCCCGATTCGTTGGATGATGGCACCGGAGCACCCGGCACCGGGGCAGCAGGCCCCGGAGCGGTGCCCGGCCGAAGGAAGGCGCGGAGTTGTACGAGGGCGTGGTTCAGGACCTGATCGACGAACTGGGCAGGCTGCCCGGCGTCGGGCCCAAGAGCGCACAGCGGATCGCCTTCCACATCCTGCAGGCCGACCCGGTCGACGTCCGCCGGCTGGCGTTCGCGTTGCAGCAGGTCAAGGAGAAGGTCCGGTTCTGTGCGGTCTGCGGCAATGTCGCGGAGGCCGAGCAGTGCCGGGTCTGCCTCGACCCGCGCCGCGATCTCGCGGTGATCTGCGTGGTCGAGGAGCCCAAGGACGTGGTGGCGATCGAACGCACCCGGGAGTTCCGGGGCCGCTACCACGTGCTGGGCGGCGCGATCAGCCCGATCGAGGGCGTCGGGCCGGACGATCTGCGGATCCGCGAACTCATGACGAGGCTCGCGGACGGCACGGTCACCGAGCTGATCCTGGCCACCGACCCCAACCTGGAGGGGGAGGCGACCGCCACCTACCTGGCCCGGCTCTGCAAGCCGATGGGCCTGAAGGTGACCCGGCTGGCGAGCGGCCTGCCCGTCGGCGGGGACTTGGAGTATGCCGACGAGGTCACCCTCGGCCGGGCCTTCGAAGGGAGACGACTGCTCGATGTCTGACGTAACCCACAGCCTCACCCATACCGACGAGCCGGACGACTTCGCCGTCCAGATCGCCGACTCGGTGGAGAGCTTCGTGCTGGCGGTCTCCGAGGTCGCCAAGGGCGACGAGCCGGGCAGCGCGGTGTCGCTGCTCCTGCTGGAGGTCTCCCAGCTGCTGCTGACCGGCGGACGGCTGGGGGCGATCGAGGACGTCCTGCCCGAGGACCGCTTCGAGCCCGACACCGGGCCGGAGCCCGACGGTGTCGAGCTCCGTGAGCGGCTGGCCGAGCTGCTGGCCCCGATCGACGTGTACCACGAGGTCTTCGACCCGTACGGGCCGCCGGAGAAGCCGAGCGCGTTCCGGATCTCGGACGACCTGGCCGGGGTGGTGGCGGAGCTGCAGCACGGGCTGACGCACTACCGCGAGGGCCGGGTCAGCGAGGCGCTCTGGTGGTGGCAGTTCTCGTACCTGTCGAACTGGGGCTCCACCTGCACGGCCGTGCTCCGGGCGCTGCAGTCGCTGATCGCGCACGTCCGGCTGGACAGCCCGATCGGTGCGGCGGCGGACGGGGCCGACACGGACGACGACGGACTCACCGACGAGCAGCTGGAGCAGCAGGCGGGCGACCTGATGGCGGCCGAGCTGGGGCTCTGAGCCCCGACGCGGGGCCGCGGACCGGGTGGTCCGGGCGGATGTGACGCAGGCATCAGCGATTTCCGGGGAGTCGAAATCCCGAGGGTCGCGCCCGGGCCGGCCCGGCGATTCTCCGGGCGGCCCGCGGTTCGCCCGGAGACCTGCCGGTCGGGGCCGCGCGCCCCCGTTCACCAGGCGATACCAGCGTCTCATCATATGGAATGTGGCGGATCGGCCTGCCCCGCTCGATAGACTGACGCGGACCGCACAGCCCCGTTTCCCCGGGGCTGAGGGGGCCACCAACCCCCCGAAACCGACTCAAGTCGAGGAGCGCACGTGGGCCTTGTCGTGCAGAAGTACGGCGGCTCATCCGTTGCGGATGCCGAGGGCATCAAGCGCGTGGCCCGTCGGATCGTCGACACCAGGAAGGCCGGCCATGAGGTCGTCGTCGTGGTGTCCGCGATGGGCGACACGACGGACGAGCTCATCGAACTCGCGGAACAGGTGACCCCTCTTCCGTCCGGCCGTGAGTTCGACATGCTGCTGACCGCTGGAGAGCGCATCTCCATGGCGCTGCTGGCCATGGCGATCAAGACGCTGGGCCACGAGGCCCAGTCCTTCACCGGCAGCCAGGCCGGTGTGATCACCGACTCCACGCACAACCGGGCGCGGATCATCGATGTGACGCCGGGCCGGATCCGCAACGCCCTGGACGAGGGCAACATCGCGATCGTGGCCGGATTCCAGGGTGTCTCCCAGGTCAGCAAGGACATCACCACGCTCGGCCGGGGCGGTTCGGACACCACGGCGGTGGCCCTGGCCGCGGCCCTGGGCGCCGAGGTCTGCGAGATCTACACCGACGTGGACGGCGTCTTCACCGCCGACCCGCGGGTGGTGAAGAAGGCCCGCAAGATCGACTGGATCGGCTTCGAGGACATGCTGGAGCTGGCCTCGTCCGGCTCCAAGGTGCTCCTGGACCGCTGCGTGGAGTACGCGCGGCGCTACAACATCCCGATTCACGTACGCTCGTCCTTCTCCGGCCTGCCGGGGACAATTGTCAGTGGCACCAACCCGAACAAGCCCGAAGGGGGCGAGATGGAGCAGGCCATCATCTCCGGAGTCGCCCACGACACGTCCGAGGCCAAGATCACGGTCGTCGGCGTACCGGACAAGCCGGGCGAGGCGGCCCGCATCTTCCGCGCCATCGCGGATGCCGAGGTCAACATCGACATGGTGGTGCAGAACGTCTCCACCGCGTCGACCGGCCTCACCGACATCTCCTTCACCCTGCCCAAGACCGACGGCCAGAAGGCCATCGACGCGCTGGCCCGGGTCAAGGAGGGCATCGGCTACGAGTCGCTGCGCTACGACGACGCGATCGGCAAGCTCTCCCTGGTCGGCGCCGGGATGCGCTCCAACCCGGGCGTCACCGCGACGTTCTTCGAGGCGCTCTCGGAGGCCGGCGTCAACATCGAGCTGATCTCCACCTCGGAGATCCGGATCTCGGTGGTCACCCGGTCCGAGGACGTCCCGGAGGCCGTCCGCGCGGTGCACAGCGCGTTCGGCCTGGACAGCGAGACGGACGAGGCGGTCGTCTACGGCGGCACCGGGCGCTGACCCGGCCCCGGCACCCAGCGGTCTGCGGCCGGTCGCCCTCGGGCGGCCGGCCGTCGCCGTGCCCGGCCGCCCACCGCTCCCACCTGCTGCTTCCGCCGCCGGGAGGCGCTCCTTCGGACGATGGGTCAGAATCCCTTCCCAGAACCCTGGAGGCGGATTCCGGCGGTACGGAAGAATGTCTCCGGGGTCAGGGCAACCATGACAGGGGTTCGAGTGTCCAAGAGGCGTGGCGAATGCAATGGGGGCAGTGGGCGTGGCGGCACTGCCGGTGATGACGCTGCCGGGGGCGGCCCGGCGGCCGGCCGATAGCGCCGTGGCAGCTGCTTCGGCGGCATCGGACGCGACCGGGGCCAGCGTCGACCAGCTCACCGAGACCTACCAGGCCCACTACCGGTCACTGCTGCGCCTGGCCGCCCTGCTGCTGGACGACCTGTCCTCCTGCGAGGACGTGGTGCAGGAGGCCTTCATCCGGGTGCACGCGGCCCGCCGCCGGGTCCGTGAGCCGGAGAAGACCCTCGCCTACCTGCGGCAGACCGTGGTCAACCTCTCGCGGTCCACGCTGCGACGGCGGATCCTGGGCCTGCGGCTGCTGCCCAAGCCCATGCCTGACATGGCCAGTGCAGAAGAGGGCGCCTACGATGCGCTGGAGCGCGACCGCCTCCGGGCGGCGCTCCGGGGGTTGCAACGCCGTCAGCGGGAGGTACTGGTGCTGCGCTACTACGCGGATCTGACCGAGGCTCAGGCGGCCGAGGTGCTCGGCATCTCCGTCGGCTCGGTGAAGGCGTACGGCTCACGCGGACTGAGCGCCCTGCGGACCGTGATGGACACCAGTGATGACTGACGGTCACAGCCGCCGCGGCGGCCTCGACCCGACGAGCGGTCAGCCCGGCGAGGGCAGCCCGCTGGAGCGGGAGCTGCGGGCCCTGCTGCACCGGTCGGTCGCCGATCTGGAGCCCGACACGGCGGCGCTGTCCCGGATCAGGATCGCGGTGCCGCGCCGCCGGGTCCGCTACCGCAACACCTGGACGGGCGCCGCCGCCGCCGTGCTGATGGCCGCCGCCGCCGTGCCCGCGATCCGGGGCGTCGGCCCGCTCGACCTTACCGACGGCTCCGGCGACGCCGCGCACCCCCCGGTCCACGCGGGCAGCTCCCCGACCGGCCCGAACCGGGGCGGTGAGCACCCGCTGCCGTCCGCCCGTCCGGCCGAGGGCACGGCCGGGGTGAGCCTGCCGACCGACCCCGGGACGGCGACGCCGAGCGTGCCGACAACCGCGGGCACCGCCGGGCCGTCCGCCCCGCCCCCGGCGCCGTGGTGCGCCCCGGCGGACCTGGGCGAGCCGCAGACCCACCTGGAACCACCGGACGCCGCCGGCAAGGTGTACGGCTGGATCGCGCTGCGCAACACCTCCGCCGGAAGCTGTCGGGTGCCGGAGGACGGCCGGCTCACGGTCACCGCGGCCGTCGGCAGCGACCCCGGCAGCGTCAAGGTGGTGCCGCACCGGGCGGGCGACGCGGCGGCCGCGCTGCCCGCCCCGCCGGCCCAGCCACCGGAGGTGCTGCTCGCACCGGGCTCCTGGTACCGGATCCGGTTCGGCTGGGTGCCGGGCACCGGCTGTACGACGCCGGGCGCCGCCCCGAGCAGCCAGGCGGTGCCCGCCGCCGTGCACGCCGGGCTGATCGAGCCCGCCTCGGCCGCACCGGGCGCGGTCCAGCCGGGGGCCGGTGCGAGCCCCAGCCCGACCGACCCGACCAGCCCCGTGCCCACCCCCACCCCCACCCCGACCAGGCCCGAGTCGGCCATCACCCTGGCGTACGCGCCGCAGGCCGACGCGGCCGCGGTGACGAGCACGGTGCTCAAGGGGGCCTGCGGCGGGACGGTCTACCAGACCCTCCCCGAGCCGGGCGGCGCCGGCGGCCAGCCCTCGGCGCCGGCGGGCGGATAGCGGCCGGAGCACGGCTCCGCCGGACGGTGGCCCGGCGGACCCGGCGGCGGGGCCGGGGTGAGCAGTGGTTACGGTGGGGGGTGTGTACCGGTTTCTCCTGACCCCGCGCTGGCTGGGCGGCACCGCCGTCGGCCTGGTCGCCATCGTGGTCTGCCTGCTGCTCGGCTCCTGGCAGCTCGGGCGCTTCGAGGACCGGGTCGGCACCCAGCGCGACCTGGCGGACGCGGCCGCCGCCACCGGTCCGGCCGTCCCGCTCGGCACCGTCCTGGACGGCGAGCAGGCCCGGGTGAGCACCGACACCGTCGGCCGGGCGGTCACCGTCACCGGCGACTACGACGCCGCCCGCCAGCTGCTGGTGCCCAACCGCACGGTCGACGGGCGCCAGGGCTACTACGTCCTCACCCCGCTGCGCACCCCGGACGGCCGCGCTGTCGCGGTGGTCCGCGGCTGGGCCGCCGGCGAGCCGGGCGCCGCCCCGCAGGTGCCGGGCGGCGCGGTCAGCGTGACCGGCCGGCTGCAGGCGCCGGAGACCAGCGGCAGCGGCGGTGCGGTGGCCGGCGGCCTGCCCGCCGGCCAGCTCGGCACCATCAGCCCGGCCACCCTGGTCAATGCGCTGCCCTACCCCGTGTACGACGGCTGGGTGGCGGCCGACGAGGCGCCGGCCGGCCTGACCGCCGTCCCGACGGTCCGGCCGCAGGGCGGCGACGGGCTGAGCCTGCGGGCCTTCCAGAACCTCGGCTACACCCTGGAGTGGTTCGTCTTCGCGGGCTTCGTGGTCTTCATGTGGTACCGCCTGGTCCGCCGCGAGGCGGAGGCGGTCCAGGACCGGGCCCTCGGACTGGACCCGGCCCTGTAGCCCCGCAGGGCTACCGCTTCGCGCTCGGGCTCACCACGGGCAGCGGCACCTTGGACGGTGTCGGGCTGGGTGCGGGCCTGCCGCACCCGTCGCCGTCGCCGTCGCTGTGCGAGTCGGTGTGGTGGTGCACCGTCCGGGTGCTCTTGGAGCTCTTCGAGCCCTTGCTGCCGCTGCTCTTGCTCCCGCCCCCGCTCTTGCCGCTCTTGTCCAGCGCCTGCGCGGGTGCGGCGAGGGCCTGGTAGCAGTCGTCGTAGCCGTCGTCCGAGGCGCAGCCGCTGGCGGTCAGCAGCAGGGTGAGCACCACGGCCACGGTGGTGGCGACGCCGCCGCGTCCGGTCCGGTTCACGCGCTCTCCCCGAGGTGGCGGCGGACGAAGTCGATCTCCAGTCGGAGCTGTTTGATCCGCTCCTCGACGACCAGGGAGCCGTGCCCGGCGTCGAACCGGTACACCTCGTGCACCTTGTCCAGCTCGGTGAGCCGCTGCACGTAGTTGTCGATCTGCCGGATCGGGCACCGGGGGTCGTTCACCCCGGCGCTGATGTACACCGGCGCCCGGACCTGGTCGACGTAGCTGAGCGGCGAGGAGGCGTGCCAGCGCGCCGGGACCTCCTCCGGGGTGCCGCCGAAGAGCGTGCGGTCCAGGGACTTGAGCGCCTCCATCTCGTCGGCGTACGCGGTCAGGTAGTCCGCCACCGGGACGGCGGCCAGGCCGAGCGTCCAGTGCTCGGGCTGTACGCCCAGGCCCAGCAGGGTCAGGTAGCCGCCCCAGGAGCCGCCGGAGAGCACCAGCCGCTCCGGGTCCGCCAGGCCGGAGGCGATCGCCCACTCCCGGACGGCGCCGATGTCCTCCAGCTCGATCAGGCCGACCCGCTCGCGCAGCGCGTCCGTCCAGGCCTGGCCGTAGCCGGTGGAGCCGCGGTAGTTGACCCGGACGACGGCGAAGCCGTGGTCCAGCCAGGCGGCCGGACCGGCGGCGAAGGAGTCGCTGTCGTGGTGGGTCGGGCCGCCGTGCACCTCGAAGACGGTCGGGAACGGGCCCACGCCGTCCGGCCGCTGGACCAGCGCGTGCACCCGCCCGCCCGGCCCGTCCACCCAGACGTCCTCGACCGGTACCGAGCCGGGCGGTACCGGCCCGGGTGCCCGCAGCACCACCGCGCCGGAGGTGGACCGGACCACCGAGGGCTCGGCCGCGGAGGACCAGAGGAACTCCACCGTGCCGTCCGGCCGGGCGGTCGCTCCGGCGACGGTGCCGCGCGGGGTGTCCAGCCGGGTCAGCGTCGCGGTCGCGAGCTCGTACGAGAACAGCTCGCTGCGGGCCTCGTACTCGTGCTCGATCAGCAGTGCCGCCGCGCCCGGCCGCCACTGCGCCGAGAGGTCGCCGGGGAACTCCCGGCCCTGCTCGTCGTGGAGCGGCAGCGCGCTCTCCGTCCCGGTGGCGAGGTCGTAGACCACCGGCTCCCAGCGGCCGCGGCGCTGGTGCGCGAGCAGCAGCCGGGTGTCGCCGTCCGCGGGGGCGAAACCGAGGCAGACCAGCCCGCGCGGATCCGGCCGCCCGGTCACCTCGTCCAGCTCGGCGACGGCCGAGCCGTCGGCGGTCCGGATCACCCGGATCGCGGCGTGCATGGCGTCGCCGTGCTCGGTGTGCTCGAACGCCAGCAGCGAGCTGTCGTACGAGAGGTCGCCGAGCCCGCCGTACTCGGCGTGGCGGTAGATCACCTCGGCCTTCGCGGATCCCGGGCGGCGCAGGTACAGCTCGGTGCCGTCCTCCTCGCCGGAGGTGCCGATCACCACCGTGCCGTCCCGGCCCAGGGCGAGACCGGTGGAGTAGGCGGCGGGCACGCCGGGGACGGCCTCCTCGTCCGGCCCGCCGGCGAAGGGCTGCCGGCGCCAGACGCCGAGCTCGTCGCCGTCGGTGTCGTCGAACCACCAGACCCACTCGCCGTCCGGGCTCAGCTCGGCGTCGGTGGTGCCGGTCGGCCGGTCGGTCGCCCGGCGGTGGTGGTCGGTCGTGCGGTCCCAGGCGTACACCTCGTAGGTCCCGGTCGCGTTCGACACGTACAGCGCACGTTCGGGGGCGTGGTCGGCCCAGTCCGGCAGCGATACCCGCGCTGCCCGGAACCGCTGCTCCCACGCCGGTGCGGCGCTTGTCTCCTCGCTCATGACCCCATCCAACCCGATCGGCGGCAGGTAGCGGAACGCGCGGGGGCGGGCTGTTCGCGCCGGGGGAGTGCGTCGGCCGCGGGGGCCGGGCGCCGCCGGACACGCGGCCGGACCTGGCCCGACGCGCCCTCGGCCGGGGTTCGGGTTATCAAGGAATGCTGCTAAACCCGGACAAATGGAGCGCCGCATGCCCGCCATCCTGCCCGTCACCTCCCCCGCCTCGCCCGCCTCCTCGGCCTTCCCTGCCTCGGCGGTGAGCGCCGACCGCCCGGTGCTCACCGCCGAGGCCTGCGGCCTCGTCGCCGAGGTCGAGGCGTACCTGGCCTCCCTCCCGGCGCCGGCCCGCCTGCCGGCTCCCTACGTCTGCCCGCTCGGCAGCGTCGCGGTGCCCTGGAACGCGGGCCACGCCCTCCCCCGCCGGACGTTCCTGGACCGGCTGGCCCGCCGCCCGGCCCGCCCCGTCGACGTCACGGTGGCCGGTCACCTCCGGCTGACCTCCCGTTACCTCGCCGACGCCGGCTGGCTGCAGGGCGCGATGTGGGACTGCGAGGGCCGGGTCTGCCTGCTCGGCGCCCAGGCCGCCGTCCTCGCCCACGGCTACGGCACGCCGTACACCGCCCGCCGGGCCCGCACCCAGGTGATGGAGGTGCTGCACGCGACCGGCCGGCCCGTCGGCTCCCCGGACGAGTACAACGACGCCGCCGGCACCACCCAGGCCGACGTGCACCGGCTGCTCGACCATGCGGCCACCCGGGCCGAGCGCCTCGGCATCTGACGGCCGATCGGCCACTCGTCCGGCGGTGCGTGTCGACGGAATCGGCCGGCCTGATGGTACGTATCGTCAGAAAAGCGACATTACTGAGTGCCGACCGTACGGGCGACCGCCCGGAGCCCTCCGGGAGAGCGAATGCCCGTGCCCCACCGTCCGTCCGCCCCCGCCGGCGCCGCCACCACCCCCGCCGACGCCGGCGCACTCTGGCGCCTCGGCTCCTGGTGCGCCCGCCACTGGGTGATCGTCCTGGTGATCTGGCTGGTGGCGCTCGGCGGCCTCCAGGCGGTCAACCGGCTGCACGGCGGCGAGTACTCGGACGACTTCTCCCTCCCCGGCTCGCAGTCCAGCATCGGGCAGAGCCTCCTGCAGGAGCACAACCCCTCGGTCGGCGCCTACAGCTCGCCCGTGGTGCTGAACGACGCCCAGCCGCTCAGTACGTTCCAGAGCCAGATCGGTCAGGTGGTCGCCGCTCTGCAGCAGCTGCCGCACGTGACCTCGGTCCAGAACCCGCTCACGGTGCCCTCCCAGCCCACCGGCCCGCTCTCCGCCGACGGTCTGACGGGCTTCATCACCATCCGCTTCGACGCCAACCCCAGCACCCTCGGGGATCCGTACCTGACCGGGATCGACGACGCCGTCGCCCCGCTGCGGGCGGCCGGCGTGGACGTGGAGTACGGCGGGTCGCTGGGCGAGCTGGCCCGGCCCGTGGCGGACGACCGGACCAGCGAGGCGATCGGCTTCGGCGTCGCGATCCTGGTCCTGCTGATCGGGTTCGGCAGCGTGATCGCGGCCGGTCTGCCCCTGGTCACCGCACTGATCGGGGTGATCGTCGGACTGGCCTGCCTCGGCCTGCTGGCGGCACTGACCACCTTCGCCACCGTCTCGCCGACCCTGGCCACCATGATCGGTCTGGGGGTGGGCATCGACTACGCCCTCTTCCTGATCACCCGTCACCGCCAGGACCTGATGGACGGCATGGACCCGATCGCCTCGGCCGGCCGCGCGGTGTCGACCAGTGGCCGGGCCGTGCTGGTCTCCGGCTGCACGGTCATCGTCGCGCTCACCGGCCTCTCGGCCTCCGGCGTCACCTTCATCACCAAACTCGGCCTCGCGGCCGCCGTGACCGTGGTCTCCGCGGTGCTCGGCGCGCTCACCCTGCTGCCAGCCCTGCTCGGCCTGATCGGCCCACGGATCGACCGCTTCCGGGTGCGCACCCCCGTCGCCGAGTCCTCGGCCGGCCCGGGGGAGGAGGCCAAGGGCTTCTGGCACCGGTACGCACGGCGGGTCGAGTTCCGGCCCTGGTCCTTCCTGGTCGGCGGCGTGGTGGTGATCGCGGTCCTGGCGATCCCGGTGTTCTCCATCCAGCTCGGGCACATCGACGACGGAGCCGACCCGATCACGTTCACCGACCGGCGGGCCTTCGACCTGATGACCGACGCGTTCGGCCCCGGCTCCAACGGGCCGCTGACCGTGGTGGTCGACCAGACCGCCGTGCCGTCGGCCGACCGCGCCGCGCAGTCCGCCACCGTCCAGCAGGCGCTCACCGGCGTGCCGGGCTCCTCCAGCGTCACCCCGCTCCAGCCGACCCCGGACGGCGAGGTCCTGTTCGGCACCGTCTACTCCTCGACCGTGCCGCAGGACGAGAACACCACCCACCTGGTCAACCGGCTCCGGGACACCGTCCTGCCGGAGGCCGTGGCGGGCACCCCGGCCGAGGGCTACGTGACCGGCAGTACGGCGGGCCAGGTCGACTTCCTCGACATCGTGTCCGCCCGGCTCCCGGTGATCATCGCGGTGGTGGTCGGCCTGGCCTTCCTGATCATCCTGCTGGTCTTCCGCGGCCCCCTGGTCGCGCTCAAGGCCGCCGTCCTCAACCTGCTGTCCATCTCCGCCTCCTACGGCGTGGTGGTCGCGGTCTTCCAATGGGGCTGGGGCGGGCCCGCCCTGGGTGTCAACGGCAAGGTGCCGATCGAGAGTTACGTGCCGATGATGATGTTCGCCATCGTCTTCGGCCTGAGCATGGACTACGAGATCTTCCTGCTCTCCCGCGTCCACGAGGCCTGGACCCGGACGGCGGACAGCAAGGCGAGCGTCGCCCACGCCCTGGAGATCACCGCCCGCGTGATCAGCTGCGCCGCGCTCATCATGTTCTCGGTCTTCGCGGCGTTCGTCGTCAGCGACAACATCGTCATCAAGATGCTCGGGCTCGGCCTGGCCGTCAGCGTGCTCATCGACGCCACCGTCGTCCGCCTCCTGCTGGTGCCCGCCGTGATGACACTGCTCGGCACGTGGGCCTGGTGGACACCGCGCTGGCTCGACCGGGTGCTGCCGCACCTCAACCCCGAGGGCTGACGCCGCCGCGGCACGGGGGCGCGGTGACGGCGGCAGCGCCGAGCCGGGACAGACGGTCCTGGCCTGGACCTCCGGCGGCGCGACGGGGTGAACCCCGGTCGGTCGCGCCCCCGGTCGCGCCCCCGCTACGGCGTGGCGCACGGGGGACGGCCGACGCGCCGCCATGATGATCGAGGACATCGGCAGTGGCGTCGCGACCCATCGGTAAGGGCTGGTCGGCAGCCCGCGTCGCGAAAGGCACCACCGTGACCACATCATCCCCCGCCGGCGCCTCCGCCGACGACGCCGGGCAGCGCCCCCACGCAGCCGGCAGCACCCCCCCGGCCGGCCCGCAGCCGGGTGCCGGACCCGGGGAGGCGGAGGTCTACGACCGCCGCTGGCAGGCCCTCTTCGTCTGCCTGCTGGCCGGCTTCATGTCGCTGCTGGACATCAGCATCGTCAACGTCGCCCTGCCGTCCGTCCGGACCGGCCTGCGGCTCTCGGACAGCGGTGTGCAGTGGGTGCTCTCCGGGTACGCGCTGGCCTTCGGCCTGGTGCTCGTCCCGGCGGGGCGGCTCGGCGACGCGCGCAGCCGACGCGGCGTCTTCATGACCGGGCTCGCCCTGTTCACCGCGGCGAGCGCCGTGGCCGGGGCCGCGCAGAACGAGACCTGGCTGGTGACCGCCCGGTTCGCCCAGGGCGTCGCGGGCGGCCTGCTGGTCCCGCAGATCTCCGGGTTCATCCAGCAGCTCTTCCGCGGCCCGGACCGCGGCCGGGCCTTCGGGATGCTGGGATCCACCATCGGCATCTCGACCGCCGTCGGCCCGCTGCTGGGCGGGATCCTGATCGAGGCCTTCGGCGCCGAGGAGGGCTGGCGCTGGGTCTTCTTCGTCAACCTGCCGATCGGCCTGGTCGCGCTCGTCCTGGCCCATCACCTGCTCCCCGGGCCGACGGTCTCCCCGGACCTGCCCCCCGCGGGCGGCGCGCCGCAGCCCGCCCGCGGACGCGGTGACTTCGACCCCGTCGGGGTGCTCCTGCTGGGCGCAGGCACCCTGCTCCTGCTGCTGCCCTTCGTGGAACAGCAGTGGCACGGCGACGCCAAGTGGCTGCTGATCCCGGCGTCGGTGGTCCTGCTCGCGGCCTTCGTCGGCTGGGAGCACCACTACGGCCGCGACCGTGAGCCGGTGGTCCGGATGAGCCTGTTCCGGGCCCGCTCGTACTCGCTGGGCGTGCTGCTCTCGCTGGTCTACTTCGCCGGATTCACCGCGATCTTCTTCGTCTTCAGCCTCTACCTGCAGAACGGCGAGCACTACAGCGCGCTGCTCGCGGGCCTGGCGATCACCCCGTTCGCGCTCGGCTCGGCCGCCTCCGCGGCGATCGGCGGCCGGGTGGTGCACCGGTACGGCAGGCCGCTGGTGACGGCCGGGCTGGTGCTGGTGGTGCTGGGGCTGGCCGCCGCGGCGGTCACCGTCCACGTCTGGTCCGGGCGGTACGTCGGCTGGGCGACGGCGCTGCCGCTGCTGGTGGCCGGTGTGGGCAGCGGCCTGGTCGTCTCGCCGAACCAGACGCTGACGCTCAGCCAGGTCCCGGTCGCCCGGTCGGGCAGCGCCAGCGGTGTGCTGCAGACCGCGCAGCGGATCGGCTCCGCCGTCGGCATCGCCGCCGTCGGCTCGGTGTTCTTCTCCTGGATGGGCACCCATCGGGCCGACTGGCCCGGCGCCTTCCAGCTGGGCCTGCTGATGGCTCTCGGCTTCGTCGTCCTGGCCCTCCTGGTGGCCCTCGCGGACGCCGTCGCCTGCCGGGCACGCCGCGGACAGGCGGAGGCTGCCGACCCCGACGGGGCCGGCAGCCGGGGCGGCGCCGAACGCTGAACCGGTCAGGCGCTGCGCATCCCGCCCGCGCTCACACGCCGAGGCGCAGCACCGTGCGCAGCGCCTCGTCCAGCACCGACTCCGCCGCCGAGGGGCCGGCCGCCACCTGGGCCTCGGACGCCCGCCAGGCCACGAAGCCGTCCGGGCGCACCAGGACGGCGCCGTCGGCGGTCGTGCCGTAGGCCTCGGCCCAGCCGGGCCCGGCCTCCGGGGCGAGCTCGTGCTCGGGCGCGTGGCCGATCCGGTAGGCGGCCAGCGGCATGTCGTGCCGCTGTGCGAGCCGCTGCGCCGCGGCCTGCCAGGCACCGCCGTCGGGGCCGGTGAGCAGCACCATCGAGTCCTCGAACAGGTCGAGGGTGGAGATCCGCACGCCCGCCCGGCGCACCCACAGGTGCGGCGCGCGGCTGCCCGGCTCGCCGGTCGAGGCGAAGCCGTCGGGCACCGGCGGCGCCTGCGGATCCGTGCCCACGACCGCGCCCACCGGGTAGCGGTAGCCGAGGGCGACGGCCAGGACGTTCTTCTGGCGTCCGGTGCCGGGCGCCGCGTCGTAGCCGGGGTGCCGGTGCTCGGCGGAGCGGGCGGAGGCCCGCGCACCGGTGGCCCGCGCGACCGGCCGCCGCTCCTCGCCGTACGTCTCCAGCAGGCCGGGGCCGGCCCAGCCGTCGAGCACGGCGGCCAGCTTCCAGGCCAGGTTGTGGGCGTCCTGGATGCCGGTGTTGGAGCCGAACGCGCCGGTGGGGGACATCTCGTGCGCGGAGTCGCCGGCCAGGAAGACCCGCCCGGACCGGTAGCGTTCGGCCACCCGTTCGGCCGCGTGCCAGGGGGCCTTTCCGGTGATCTCGACCTCCAGGTCCGGCACCCCGACGGCCGCGCGGATGTGGGCCGTGCAGCGCTCGTCGGTGAAGTCCTCCAGCGTCTCGCCGCTGTCCGGGTTCCAGGGGGCGTGGAAGACCCACTGCTCCTGGTTGTCGACCGGGAGCAGGGCGCCCGGCCCCTGAGGATTCGTCAGGTAGCAGGCGATGAAGTGCCGGTCGCCGACCACGTCGGCGAGCCGCTTGGCGCGGAAGGTGATGCTGACGTTGTGGAACAGGTCGCCGGGGCCATCCTGGCCGATGCCGAGCCGCTCGCGGGCGGGGCTGCGCGGCCCGTCGGCGGCGATCAGGTAGTCGGCGTGCACGGTCCGCAGCGCGCCGGTCTCCCGGCTCCGCAGGACGGCCCTCACCCCGTCGGCGTCCTGTTCGAACTCCACCAGCTCGGTGCTGAAGCGCAGGTCGCCGCCGAGCTCGCGGGCCCGCCGCAGCAGGACCGGCTCCAGGTCGTTCTGGCTGCACAGGCACCACCCGGTCGGGCTGAACCGGGCGAGCGCGCCGCCGGGGTCGATCTCCTTGAACAGCCACTCCTGGTCCGCGCCGGTGAGGGTGTCGGCCTGCAGGATGCCGTGGTTGTCGGCCAGCACCGAGGCCGCCTCGCGGATCGCCTGCTCCACGCCGGCCGCGCGGAACAGTTCCATCGTCCGGACGTTGTTGCCGCGTCCGCGCGGGTGGTGCGAGGTGTCCGAGTGCTTCTCCACCAGGAGGTGTCCGACACCGAGCCGGCCCAGGAAGAGTGAGGCGGACAGCCCCACCAGGGAGCCGCCCACGATGAGGACCGGCACCCGGTCGCTGACCTCTGACTTCATCGAATACTCCAGTCTCTGCGGGACCTGCGGCGGGATACGGGGCCTGCCGGCGGCTGGGCGCCGGCGTCGGACAGCCCAGATACAGAGTCCGGCGGCGAAGGCCCGTACGCCCGGTGAGGGGATGTCATGTCCCGGGTTTTCGCTCGGATGGCTTCCAGCCCTCGCGCCGTCCGTGACGGCGCCTCACGATCGACCTCAGGCCTGGTGGCCCGTACCACCCCGGCGGCCCGCTCCCCACCGGACGCCCGGTCCGACGCCACGTCAGCTCGCCGGACCGGCGCCGGACACGTACCGCCAGGCCCCCGGCACTGCCCGCCCTCCCAAGGAGAAATCGGAAAATGACGACCCTGACCGAACCCGTATCGCGGCCCCAAGCCCTCGTCGCCTCGCGGCTGCGCGTGGTGCTGTTCTGCGACATCATGGACGGCACGCAGCAGCGCTTCCTCGACGCGTACGAGCAGCTCCGCCACCAGGTGGCCGCCGTGCCCGGGCACGTCAGCGACCAGCTCTGCCAGTCCATCGAGGACCCCTCGCAGTGGCTGATCACCAGTGAGTGGGAGAGCGCCAAGCCGTTCCTGGCCTGGGTGGACAGCGAAGCGCACCGCGAGATGGTCAAGCCGCTGCACGGCTGTGTCCGGGACACCCGTTCGCTGCGCTACAACATCATGCGCGAGACCGCGGGTGACGAGACCTTCGACGGCCCGGCGCCGGTCACCGACGGTACCGTCCGGCACGCCCTCACCTTCAAGGTGAAGCCGGGCAGCGAGAGCGCCGTGGCGAAGATCCTCGCGGGCTACAGCTCGCCGGCCGCCCGGGTGGACGACCACACCAGGCTCCTGCGGACCTCGCTGTTCATGCGCGGCAACCGGGTGGTGCGCGCCGTCGAGGTCGCCGGCGACCTGGCCGCCGCACTGCGCCACGTGGCGCAGCAGCCCGAGGTCCGGGCGGTCGAGGAGGCCATCAACCCGTACCTGGAGGAGGCCCGGGACCTGAACAACCCGGAGTCCGCGCGGTCCTTCTTCATGCGGGCAGCGCTGCCCGCGGTGCACCACGTCGCGCGCTCCACGGTGCCCGGCAAGGTCACCCGGTACGCCCTGCTGTACCCGGTCCGCACCGGCTGCGGAGCGGCGCTGGCCGACCTGCTGGCCGGCCAGGACCAGCTCGCGGCGGCCGAGCCGGGCGGTGTGCTCGCGGCCGCGACGCTCTTCCAGCGCGAGGACGTGGTGGTCCGCGTCGTCGACCTGACGGCCGCTCCGGAGACGTCGCCGGAGGTGGTGCTCGGCGTGGTCGGGGACCGCTCCGAGGGTGTGTTCGCCCGGCTGGTCGACCTCGACGGGCACGAGCTGAGCGACGGCGCGGCGGTCGGCCGGTTCCTCGCCGAGTGCCGGATGGACCTGGTCACCGACCGCCGCTCGAAGGACGTCTGAACCCGCGTCGTCCCGTCCCGGGGCGGCGGCCCGCCCGCTCCGGGGTCTTCCCGTCAGTCATCTTGGAGGTAGCACCATGACCACGCAGTTCCCACGCATCGTGCACGTCGACGAGGCCGAGCCGAACCGACGCCGCGGCGGTGACCTGCGCGCGATGCTCACACCGACCACCGTGGGTGCCACCAGCGGGTTCATGGGCCTGGCCATCGTGCAGCCGGGAGACCGGATCGGTGAGCACTACCACCCGTACTCCGAGGAGTTCGTGTACGTCGTGTGCGGTGAGCTGGAGGTCGACCTCGACGGGGTCGCCCACCCGCTGCGCCCGCAGCAGGGCCTGATGATCCCGCTCAACATGCGGCACCGCTTCCGCAACGTCGGCGACACCGAGGCCCGGATGGTCTTCCACCTCGGCCCGCTGGCCCCCCGGCCCGAGCTCGGCCACGTGGACACCGAGGAGACGCCCGTCGAGCAGTCGGCTCGGGCCGTCCCCCCGGAACACGCCCGGGTGAACTCGTGACCAGGCGGGTGGCGGTCACCGGGATCGGCATCGTGGCCCCCGGTGGCGTCGGTGTCCGGGCCTTCTGGGACCTGCTCACCGCCGGCCGGACGGCGACCCGCGGCATCACCCTCTTCAACCCGGAGGGCTTCCGCTCCCGGATCGCCGCCGAGTGCGACTTCGACCCGGCGGCGTGCGGGCTGGACGCGGAGCAGATCGCCCGCGCCGACCGGTACGTGCAGTTCGCCCTGGTCGCCGCCGCCGAGGCGGTGAGCGACTCGGGTCTGGACCTCGCCGCCGAGGACCCCTGGCGGGTCGGGGTCTCACTCGGTACCGCGGTCGGCGGCACCACCCGGCTGGAGCACGACTACGCCCTGGTCAGCGCCGGCGGCGCGCGCTGGGACGTGGACCACCGCAAGGCCGAACCGCACCTGCACCGGGCCTTCGCCCCGAGCACGCTGGCCTCCGCCGTCGCGGAGCAGACCGGTGCGCACGGCCCGGTGCAGACCGTCTCGACCGGCTGCACCTCCGGCCTCGACGCGATCGGGTACGCCTTCCAGTCCATCCAGGACGGGCGGGCGGACGTCTGCGTCGCCGGGGCGTCCGACTCGCCCATCTCCCCGATCACCGTGGCCTGCTTCGACGCCATCCACGCGACCTCCGAGCGCAACGACGACCCGGCGCACGCCTCCCGGCCGTTCGACGCCAACCGGGACGGCTTCGTGCTCGGCGAGGGCGGCGCCGTCCTGGTGCTGGAGGAGCTGGAGCACGCCCGCCGCCGGGGCGCCCGGGTGTACTGCGAGGTCAGCGGCTTCGCGACGTTCGGCAACGCGTACCACATGACGGGACTCACCCAGGAGGGCCGGGAGATGTCCGAGGCGATCGACAGCGCCCTGGCCCAGGCCCGGGTGAACAGCTCCGACATCGACTACGTCAACGCGCACGGGTCCGGCACCAAGCAGAACGACCGGCACGAGACGGCCGCCGTCAAGCGCTCGCTCGGCGCGCACGCGTACGAGACGCCGATGAGCTCGATCAAGTCGATGGTCGGCCACTCGCTCGGCGCCATCGGCGCCATCGAGCTGGTGGCCTGCGCCCTGGCCCTGGACAACGGCGTGGTCCCGCCGACCGCCAACTACGAGACCCCGGATCCGGAGTGCGACCTCGACTACGTGCCGAGGACCGCCCGCTCGATCCCGCTGCGCAACGTCCTGTCGGTCGGCAGCGGCTTCGGCGGCTTCCAGTCCGCGGTGGTGCTCCGCCGCGAGGGGGTGACGGCATGACGACCGTACGGACACCCCGCCGTGCCGTGGTCACCGGCGTCGGCGTCATCGCGCCCAACGGCGTCGGCGCCGACGACTTCTGGAAGGCGACCCGGGAGGGCGCCTCCGTGCTCGGCCCGATCACCAGGGAGGGCTGCGAGCGGCTGCCGCTGCGGGTCGCCGGGGAGGTGCACGGCTTCGACGCCCAGGACGCGATCGAGGGCCGGTACCTCGTCCAGACCGACCGCTTCACGCACTACGCGATGGCCGCGGCCGACCTCGCGCTGGAGGACGCCCGGCTCACCGCCGACCCGGACGACCCGTTCCGGGTGGGCGTGGTGACTGCGGCCGGCTCCGGCGGCGGCGAGTTCGGCCAGCGGGAGCTGCAGAACCTCTGGGGCCAGGGCCCGCACTTCGTCGGGCCCTATCAGTCCATCGCCTGGTTCTACGCCGCCAGTACCGGCCAGATCTCCATCCGCGGCGGTTTCAAGGGGCCGTGCGCGGTGGTGGCCAGTGACGAGGCCGGCGGCCTGGACGCCGTCGCGCACGCCGTCCGGACCATCCGGCGGGGCACCGACCGGGTCGTGGTCGGGGCTGCGGAGGCGCCGCTCGCCCCGTACTCGATGGTCTGCCAGCTCGGCTACCGGGAGCTCAGCCTCGGCGCGGACCCGGACCTCGCCTACCTGCCGTTCAGCGCGGCCGCCCGCGGGTTCGTCCCCGCCGAGGGCGGCGCGATGTTCGTGGTGGAGGACGAGGAGTCGGCCCGCGGCCGGGGCGCCCGGATCCGGGCCGTCGTCGCGGGCCACGCCGCCACCTTCACCGGCGCGTCCCGCTGGGCGGAGTCCCGGGAGGGGCTCGCCCACGCGATCCGCGGCGCACTGGAGGAGGCGCGCTGCGCCCCCGACGAGATCGACGTGGTCTTCGCGGACGCGCTCGGCGTACCCGAGGCCGACCGGGCCGAGGCCCTGGCCCTCGCCGACGCCCTCGGCGAGCACGCCGCCCACGTCCCGGTCACCGCACCCAAGGCCGGCACCGGCCGGGCCTACTGCGGCGCACCCCTGATCGACGCCGCCGCCGCGGTGCTCGCCATGGAACACGGCCTGGTGCCGCCCACCCCCAACGTCACCGACGTCTGCCACGACCTCGACCTGGTGACCGGCTACCCGCGTACGGCCGAGCTGCGCACGGCCCTGGTGCTGAGCCGGGGGCTGATGGGCTCCAACGCGGCCCTGGTGCTGCGCCGGCCGTGACCCCAGGCCGGAACCGCCCGACCGACCCGACAAGGAGAACACCCTGATGAACCATCACCTGACGCACGAAGAACTCGCCGCACTGATCAAGACCCGGGCCGGCATCACGGTCGCCGCCGACGCGATCGAGCACCCCGACGCGACCTTCGACGAGTTCGGTGTCGACTCGCTCGGCCTGCTCGGCATCGTGGGCGAGCTGGAGAACCGGTACGGCACCCAGATCGCGCCCGGCGCCGAGATGTCCAAGACCCCGCAGCAGTTCCTCGACGCCGTCAACTCGTCCGTGAAGACAGGAGCCTGACATGCCCGGCCACACCGACAACGAGATCCTCATCAACGCCCCGGTGGACCTGGTCTGGGAGATCACCAACGACCTGGAGAACTGGCCGCAGCTGTTCAGCGAGTACGCCGCCGTCGAGGTCCTGGAACGGGACGGGCAGCGCACCACCTTCCGGCTCACCATGCACCCGGACGAGAACGGCACGGTCTGGAGCTGGGTCTCCGAGCGTGAGACGGACCGCGCCGCCCTCGCCGTCAAGGCCCGCCGCGTCGAGCCCGGGCCGTTCGAGTTCATGGACATCCGCTGGGAGTACGCCGAGGCGCCGGACGGCACCAGGATGCGCTGGATCCAGGACTTCGCCATGAAGCCGACCGCCCCGGTCGACGACGCCGCCATGACCAACCACATCAACCGCAACTCGCGGATCCAGATGGAGCTGATCAGGGACAAGGTCGAGAAGCGGGTGGCCAACGCATGAGCGAGCTGCACCGCACCCTGATCGTCGCCAGGATGAAGCCGAAGTCGGCCGAGGGCATCGCCGAGGTCTTCGAGGCCTCCGACCGCGGTGAGCTGCCGCACCTGATCGGCGTCACCGGGCGCAGCCTGTTCCAGTTCGGCGACCTCTACATGCACCTGATCGAGGCCGACCGGCCGCCCGGCCCCGAGGTGGCCCGGCTGGCCGGCCACCCCGAGTTCCGCGAGGTCAGCCGACAGCTCACCGCGTACGTGGAGGCCTACGACCCCGCGACCTGGCGGGAGCCGAAGGACGCGATGGCCCG
Organism: Kitasatospora sp. NBC_00374; assembly: GCF_041434935.1. NCBI lineage: Bacteria > Bacillati > Actinomycetota > Actinomycetes > Kitasatosporales > Streptomycetaceae > Kitasatospora > Kitasatospora sp. NBC_00374. The sequence goes on along the minus strand of NZ_CP107964.1, from coordinate 4,183,597 downwards.
CGAGTTCTACCGCTGGGAGCGCGCCCGCACCTCGTGACGCCCGCCCGAGCACCCCTTTGACCGCCGGCGACCCACCGACGGCAGCAGGTCGAGCGCCCGGTGACCGCGACGGTCACCGGCGCCGACCGCTTCCGCCGGCAGTCGCCCGCCGCCCGCCCCGAGCCCCGCACGGCCCTACCGGCCGCCGGGCCCGCCGCGGGTTCCGCGCGTTCCCGACCACCTACGGGAAGCCGTAGGCGCAGTTCCGTGCGTCCCCTCTTGCCGACCGGATCGGCAAACGCACACGAAGGTACGGAAAGGAAGATTCCCATGCGTTCTGCACGCACCCTTCTCACCGGGGCGGCGCTCGCCGCGACCGTGCTCCTGGCCGGCCCGGCCGCCCAGGCCGACGACGGTTCCGAAGCCGCCCGCCCCGAGCTGACCTGGGAGCAGAAGCAGGCCAAGGCCGCCTCGCCCGAGGGGCAGAAGGCCTGGGCGGAGAAGCAGGCTTCGGCCGCCGCCGAGGGCGGCGAGGCGGCGGCGCAGCCGAAGCCGACGGGCGGTGTGCACGCGGGCGGCGGCGGCACCGCCCTCACGGCCGGCGGGTCCGTCGCCGGGCAGGTGGCCGGCTCGATCCTGCTGGGCGGCGGGCTCGCGGCCGGTGCGGTGGCGCTGCGCCGCCGTTCCGCCGGTGCCGGGGCCCGCTGACCTCTCGTCACGCGCACAGCGATCCGGCCCGTCGGCTCAGCCGACGGGCCGGATCGCTGGTGTCCCGGGTCAGGACGGCACGATGCTCTCGAACGCGTGCAGGTAGGGGTTGACCGGCCGGACGTCCTGGACGAGCAGGCCGGCCTCCGTCATCAGGGCGAGCATGCTCTCCCGGGAGTGCTTGGCGCCGCCGACGTTGAGCAGCAGCATCAGGTCCATCGCCGTGGTGAACCGCATCGAGGGGCTGTCGTCGACCAGGTTCTCGACCACCACCACCCGGGCGCCCGGGCGGGCGGCGGCCAGGACGTTGCGCAGCGTACGACGGGTGCTCTCGTCGTCCCACTCGAGGATGTTCTTGATGATGTAGAGGTCCGCGCGGACCGGGATGTCGACCCGGCAGTCGCCCGGAACGAGGCGTGCGCGGTCGGCGAGGGCGCCGCCCGGCTGCAGCCTGGCGTCGGCGTGCGCGACGACCTGCGGGAGGTCCAGCAGTGTCCCGTGCAGCGCCGGGTGCTTCTCCAGCAGACTGGCCACCACGTGGCCCTGGCCGCCGCCGATGTCCACCACGCTGGAGACACCGTCGAGGTCCAGGAAGGCCGCGAGGTCGGCCGCGGACTGGCGGCTGGAGCTGGTCATGGCCTGGTTGAACACCCGGGCCGAGTCGCCCGCGTCGTCGTGCAGGTAGTCGAAGAACTCCTTGCCGAACAGGTCGGGGAAGATGTTCCGGCCGGTGCGGACGGCCTCGTCCAGGCGGGGCCAGGCCTGCCAGGTCCACGGCTCGGTGCACCACAGGGCGATGTGGTGCAGGGTGTTCGGGGCGTCCTGGCGCAGCTGGCGGGACATGTCGGTGTGGGCGTAGCGGTCGCCGTCCGTCTCGGTGAACACGCCGTAGCAGGAGAGCGCCCGCAGCAGCCGGCGCAGCGGTCTGGGCTCGGCGTGGACGGCCGCGGCCAGTTCCTCGACGGTCGCGGGCTGCTCGCCGAGCGCGTCGGCGACACCCAGCGACGCGGCCGCGCGGACGGCCGCCGCACAGGCCGCGCCGAAGACCAGCTCGCGCAGGCGCATGGCGGCCTGCGGGGACGCGGGCTGCGCGGCGGGGGCGGCCGTCGCCGGCGGCGGCGCCGGCTGTGCGGTGCTGCGGCGGCGCGCGGTGGGTTGGGCGGTGGTCATCGGGTCACCTTTCTCATGGGGGTGTCCGGCCCCGGCGGGGCCGGGCGGGTCAGCAGTGGCCGGACGGTTCGGAGACCCGGCAGGTGTTGCCGGCGAAGGAGTTGCCCGTCCCGGCGGGGTCGCGGTCGGCGAGGTCGGCGGGGCCGTTGCGGAGGGCGACGTTGTCCTGGACGGAGATCCGGGTGTTCGGGGTGCCCACCACGCTGCGGAACAGGACGATGCCGCCGGACATCGAGGAGGCGCCGTTGTTGTCCTCGACCCGGTTGCCGGTCACCTCGGTGTCCTCCACGCCGGTGAGGAGGATGCCGGTGCCCTGGATGTAGTCGAGCCGGGGGTTGGGCGGGCAGTACTGGTTGTTCGCGAACACGTGGTTCTGGCGGACGGTCAGTGAGCCCGCCTTCGGGGAGCCCTCGTCGCCCACGAGGAAGATGCCGCCGCAGTTGCCCGAGACGCTGTTCTGCTCGACGGTCAGCTCCCGGGCCCGGCGGACCACGACGCCGATCCGGTTGCCGGTGAGGCGGTTGCCGCTGATCACGGTGCCCTGGGTGTCGATGGCGCCGCCCTCCTCGTTGACGGCGTTCGCCAGGAAGACGCCGGCCTGACCGTTGTCCCTGGCCTCGTTGCCGACCACCGTCGCCCGGATGGACCTCTCCTGGCTGATGCCCTGCTGGCCGTTGTTCCGGGCGAGGACGCCGCGGACCTGCAGACGGTCCGTCATGGTGGCGGCGATCCCGTTCTTCTTGAACCCCTGGACGGTCAGCGCCTCGATCCGCACACCGGACAACAGGGTGGCGGCGGTGCCGCTGACACAGAGGCCGTGGCCGGCCGCCGCGCACGCCTGGTCGGCCTGGCCGTCGGACGGGGAGATCACGGTGGCCCGGCCCGCCCCGCGGATGGTGAGGTTGGGGGTGGTGACCTGCACACTCCCCCGGTAGGTGCCGGCGAGGAGCTGGATGCCGTCCCCGGGGGAGGCGGCGTCGACCGCTTGCTGGATCGACTCACCCGGCCGGACGACGTGCCAGCCCGTCGCGTGGGCGGGGGGCGCCGTTCCCAGGCCGGCGAGCAGGGCGGCCGCGAGGCCTGCGCAGTAGTGAATCGGTCGTGTGGGCATGGGGTGGTGACCTGCCTTCCGGGTGTTCGGTGGTGTGCTTGGGCGGTGACGTGCCGGGGCCCCGCGGGGTGCACGCCCGTCGAATCGAAGCTATGGGCGATCGGACAGGGCCGCCACTCAGGGTGGCCGGGCGAATTCCGAGGGTGAGTGGGCGTGTGGCTGCGGGCCCGTCGCGGGTCGCCGCACTACGGTGGGCGCAGCCCGCGTCGGCGGGCCGCCGACGATGCGGTGCCAGGCGGAGGTGATCCAGTGTCGGAGCCGGCCCCGGCCCGTCCGCACATGCCCGGATACGGGATCCTGCCCGCCGATCAGGGCACCGGTCTGCTCCCGTGGTCGTGGGCCCGGCAGCGGCTGACCGGCTCGCACGACTACTGGATCTCCACCGTGCGACCGGACGGCAGGCCCCATGCGATGCCGGTCTGGGGCGTCTGGCTCGACGGGGCGCTGTGGTTCAGCAGCAGCCGCGGGTCACGCAAGGCCCGCAACCTCGCCGGTCGCGCCGACTGCGTGGTGACCACCGACAACCCGCGCGAGCCGGTGGTGCTGGAGGGCCGGGCCGGCCTGGTCGTCGAGCCGGCGGAGATCGCCGCGTTCCTGGCCGCCCTCAACGACAAGTACGGCACCGACTACGGGATCGACTTCCTCGATCCGGCGGTGAATTCGACCTTCCGGGTGCGGCCCTCCGAGGTGTTCGGCCTGTTGCAGGAGGACTTCACGGGCTCGCCCACCCGGTGGAGCTTCGCGGCTCAGCACTGAGGCGGGGCCGGTGGCGCGGCGGAACGCCGGAGGCCTGCCGGAGTGTTCCGGCAGGCCTCGCTGCTACGGGTGCGCCGCGACCGGCGCACCGGTGCGGACGCCGGTCAGGGCGCCGTGATCTCACCGTGCGCCCCGGCGAGCAGGACGTACCCCTCGCCGTTGGCCTTGATGCCGGCGCGCTCCTCCTCGGTGAGCTCGCGCTTCACCCTGGCGGGCACCCCGGCCACCAGGGAGCCCGGCGGCACCTGCATCCCCTGGGGCACCACGGCGCCGGCCGCGATCAGCGATCCGGCGCCGATCCGGGCGCCGTTGAGCACCGTGGCGCTCATCCCGACCAGGACGTCGTCCTCCACCGTGCAGCCGTGCAGCACCGCGTTGTGGCCCACCGAGATCCGCTCACCGAGCACCGCGGGGAAGCCGAGATCGCTGTGCACCGTGCAGTTGTCCTGGATGTTGGTGTCCGCGCCCACCGAGATGGACTCCGCGTCGCCGCGCAGGACGGCGCCGTACCAGACGCTCGCGCGGGCGGCGACGGTGACCGATCCGACCACCACCGCGTTGGGGGCGACGAACGCCGTGGGGTCGACGTCCGGGACGCGGCCGGCGACGGCGACGATCAGGGGCTCTGCCATGGTTCTCCCTCTGCTGCTGACGGCCGTGGGGCCCGGGCTCGCCTGGCAGGCTACCCGTGGCCCGGCCTGCTCTCGCCGCCCGGTGGCGGGCAGCCCGCAGACGCCCTGGCCGGGCGAGGGCGAACCCCCTCCGGCGGGGTGTCGGACACGCGCGGACCCCCGGGCCGAGGGGCGGCCCGGGGGTCCGGTGGTGCGGTCAGTCGGCCTGCGGACGTCCGCCGGTGGACGTTCCCCGTGGGCCGGGCCCTCGCGTGGCGCGTGGGCGCGGATCACGCGAGGCCGCTGTCACGGTGACTGGTGCCAGTCGTCGTGCCGCTCCCCGTCGCAGTCGATCCGGATGGTCAGCGACTTGGCCTGCTCCACGTTCTGCGAGTGGTCGATCGAGCGGTAGAGCAGTGTGTGCTCGCCGTCGCCGCTCACGGTGACCGGGCCGGTGTAGTCCCGCCATCCCGCGCCGTCGAGGTTGTACTCGGTCCTGGCCACGCCGGAGATGTCGTCCGTCGCGGTGAGGGTGACGGTGACGTCCTCGTGGTAGACCTCGTGCTCCCCGGCGTACGGGTGCGTCTTCGCCGTGGTGACCGGCGGCGTGGTGTCCACCGGGAGGTCCATGGCGGCCTCGTCGGGGGTCAGCTCGTTGTCCGGGGTCGGCGCCGGAACGCCGCCGGAGTCACCGGGGTGGCTGATCGAGCCGCCGCGCAGCTGGATGGCGTTCCAGTCGTTGTGGCCGGTGAGGGTGGTGATCTGCCCGTCGTTGTTGGTGTCGACCGCGACCGGGCTCTCGTCGATCATGCCGTTGCAGTTCCAGTCGACCCGGCCGGCGCTCGCCAGCACGGTGACGAACGAGCCGCCCCCGGTCGGCTTGGTGCAGTAGTGCCGGACGTCGAAGTTCCCCACACTGCCCGGGTACTGCCGCTCGTCCAGGGTGGGCTCCTGCAGCGAGGCCGCCTGACGGGAGTAGTCCATGAGCCCGCTGGTGGTCCCGGAGGCCAGGCCCATCTGGTACGAGTAGTTCATCACGCTGAAGTACTGCGGCCGGTGGTTGGGCAGGTCGAAGTCCCCGCCGTGCCGCAGGCCGAGGTTGTGGCCCAGCTCGTGCATGAACGTCCCGGCCTGCTCGTTGACCGTGCCGACGTTGTTGGTGAAGCTGCCCAGGCTGACGATGAAGTCGCTGGCCGGGGTGCCGGAGGAGATGCCGCTGGAGGCGGAACCGGGCTCCAGGTTGTGCGCCGAGATCGCGTAGTGGAAGATCGACGACCGCCCGGTGTTCACGAAACCGCCCGTGGTGGCCGTCTTCAGCGCGTTGAAGGCGTTCCAGGTGTACATGCCGTTCGCGTCCTTGACCCCCAGGTTGGCGGTCTCGGTCAGCGCCTTCGCCCGGCTGAGGGTGCCCCAGGTGGCACCGGTCGCGAAGTTGAGAACGCTGTTGGGCCCGGCGTCGACGTGCAGGTTGATGCCCGTCGTCGGGGAGTGCCGGTTGAACGGCGACTTCGCGAAGGCGTCGACCACCTTCCTGATCGCCTGCGGGTCGAGCGCGTGGCTGTGGGCCGGACCGGCCATCCAGTCGAGCTGGACGAAGACGTCCGGCTTGTTCACGTCCGCGCCCATCTTGGGCAGGTCGATGAACTGCGGGCCGGCGCCGTTGCCGGGGTCGATGGTGACGCCGTTCCGCTTCCAGTCGTCGGGGATCCCGTCGCAGGTCGTGGAGTTGCAGTCGAAGGTGAACCGGGCGGGCGAGCTCGGGTCCTCGCCGCCGCTGTGGCTCACCACGTAGCCGGTGGGAGCCTTCTCCGTGAAGCTGTTCTCACCGACGAACGGGACGTTCCAGCCCACGTCGACCGTCGCGGTGCCCTCGCCCGCGACCTGGTAGGAGATCGTTCCCTCGGTGCCGACGAGGTCGCCGCACGCCGTCGCGGTCCAGCGGCCGGTGGTTCCCGCGTTGATACGGCCCGGCGCCGGGGCGAGCAGGCAGCCGTGGATGACGTTGATGGCCGAGCCGATCAGGTCGCGGTCGCTGTTGTTGACGACCTCCACGGTCACGGTGCCCCCCGCCCGGCGCGCGGCGGCGGCCGGAGTGATGGCCGCGACGGCGGTGAGCAGGGCGAGAGCCAGCACGAACAGTGCCGCGAACCCGCTTCGCCGGGGGGCAACCGGCATCGCCGGCCCCCCGGAAGCGCCGAGAAAACGTTCTGTGGTCATACGGTCACGCTAGGTGTCGGCCCCGTCTCGATCCGTGATGACCCGTCGGGCTGTCACTCCGACGGACGCTTCCCGCTCGGCTCCGCGCTCCAGCGCCGCGTACTCTTCCGCCACCATCGCCCATACCTCGTCCGCCGAGATCAGCGCGGAGTCCATCGTCTCGGTCCAGCCGGCCTGCGGCATCTGTCCCTGCGTCAGGAACGGCGGAATCCCCGCGCTCCGGACGCGCTCGAGTACGGCCGCCTCGACCCGTCGGGCATGGCGGGACAGCTGGGACCGGTGGGTCTCCCGCCACCCGTTGCGGACGTGCTCCAGGATCCGGCCCGAGCTACCGATGCCGATCTTCACTGCGCGAAGCCCGCGGTGCTCGACGAGGTAGACGAGCTGGATCGCCGGTTCCCACGGGGCTTCGGCCACGGGAGCGGGGAACGCGTAACCCACCCCCGCCCACGAACCGCCCGCCGCCAGCCGCTCCGCGGCCCGTCGGTTGTTCTCCTGGACGACAGCCCACCGTTGGGCGTTCTCGTGCGCCGTTCTCCGCCACGCCTCGGCTCGGCGCTGTTCCTGCTCGACCACGGCCCGCCAGCCCTCCGGGTCGGCGAGCCGACGGGCTTCCACCAGGGCGAGCACCGAGTCGGCGAGCGCGGCCAGTGCTCGCCGACGGGCGAGGGCGGCTCGTCGTCGGACGGCCTCCGCCTCGCGCTCGACGCGGGCACGCTCCTGCTCCTTGAGGGCGGCGATCCGCGCTTCGAGCTTCCGGTCGACCTCCTCCCAGGTCGCCACCCCGTAGGCCTCGGGACCACTCCTCGGCTCCGCGGCGGCATCGCCTGTCGGCTCGGGGTCGACCTGCGGCTGACGGGAGGAGAGCGGGAGCAGGATCGACTGCCAGGTGCTCACCCGTTCCTCCGCGCTGGGGACCGTCGTCGCCGGATGTGGCGACTGCCGTGTCGCGGGATCGGCGAGAGGCCGGCGCCGGGGAGGCGGGTTCACCCGGCCAGGCTAGGCGCGGTGGCGCCGGGCGCGCAGGCAGACCCGAGGATCACGGTCAGCCGCCTGCGAACCACAGCTGCTGCTGCCCGGCCTGGCCCCGGATCGCGATGTCGGGGCCGTGACCGCCACCTGTATGTTGATCACCCGCCGACCCCGTCGGTGTCCCGTCCCGGGGTGTCGACGTGTGGGTCCGGTCGGGGCCGGTGCCCGCTTCGCGGAAATCGGATCGCTGTCGCCGGGGGATCGGGACAGACTTCGGCGTCGGCGCTGACCAGCCGCTCATCATCTCAACGTGCTTGAAGGATTTCGTATGACCACACCTGCCCCGCCCGACAGCCCGCAGTCCGCCGGGGAACCGGCCGACGCCAACCCGTGGGCACCGCCCGTCCAGGGGCAGGGCGAGGGCCAGGGCGAGACGCCGGGTCAGGGGGCGACCCCTGCCCCGGGCGCGGGCCCGGGTGTGCCGTACTGGCCGCTGTACCCGATGCCGGCGCCGCAGCCTCGCAACGGCCTTGGCATCGCGGCCATGGTGCTCGGGATCACCGGTGCCGTCCTCAGCCTGGTCCTCATCCTGTTCTGGCTGTCCTGGCTGCCGTCCCTGCTTGCCGTGATCTTCGGTGCCATCGGGCTGGGCCTTGTGCGCAAGGGGCAGGCGACCAACCGGGCGATGGCGCTCGCGGGCGTGATCCTGGGCGTCGCAGGCCTGCTGGTCTCGGTCGGCACCGGGGTGGTCGTCGTGGCGCATGTACGGGCGGTCAACGAGGAGCGACGGGCGGACGAGGACGCCGCCCGCGCTCGCGCCGAGGAGCGGGCGGCGAAGGAGAAGGAGCGGATCGACGCCGCACACAAGAGGATCGAGGCCGAGCAGGAGAAGCGGGCCGCGGACGAGCGGGCCCGGCGCCTGTCGTTCGGCCAGTCCTACACGTACGAGGACGGACTGAAGGTCACAACGGCGGCGCCGGAGCCGTACGTTCCGCGTGAGACCGTGCACGAGGCCCCCAAGAACGCCAAGATCATCCAGGTGCGGATCACCGTCGTCAACACCGGGCCGAAGGAGCTCTCGCTCTACGGGTCCGGATCGCCCTTCGTCAAGGACGCCAAGGGCAACCTCGTCTTCACTCTGATCGACGGAAGCGGACGGACGAAGTTCCTCGCCGGCTCCGTTGCTCCCGGCCAGGAGGCCACCAGCCTGTCTGCGTACGCCCTGCCGGACGACGCAGCCGACCCGTTCACCGTCGAGTTCAACTACGGCTCCGGGCTGCAGCGCAAGAACGTCATCTGGTCCGGTCCCCCCAGCTGACCCGAGGCCACTCCCACCAGAGCCCGCTGCGCAGAAACCAGGACCGGCCGACTTCCTGCGCAGCAGCGGCCCCCGCGCCGTGGGCGCCACGGCGCCTCTCCGTCCGACGAGCGTCCGGGTGGGGCGGCGGCCGTACGAGCCGGACGCCGGCGAGCTGCACCGATGCCCGCCGAAGGGCGACTCCTGCCTGGACATCGGCGCCCCAAGGGCGTCCTCCCTCCCACCGCACCATCGCCCGCACCCGGCCGAAGCCGTGCGAGGGCCACAGGCTCGCCTGCGTGGTTCACGGCCGCGGTGCGGCCAACGGCTCCGACCACAGGCCGCGCTCACCGGGATGCGGGAGGAGAGGCCGGACGCGCCCTGAGAACCAGTCAGGGCCGGTCTCCCTTGCGGGAGACCGGCCCTGAGCTGGTCTTACTGGGTCGGGGTGGCGGGATTTGAACCCACGGCCTCTTCGTCCCGAACGAAGCGCGCTACCAAGCTGCGCCACACCCCGGTCCTGCTGTTGTTGCTTCCGTCTCCGGCGCAACGAGTAGAACTCTACCGGACGTGCGCCGAGAGACGAAATCCGATTCCCCGGAGGGCTTCGTCGCAGGTCAGCGCCGAGGCGTCAGGGTGAGCAGGGTGGCCTCCGGCGGGCAGGCGAAGCGGACCGGGGTGTAGCGGTTGGTGCCGCAGCCGGCCGAGACGTGCAGGTAGGAGCGCTGGCCGCCGGCGCGGTGGGCGGACAGGCCCTTGACCCGGTCGGCGTCCAGGTCGCAGTTGGTGACCAGGGCGCCGTAGAACGGGATGCAGAGCTGTCCGCCGTGGGTGTGCCCGGCCAGTATCAGCGGGTACCGGTCGGCGGTGAAGGCGTCCAGCACCCGCAGGTACGGGGCGTGCACCACGGCCAGCGAGAGGTCGGCGTCGGGCGAGGGCCCGCCGGCCACGTCCTCGTAGCGGTCGTGCCGGATGTGCGGGTCGTCCAGGCCGGTGAACTCGACGTCGAGGCCGGCCAGGGTCAGCCGGCCACGGGCGTTGTTGAGGTTGAGCCAGCCGGCCGCGTCGAAGCCGTCGCGCAGCTTCTGCCAGGGGTTGTGGACGGCTCCGGTGATGCCCCGTCGACCGGTGCCGTCCGGGTTGTTGAGGCCGTGGATGCCGCTGCGCAGCGCACCGAGGTAGCGGGTCGGGCTCTTGCGGGCCGGACCGTAGTAGTCGTTGGAGCCGAAGACGTAGACACCAGGGAAGTCCATCAGCGGGCCGAGCGCGTCGAGGGTGGCGGGTACGCCGAGCGGGTCGGAGAGGTTGTCGCCGGTGTTCACCACCAGGTCGGGCCGGAGCCCGGCGAGGCTCTGCAGCCAGCGCTGCTTCTTGCCCTGTCCGGCGACCATGTGGATGTCGGAGAGCTGGAGCACCCGGAGGGGCCGGGCGCCGCGCGGCAGGATCGGGACCTCCACCCGGCGCAGCCGGAACGAGCGGACCTCGTACCCGGCGGCGTAGGCGAGGCAGGCGGCGCCGGTGGCGGCGATTCCGAGCGGGACGGAGTACAGCGGTCGCATCGGTCCATGGTCTCAGACGGGCGATCAGAGACCGAACGCGCAGGTGGTCACCGAGGGTGCCGGTGAGCTGCCGTCATCCTCCGCCGAGCCCGCGCCGCCCGCCGCGGCCCGCCGTGGCCGGCGCCGGGAGGATGGCAGGGCGGGCCCGCGGGGGCTTAATCAGGGGCGTCGGTGCCGGTCAGGTGCGAGACTCGTCGGCATGACGACGCTTAAGCAGCAGCTGCAGGAGGACCTGACGGCTGCGATCAGGGCCCGGGACGAGCTGCGCTCCTCCACCATCCGGCTGACACTGTCGGCGGTCACCTCGGAGGAGGTGGCCGGTAAGGAGAAGCGCGAGCTCTCCGACAGCGAGGTGCTTCAGCTGGTGGTCCGCGAGGCCAAGAAGCGCCGGGAGGCGGCGGAGGCCTTCGAGCAGGCCGGCCGGACCGAGTCGGCCGCCCGGGAGCGGGCCGAGGGCGAGGTGCTGGCGCAGTACCTGCCGCAGCAGCTCTCGGACGAGGAGCTGACCGCGATCGTCGCCGAGGCGGTGGCCGCGGTCGGTGCCACCGGCCCGCAGGCGATGGGTGCGGTGATGAAGCTGGTGCGCCCCAAGGTCGGCGACCGGGCCGAGGGCGGCCGGGTGGCCGCCGCGGTGAAGGCCGCGCTGGCGGGCTGACCCGGCCGCGCGCCGAGCCGCGTCGGCCCGCGTCGGCCCGTGTCGGCCCACGTCGACGCAGGTCGGCCGAGTTGCCGGCCGGTACCGGACACGCCCGAGGGCGGTCCCCGTGCTTCGGGGACCGCCCTCGGGCGTTCGTCGCGCTGCGGGCTCGGGTCGCCCCGCGGGGGTCAGTGGCGTCGGCCGCCGGTGTTGCCGCCGTTGCCGTTGTTGCCGCCGATGCCGCCGTCGGTCCCGATCGGCGGGAAGGTGAAGCCCCCGTTGATCAGCCCGCCGCCGTTGTTGCCGGCGGTGGCGGCGTCCCCGGACGGCGGGGTGGCACCGTCGGTGGGCGTCGGGGTCACCGGCACCGGGATGTTGACCGTGTGGAAGCTGGACTTCGGCGTGCCGTCCAGCGCGTCGTTCATCGCCAGCTGCCAGATCGGGCCGGGGCCGTCGGCGCCGTAGACCGCGCTGAAGGGCTTGCCGCCGATCTTGATGTTCTTCATCGAGACGTTGCCGGTGGGGCCGCCGAGCCAGACCGAGGTGGACAGCTCCGGGGTGAATCCGGTGAACCAGGCGGCGTACCGGTTGTCGGTGGTACCGGTCTTGCCGGCGATCGAACGCCCGCCGTCCAGGCCGAGCGACGAGCCGGTGCCCTTCTCGGTCACGCCCAGCAGCAGCGTGGTGACGCCGTCCGCGGTGGCCTCGGACATCGCCTGGGTGCAGTTGGCCTTCGGCACCTGGAGCTTCTTGCCGTCGGCGGCGACCATCGAGCTGATCGCGACCGGGCTGCAGTACAGGCCGCGGGCGGCGAAGGTCGCGTACACGTTGGCCATGGTCAGCGGGCTGACCTCCTGGGTGCCGAGCACCATGGAGGGGACCTGCTCCATCGGCTTGCCGTTGGCCTTGTTCTTGATGCCGAGCTTGTCCGCCATCTGCTTCATCGGGCAGAGACCGACCTGCTGCTCCATCTGCACGAAGTAGGTGTTGACCGACTTCGCCATGGCGTCCTTCAGCGAGAACGGTCCGACCTCGCTGGCCGACTCGTTCTCCACGGTCGCCGCGTTGCGGGTGCTGTTCTTCCAGGTGCCCTCGCAGGTGCTCATGGACGGGTAGTCCATGTCGTGCGGGGAGGGGTACTCCTGGGTGATCGGAATACCCGATTCGAGCGCGGCCGCGGCCAGGATCGGCTTGAAGGTCGAGCCGGGGGAGAAGCCGTTGCCGCCGCCCATCGCGGCGTCGACGTTGAGGTTGAGGACGGTCTGGTTCTGCTTGCCGTCCAGGCCGTACGGCCGGGTCTGCGCCATCGCCAGGATCTCGCCGGTGCCCGGCTTGACCATGGTGGCCGCGGCCGAGACCGAGTCGGTCGCGTAGACCTTCTTGGTCACCGCGTTGTAGGCGGCGGCCTGCTTGTCCGGGTCGATGGTGGTGTTGATCTTCAGGCCGCCCTGGCTCCACAGCTTCTGCCGGTCGGTGGCGGTCTTGCCGAAGACCGGGTCCTGCTTGACCACCCGGCGCACGTAGTCGCAGAAGAAGCCCATCCCCGCCTGGGCGGTGATGCAGCCGTTCAGCGGCTCCCGGTACTTGATCCCGAGCGGGGCCTCGGTGGCGGCCTTGGCCTCCTCCGGCGAGATGTGCTTGTACTCCAGCAGCTTGCCGATGACCGTGTTGCGCCTGGTCTGCGCGGCCTGCGGGTGCAGGATCGGGTCGTAGGCCGTGGGGTTCTGCACCAGCCCGGCCAGCATCGCGGCCTCGGGGACGGTCAGGTCCTTGGCGCTCTTGCTGAAGTAGCGGTTGGCGGCGGCCTCGATGCCGTACGCCTGGTGGCCGTAGAAGGTGATGTTGAGGTAGTTGGTGAGGATCTGATCCTTGGTCAGCTCCTCCTCCAGCTTGATGGCGTACTTCAGCTCCTGGATCTTGCGGCCCAGGCTCTTCTTGGTCGCCTCGAGGAAGGCCTGCTGGTCGTCACCGGCCTGCTCGACGAAGACGTTCTTCACGTACTGCTGGGTCAGCGTGGACGCGCCCTGGGTGGCGGATCCGGCCTCGGCGTTCTTGGTGATCGCCCGCAGCACGCCCTTGAGGTCGACGGCGCCGTGCTCGTAGAAGCGGCTGTCCTCGATGTCCACCTGGGCCTTGCGCATGATCGGCGCCATCTGGTCCGAGGTGAGGATCGTTCGGTCCCGGTCGTAGACCTTGGCGATCAGCCCGCCCTTGGCGTCGTAGATCGTCGACGCCTGGGAGAGGGTGGGAGTCTTGAAGTCCGCGGGGATGTTGTCGAAGCTGTCGGCCGTGTCCTTGGCCGTGAGCCCGAGCGCGCCGACGGCCGGCAGGGCCATGCCGGCGACCAGGACGCCGGCGAGCACGCTGCCGCCCAGGAACTTGACTCCGAGGCTCGCCTTGTCGAGCGCTGATCCCGAGGTTCGCTGAGGTGCCATGGGAGAACCCTACGTGCCGGATTCCCCACCATGGGGGCAGGTGTTCGCCTAGGCTTGTCACAAGACTGCGACAGCTTCGCTCTGTTCATCATCACCACTCTTGTGAGTGATGAGCTTTGCCCGATTTAGAGCCTTTTGCGGCCAATGATGCCCGGGTATCCCTCGATTTTCCGTAGCAGAGTGTGATGATAGTTGTCTCGGGAGTGTCGGCAAGGCCTACGACCTGCGATCACTCCAACGAGTGAGGTATCGGGTACCCATAGTCCGATTGGGTCATTTGAGATTGAGCCCGAAGGGGCTGTTGCGGAGTGCCGTTCTTCCGTAACGTCCTCAACTGGCAGCGGTGAATATGCCGTTGCCGCCGTGGGGGAGCCCCGATTCGGGAGAGGACGGCGCCAGCATGGGCTGGGTAGACGACTGGAGCGCATTGGCGGCCTGCCGCACGAGCGATCCGGATGAATTGTTCGTACAGGGGGCCGCGCAGAATCGCGCCAAGGCCGTGTGCAGCGGGTGTCCCGTTCGCACCGAATGCCTGGCCGACGCGCTCGACAACCGGGTCGAGTTCGGTGTCTGGGGAGGGATGACGGAGCGGGAGCGCAGGGCGCTGCTGCGGCGTCGTCCCACCGTGGGCTCCTGGCGCAGGCTGCTGGAGACGGCCCGGGCGGAGTACGAGGAGTCGCTGGCAACAGGAGTGATCCTGCGCGACTACGCCCAGGCGGGCTGAGCTTCTCCCGCCATCGACCGCAGGGATGCTGACGGGCAGTCGGCAGGTGTGGGGGCGGCGATCGACAGGTACCGGTCCGGCCGGTGTCCGTGTCCCGCCCGGTGCACCAGAGGGGGTCTGCTGCCCGGGCTGCGCTCCGAGTTCCGCCGGATCGCTCCGTTCACCCTGCTCACCGCTTCGCCGGGCCCGAGGGCGGCGGCGCGCTGAGGCGTTCGCCGATGATGCGCAGTCCGGCGAGGTCGTGCACGTCACCGGCCAGTGCCGGCACCTCCACCATCGGTACGTCCGGATAGACCGAGACGAACCGGTCCCGGGTGCGTCGCTCCCGGTCCATGATCTGCATCCGCTCCGCGTGCAGCCGCAACAGTCCGGCGGCCAGCGTCTCGGCCTGCACCGTGGCGGTCTGCGAGCCGTTCTCCTCCAGCATCTCGGCGGCGGCCAGCGCCCGTTCGGCGGTCAGCTGTGCGGCCCCGGTGGAGTGCACCCGGTTGAGCACCAGCCCGGCCAGCGGCATCTCGTCGGCGGCCAGCCGGTCGACGAAGTACGCGGCCTCGCGCAGCGCGTCCCGCTCCGGCGCGGCGACCACCAGGAAGGCCGTGCCCGGCGCCTTGAGCAGCTGGTACGTGCGGTCGGCCCGCTCGCGGAAGCCGCCGAACATCGAGTCCATCGCGCTCACGAAGGTCTGGATGTCGGTCAGCAGCTGGGCGCCGAAGATCTTTCCCAGGGTGCCGGTCAGCAGGCCCATCCCGACGTTGAGGAACTTCATCGCACTCCGGCCGCCGACCTTGGCCGGGGCGGTGAGCATCCGGATCACCCGCCCGTCCAGGAAGGAGCCGAGCCGGCCCGGGGCGTCCAGGAAGTCCAGTGCGGAGCGGGACGGCGGAGTGTCCACCACGATCAGGTCCCAGCGCTCGGCGGCCCGCAGCTGGCCGAGCTTCTCCATCGCCATGTACTCCTGGGTGCCGGCGAAGCCGGCCGACAGCGACTGGTAGAAGGGGTTCTCCAGGATCGCCTTGGCCCGCTCCGGGTCGGCGTGGGCCAGCACGACCTCGTCGAAGGTCCGCTTCATGTCGAGCATCATGGCCTGCAGCTCGCCGGGGCCGTCGACGTCCTTGACCAGCCGGGGAGTGTTGTCCAGCTCGGTCAGGCCCATCGACTGGGCCAGCCGCCGGGCCGGGTCGATGGTCAGCACCACGGCCTTGCGGCCGCGCTCGGCGGCCCGCAGGCCGATCGCCGCGGCGGTGGTGGTCTTGCCGACACCGCCCGAGCCGCAGCAGACGACGATCCGGGTCTTCGGATCGTCGATCAGCGCGTCGATCTCCAACCGGGTTGTCATGCCGCCCCCTGCCGCTTGAGTTCGCTCGCGAGCCGGTACAGCCCGCCGAGGTCCACGCCTTCGCCGAGCAGCGGCAGCTCGTAGGTCGGCAGTTCCAGCTGCTGCAGGTCGGCCCGCTGGTCCCGCTCCAGTTCCACCCGCTCGGCGTGCTCCCTGGCCTGTTCCAGCAACGGGTCGAGCAGCGGTTCGACGGCCGCCCGGACGGTCTCGGGCTTGCGCGACCGGCCGCCGAGGCCGGCCTCGCCGAGTGCCTGCGCCACCTCCTCGCGGTGGTCGCCGTGCACCGCCGCCACCGCGGCCGCGTCCAGCACCGGCGGCCGGACCATGTTCACCATCACCCCGCCCAGCGGCAGTTGCGCCTCCCGGAGGTCGGTGATCCCGTCCACCGTCTCCTGCACCGGCATCTCCTCCAGCAGCGTGACGAAGTGCACCGCCGTCTCCGGTGACTTCAACACCCGCATCACGGCCTGCGCCTGAGTGTGTATCGGGCCGAATCTGGCCAGCCCGGCGACCTCGGAGTTGACGTTCAGAAAGCGGGTGATCCGGCCGGTCGGCGGGGCGTCCATGACGATCGCGTCGTATGCCCGGTGGCCGTCCGACCCCTTGCGGCGGGCCGCCTCGCAGGCCTTGCCGGTGAGCAGGACGTCGCGTACGCCCGGTGCGACCGTGGTCGCGAAGTCCACGAAGCCGACCTTCTGCAGGGCCTTGCCGGCCCGGCCGAGCTTGTAGAACATCTCCAGGTACTCCAGCAGCGCCTGCTCCGTGTCGATCGCCAGCGCGTACAACTCGCCCGGCCTGCTACCGGGCTCGGCGGGCAGCCCCAGCCTGGCCCGGCTGACGGTGGCGACCTTGCGCTCCTCGTACGGCAGCGCGGAGATGCCGAACAGCTCGGCGATGCCCTGTCGGCCCTCGACCTCGATCAGCAGGGTGCGGCCCCCCTCGGCCGCCAGAGCCAGCGCGAGTGCGGCCGCCAGCGTGGTCTTCCCGGTGCCGCCCTTGCCGCTGACGACATGCAGCCGCACGCCCTCCCAGTCCGGGCCGCGCTCCTCGGGGCCGGGGGTGCTCGCCACGCTCCGTCTCCGTCCGTCCGTCGACCGGCACCGCCTGGTGCCCTCCCCGTGAGCGTAACCAGCGAGCGCCGTCGATGACGGGAGCATCCGGACGGGCGCCCGGATTGATGCCCCCTCTGTGTCCCACCTCACACCCTCGCCGACGGCTAGAGTCACCCCCATGACCAAGTGGGAATACGTCACCGTGCCGCTGCTCGTGCACGCGACCAAGCAGATTCTGGACACCTGGGGCGAGGACGGCTGGGAGCTCGTCCAGGTCGTGCCCGGGCCGAACAACCCCGAGCAGCTGGTTGCCTACCTGAAGCGGGAGAAGAGCTGATGAGCAAGGTCGAGGAGAAGCTGGCCGAGCTCGGGCTCACCCTGCCCGCCGTCGCGGCGCCGGTCGCCGCCTACGTCCCGGCGGTGCGGTCCGGCGACCATGTGCTGACCGCCGGCCAGCTGCCGATGGTGGCGGGCAAGCTCGCGATCACCGGCAAGGTCGGTGCCGAGGTCACCGCCGAGGAGGCCAAGCAGCTCGCGCAGACCTGCGCGCTCAACGGCCTGGCCGCCGTGAAGTCGGTGATCGGCGACCTGGACCTGATCGAGCAGGTCGTCAAGGTGGTCGGCTTCGTGGCGTCCGCCCCCGACTTCACCGGTCAGCCCGGCGTGATCAACGGCGCCAGCGAGCTGCTCGGCCAGGTGCTCGGCGAGGCCGGTGTGCACGCGCGCAGCGCGGTCGGCGTCTCGGTGCTCCCGCTCGACGCCCCGGTCGAGATCGAGTTCCAGGTGCGGGTCCGCGCCGCCGTCTGACCGTCCTGTGCGCCCTCTTTTCGCGCGGGGCCGGGGTCGGGTCTGTCCAACCCGGGCCCCGCGCGTTTAGCATCCGGGCATGGATCATCGAGCAAGGTCGCTCCCGATGCCGCCGTCCTGGCCTGCCCGGATCCGCGCGCTCGCGGCCGGTGAGCTGACGCCGGCGACGCCGAAGCCGTCGGCCACCGTGGTGCTGCTGCGCGACGGGCGGTCGGACGAGGCCGCCGGACCGCAGGCGTACCTGCTGCGGCGCCGGACCTCGATGGCCTTCGCCGGCGGCATGTACGCCTATCCCGGTGGCGGGGTCGACCCGCGCGACGCGGAGGCCGACCTCCGCTGGGCCGGGCCGACGCCCGGCGAGTGGGCACAGCGGCTGGGGATCGAGGTCAGCGCCGCCAAGGCCGTGGTCTGCGCGGCCGTCCGGGAGACGTTCGAGGAGGCCGGCGTCCTGCTGGCCGGACCGGACGCCGAGACCATGGCCGAGCCCCGGGACTGGAGCGCCGAGCGCGCCGCGCTGGAGGCCCACGAGCTGTCCTTCGGCGAGTTCCTGAGCGGGCACGGACTGGTGCTGCGCAGCGACCTGCTGGGTGCCTGGGCCCGCTGGACCACCCCGGCCTTCGAGGAGCGCCGCTTCGACACCTGGTTCTTCGTCGCCGCCATGCCGGCCGGGCAGGACGCGGCGGCCCAGGTCGGCGAGGCGGACAAGGTCGCCTGGCTGTCGCCCGCCGAAGCCGTCGAGGGCTACGAGGCGGGCCGGATCGGCATGCTTCCGCCCACCGTGACCGTGCTGCGCGAGCTGCTTCCCGCCCATACCGCGGCCGAGGCGCTCGCGGCGGCGGAACATCGCACCATCAGCCCCGTCCTTGGTACAGCCGAGGTGGCGGGCGATCGTATGACGGTGCGATGGTCTGGGTATGAAGAGCTGACCATCGATGGGGAATTCCCGGCGTAGCGGCGCCGGGAGTTCGGGACCGTCCGGCGTAGCGGCGCCGGGACGATGGGACCGTCCGGCGTCGCGGCGCCGGAGTTCGAAGCGGCCCGGCGTAGCGGCGCCGGGAGTTGGAGAGGGGCTCGGCGGAGGCCGGGTCACCATAGACGGAAGGAAACTCGGCCGATGATCCACAATGACGTGGCTCGCCGGACGGCGCACGCCCTGCCCGCCCGAAGCCTGACGCCCCGAAACCGGTTCGGCGCCGCCGCCGCGTACGACGTGTACGCCCCGCGTGCGCTGACGCGGCCGCTGCCGGCCCGCAGCCTGGTCCGCCGCAGCGCGGACGTGGACCGCGGAACCGAGGGCGGCCGGTGAGCGGTCTCCTCCCGGGTGACCCCGCCGCCACGGTCGGCGGTGGGGCCACCCCCCGGGCGCTGTGTGTGCTGGCGCCCAACCCCTCCCCGATGACACTGGACGGCACCAACACCTGGCTGCTGTCCGAGCCCGGTTCCGACCGGGCCGCGGTCGTCGATCCGGGTCCGTTGGACGAGGGGCACCTGCGGCGCGTGGTCGAGGCGGCCGAGCAGCAGGGCAAACGCATCACGTTGACCCTGCTGACGCACGGCCACCACGACCACGCCGAGGGCGCCGCCCGCTTCGCCGAACTCACCGGCAGCCGGGTGCTCGCCCTGGACCCGGCGCACCGGCTCGGTGACGAGGGGCTGCACCACGGCCAGGTGCTCGACGTCGGCGGTCTGGAGCTGCGGGTGGTCGGCACGCCCGGCCACACCGCGGACTCGCTGACCTTCCACCTGCCCGCCGACGGCGCGATCCTGACCGGCGACACCGTCCTCGGCCGCGGCACCACAATGGTCGCGCACCCCGACGGCCGGCTCGGTGACTACCTGGACTCGCTGCGCCGCCTGCACACCATGGCCGCCGAACGGGGCGTGCGCACCGTGCTGCCCGGGCACGGGCCGGTGCTCGCGGACGCGCTGGGCGCCGTCGACTACTACCTGGCGCACCGTGCCAACCGGCTGGCCCAGGTCGAGACGGCGGTGGAGGCCGGCTGCCGGACTCCCGCCGAGGTGGTCGCCCGGGTGTACGCGGACGTGGACCCGGCACTGTGGCCGGCCGCCGAGCTCTCGGTGCGGGCCCAGCTCAGCTACCTGGAGGACCACGGTCTGATCTGAGGCCGGTGGCCCTGCCGGGTCGTGGACTCCGGGAAACGCCCGAGGGCCCGTGGGAGCTGTCCCACGGGCCCTCGGTACACGCGTCGTCAGCGCGGGGTGTCAGCGCGAGCGGCGCGACAGCCGTTCGACGTCCATCAGGACCACCGCGCGGGCCTCCAGCTTCAGCCAGCCGCGGCCGGCGAAGTCCGCGAGCGCCTTGTTGACCGTCTCGCGCGAGGCGCCGACCAGCTGGGCCAGCTCCTCCTGGGTGAGGTCGTGCGCGACGTGGATGCCCTCGTCGGACGGCACCCCGAAGCGGCGGGAGAGGTCCAGCAGGGCCTTGGCCACCCGGCCGGGGACGTCCGAGAACACCAGGTCGGACATCACGTCGTTGGTGCGGCGCAGCCGGCGGGCGATGGCGCGCAGCAGCGCGATCGACACCTCGGGGCGGGCGTGCAGCAGCGGGAGGAGGTCGCCGTGGCCGAGGCCGAGCAGCTTCACCTCGGTCAGCGCGGTGGCGGTGGCGGTCCGCGGACCTGGGTCGAACAGCGACAGTTCGCCGATCATCTCGCTGGGGCCGAGCACGGCGAGCATGTTCTCGCGGCCGTCGGGGGACGCGCGGTGCAGCTTCACCTTGCCCTCGACCACGACGTACAGCCGGTCGCCCGGGTCGCCTTCGTGGAACAGCGACTCACCGCGGGCGAGGGTCACCTCGGTCATGGAAGCCCGCAGCTCGGCAGCCTGGTCGTCGTCGAGTGCCGCGAAGAGCGCGGCGCGCCGCAGAACGTCGTCCACGAGCTTCCTCCTGCTGGTGTCTGGGCAGTGCTACTCACCACCAAGGATGACGCATGTCACTCCGATCATATGAGGAGGGGGTGACCTGCTGGACACCGTACGGGGCCATTTGTACCCATCCGTGCGGTGTAGTCGCACCTGGGCGGACCCGTCCGTGGCCTCAACAGGCCTCCGAGGAGCCGCTGAGAGGTCGCTGCGAGACCTCCGGGAGCCCGCGAGGTGGGCACCCGTCGGTCCGGGAAGGCCCGGCGAACGGCGGGGTGCACGGCGGGTGCACGGCTTGGCGAGCGGCGCGGTGAAACGGCTTGGCGAACGGCTTGGCGAACGGCTCGGCCCGACCGGTGGAACCGTCCACGGAGGGCGGCCCGCTCGGCGTAGCCTGCGTGCATGGCAGAGAGCAAGGTCCGGAAGGCTGCGCCCGCGGTGCAGAGGGTCGCGAAGCCGAAGAAGCCGGAGTCGCATCTGGCGATGGTGCGGCGGGCGCGGAAGATCAACCGGGCGCTGGCGGAGCTGTATCCGTACGCGCACCCGGAGCTGGACTTCGAGTCGCCGTTCGAACTGCTGGTGGCGACGGTGCTGTCTGCCCAGACGACCGACCTGCGGGTGAACCAGACGACGCCGGCGCTGTTCGCGAAGTACCCGACGCCCGAGGACATGGCGGCGGCGGTGCCGGAGGAACTCGAAGAGATCATCCGGCCGACGGGGTTCTTCCGGGCCAAGGCCAGATCGCTGATCGGGCTGGCGGCCGCGCTCCGGGACCGCTTCGACGGCGAGGTGCCGGGCCGGTTGGAGGACCTGCTCACCCTGCCGGGGGTCGGGCGCAAGACCGCGAACGTCGTGCTCGGCAACGCCTTCGGGGTCCCCGGGATCACCGTCGACACGCACTTCGGCCGGCTTGCCCGGCGCTTCGGCTGGACGGACGAGGAGGACCCGGTGAAGGTCGAGGCGGTCGTCGCCGAGATCTTCCCGAAGTCCGAGTGGACGATGCTCTCGCACCGGGTGGTCTTCCACGGCCGCCGGGTCTGCCACTCCCGCAAACCGGCCTGCGGTGCCTGTCCGATCGCGCCGCTCTGCCCGTCGAACGGGGTGGGCGAGGTCGACCCGGAGAAGGCCCGCAAGCTGCTCAAGTACGAGCTGGGCGGGCAGCCCGGGCAGCGGTTGCGGCCGCCGGCGGACTATCCGGGGCAGCCCGCCCCGAGCGCGGGTGGCGGGGCCGGTCCGTCCGGCGACGACGACGGCGATCTGGACGGGGTGGCATGACGGTGTCGATCGAACGCGACGGGCTGCCGGGCTGGCTGCTGCCGGTACGGGAGGCGGCCGAGACGGTGCGGCCGGAGCAGCTGAGCCGCTTTCTGCCGCCGGCGGAGGGCGGGCGGCCCTCCGCCGTCCTGATGCTCTTCGGGCAGGGGCCGCTCGGCCCGGACCTGCTGCTGATCGAGCGGGCCCGTTCGCTGCGCTCGCACGCCGGCCAGCCGTCCTTCCCGGGCGGGGCGCTCGACCCGGAGGACGGGGATCCGGACGGTCCGGGGCCGGTGGCGGCGGCGCTTCGGGAGGCGGCGGAGGAGACCGGCCTCGACCCGTCGGGGGTCCAGGTCTTCGCGACCTTGCCCGCACTCTTCATCCCGGTGAGCGGATTCGTGGTGACGCCGGTGCTCGGGTGGTGGCGCCGGGAGACGCCGGTCGCGCCGGTCGACCTGGCGGAGACGGGTGCGGTCTTCCGGGTGCCGCTGACCGACCTCACCGATCCCGCCAACCGGGCCAGGCTCAAGCACCCGTCCGGCTTCACCGGGCCCGTCTTCGATGTGGCGGGGCGCCTGGTCTGGGGTTTCACGGCCGGGGTGATCGACCGGGTCCTGCACTACAGCGGCCTGGCACGGCCCTGGGACACCGAGCGCATGATCGCGCTCTCGGACGAGGCGCTCGGGCTGGCGGGGCGGGGGTTCGGCGAGCGCTGACGAGGGGGTCGGGCGGGTGGCCTCCGTCTGTGCGACGACGGATGGCGGATGACGGATTCCGCTATCTGGTGCCCGTCATCGGGCCGGGCGCGTCCGGCAGGTCCCCGACCACCGGCATCGTCGCGTGGTAGTTGTCGTCGGAGTCGTAGTTGCGGGTGACCGAACTGGTGATCGAGGAGGCGATGCCGGCCACGATGAACAGCACCAGCAGCGCCTTCCCGGCCCCGCTGACCACCAGCGGCCTGGTCGCCGAAGCCCTCGCGATGCCCGACGCGCCCAGCGCACCCGCCCCGGCGGCCCCCGCCCCCACGGCCCCCGCCACCGGACCGGGGGCCGCTGCCTCGGAGGCCGGCCCGGACGGCGCCTCGGCCGCCCCCGCGCCCGGCCAGGCCGCCCCGGCGGGCGGCAGCGGAGGCTCGGCGAGCGGTTCCGGGTCGCCGAACACCCGCTTTGGATACGCCGCGGTCAGCATCAGCGCGTACACCTCGAACCGCATCCGGTACCGCAGCACGGCCGCCGTCGCCTCGAACAGGGGCCGCGGCATCCGCCCCAGGACCAGGACCACCAGCCAGCTGAAGAACGCCACCACCCACCACCCGGTGACCAGCAGGTTCTGCACGATGGCCGCGGGGATCATCAGCACCAGCCGGAAGAACACCGCCAGCCGGTTGAGCAGGCCGGGCCTGACCTCGATCCGCACCGGGTACTTCTCCGGCTCGAACTCGAACGGCGGGTAGCGGTCGACGAGCAGCATCAGGTAGGCCTCGACCCGTGTGTCGTACGCGACGTACAGCGCCAGGTAGCGGGCGGCGAATTCGGGTAGCCGACCGAGGAACAGGGCGCCGAACCAGCCGATCACCACGACCACGAAGGCGGCAATGCTCAGCAGCCAGACCACGATGATCTGGGGCAGCGCCAGCAGGGCGCGCAGGAACACGGTGAACCGGTTCTGCGGGCCCGGCTCGGGGATGTCGAGCGGGGGCAGCCACTCGGCCTCCACAGCGCTGCTGGCGTCCCACATGCCTGCCTCCCGGAGTCCCTGCGGTGTCGGAGCGGTGTCGGGTTGTGACGGTTCTCTGTTCAGACGGTCCCAGTGCGGTGCACGCCCTGCCTGCCGGGTGGGCCGAGCGAGCTACCGGGCGTGAGTATGCCCGCCGCGCGCCGAGGACATGGGAGGGTAGCTGGGTGAACGTCCTGGATCTGCTGCTGATCGCCGCCGCGGTGGGCTTTGCCGTCTCCGGCTACCGGCAGGGTTTCGTGGTCGGCGTGCTCTCCGTCCTCGGCTTCCTCGGCGGAGGCCTGATCGCGGTGCAACTGCTGCCGCTGCTGCTGCGGCACATCGGACCCGGCACCACCGCCTCGGTGGTCGCGGTGATCGTGGTGATCGTGCTGGCCGCCATCGGCCAGGCCGTCACCACCCACTTCGGCTGGAAGCTGCGCGGGCACATCGGCCGCAGGCGGGCCAGAACCGTGGACGCGATCGGCGGCTCGGTGGTCAACGTGATCTCGATGCTGCTGGTGGCCTGGCTGATCGGATCGGCCCTGGCCGGGACCTCGATGCCCACCGTCTCCAAACAGGTCCGCACCTCCGCGGTGCTGGGCGGTGTCCAGGACGTCCTCCCGGCGGACGCGCCGAACTGGTTCTCCGACTTCAGCAAGGAGCTGGCACGCAGCGGCTTCCCCCAGGTGTTCAACCCCTTCGAGCACGAGCCGATCACCGAGGTCGAGGCGCCGGATCCGGCGCTGGCCGGCAGTGCCGCCGTCCAGCGGGCGCGCCAGAGCATGGTCAAGGTGGTCGGCACGGCCACGGCCTGCGGCAAGACCCTGGAGGGCAGCGGCTTCGTCTTCGCCCCGCACCGGGTGATGACCAACGCCCACGTGGTCGGCGGGGTCGAGGAGCCGACCGTGCAGATCGGGGGGGCGGGCCAGCTCTACGACGCCACGGTGGTCCGCTACGACTGGCAGAAGGACATCGCGGTGCTCGACGTCCCCCGGCTGAACGCCCCGCCGCTCAACTTCGCCGGCGAGGCCAGGACCAACGACAGCGCGATCGTGGCCGGCTTCCCCGAGAACGGCGCCTTCAACGTCCAGCCCGCCCGGATCCGCGGCCGGATCCAGGCGAACGGCCCGGACATCTACCACCGCGGCCAGGTGGTCCGGGACGTGTACTCGGTCCGCTCGCTGGTCCGCCAGGGGAACAGCGGCGGTCCGCTGCTGACCCCCGAGGGGGAGGTGTACGGGGTGGTCTTCGCCAAGTCGCTGGACAGCGCGGACACGGGCTACGTGCTGACCGCCGCCGAGGTGCGCGACGACGCCGTGCAGGGCGCCACCGCGACGGCACGGGTGGACACCGAGGGCTGCGCGCTCTGAAGCCGCGTCGCCGTGGCCCGGGCCTCCGACGGATCGGCCGGTCCTGCTGATAGCGTCGGCCCGCGCTCACCCGTTCAGCTCAAACGGAACGGGGGTACGCGAGGCGGACCGGTCCGACGGAAGGTCAGCGAGACGTCATGATGGGTCACTCGCACGCGATCAGTGGCGCGATGCTGTACGCCGCCTCCGCGCCGTTCCTGCCACCGCTGCTGCTCGGCACCCATCTGCGGCCGGCCGACATCCTGATGGGCACGGTGCTGTGCGCGGGCGCCGCGCTGCTGCCCGATCTGGACCACCACGACGGGACCATCGCCAACTTCCTCGGCCCGATCTCCAAGGTGCTCTGCCGCCTGGTGGCCTGGGTCTCCGGCGGGCACCGGCACGCCACCCACTCGCTGCTCTTCGTCGCGCTGACGGGAGCGGGCAGCTGGGCCGGGATCACCTACCTGGGGCGGAACTTCACCCTCGGCCTGACCTTCTTCCTGCTCGCCCTGGCCATCCGGGCCCTGCGGCTGCACCCGCCCGGGGACGGCCCCACGGCGTGGATCACCGTCATGGGTATGGCGGCGCTCGGCACGGCGGGCCTGAACAACTGGATGCCGACCGCCCCGGGCTGGCTCCCGTACGCGGTGGCACTGGGGACGCTCGCGCACCTGCTCGGGGACTGCCTCACGAAGAAGGGCGCCCCGCTGCTGTGGCCGCACAAGGAGCGCTACGAGGTCGTCCTGATCAAGCGCAGCGGCAACGGCGTGGAGACCAAGGTCCTGGTCCCGCTGATGACCGCCGCCACCTTCGTCCTGCTCTGGTTCACCGCGGTGTCGCCGACCGTGCTCACCTGACATCGGCCCGGCCCGGCCCGCCCGGTCGCAGTCGGCCCGAGGTGAAGGCGGGCCCAGGGGCGGCTCGGGTGCCGCCCGTCGGGCCTCAGGCCTCGCGCCTCAGCCGTGCGCCCACCCACCGGGCACGCCGTCCGAGGATGCGTGGGATGCCCATCCGGCGCGCGCCCACACGCGGTGGCCGCGCCGAGCCCTCGTACGGCCACTGGGGCCCGTGCTCCTGCTCGGGGAGGTGGGACCGCTCGGACTGGCTCTGCGAGCCGCTGCCGGGCCGGTGGCGGCGCGCGGTGGGCTCACGATCGGGCATCCAGGTCATACCGGATGGATGCCCGTAGGCCGGGCGGAGTAACCGTCCCGACCGGGCATCTGTCATGTGCGATTGTCATATGAGCCTGCGTCAGGCTTCGAGACTCACCCGTTCGGGTGTCAGTCCTTGTGCTGATCGACCCAGTTGACGAGCTCCGCCGTGAACTCCTCCGGCGCCTCCTCGTGCGGGAAGTGCCCGACGCCCGGCATCAGCCGCCAGCGGTACGGCGCCTCGACGTACTCGCCGGCCCCCAGCGCGGTCTGGGCCAGCAGCACGGGGTCGGCGGCGCCCTGCACGTGCAGGGTGGGTGCGGTGATCGGCTTCTTCATCCGGCGGGCGAACTGGATCCCGTCGGGCCGGGCCATCGACCGCAGCAGCCACCGGTACGGCTCGATCGAGCAGTGCGCGGTGCTGGGGATCTGGATCGCCTTCCGGTAGGCCGTGAGCGCCTCCTGGTCCAGCATGGAGGGGCCGGTCCAGGCGTTCAGGTACTCGGCGACCAGGGCTCCGTCGTCCGCGACCAGCTGCCGCTCCGGGATCCACGGACGCTGGAAGCCCAGGACGTGGTCGAGGGCGGCGATCTGGCGGCGGTCGGTCAGCAGGGCCCGGCGCAGGTGCCGGGGGTGCGCCGCGGAGACCACCGTCAGGCTCCGGATGACCGAGGGCCGCATCACGGCCGCCACCCAGGCCAGCGTGCCGCCGGTGGCGTGGCCGACCAGATGGGCCCGGCGCTCACCGAGCGAGCGGATCACCCCGGTGATGTCCAGCGCCAGATTGCCCGGGTCGTAGCCGCGCGGGGTCCGGTCGCTGCCGCCCATGCCCCGCAGATCGAGCGCCACCGCGCGGTACCCGGCCTCGGCCAGCGCGGTCAGCTGGTGCCGCCAGGCCCACCAGTACTGCGGCCAGCCGTGCACCAGCAGGACCAGCGGGCCCTCGCCGACCTCGGCGATGTGGAACCGTGCCCCGTTGGCGGCCAGGTCGCGGTGGACCCATGGACCGGCCGAGCGGACGCTCCAGTCGGTCTCGGCGGGCCGGGGCGTGGCGGGCGGCGTAGGAACGGGCTTCTGGTCCAGCGGCATACCGAGAGCCTGTCATACCCGTGCTGCGGACACGTCCCCGGCACTCGCGTAGCCCACGAACCGGTGCCCGGCCGCCGCGGCCCGCCGGAACCCGCCGCAGCCCGCCGGGTGGGGGCAGGGGCAGGGCGCGGCTACGGGATGCGGCCCAGCGCCCGGTCGATCTCCTCCTTGGTGGCAGGCCTCGGCCGGGCGTTCTTGAGCACGTCCGCGGTCGCCTGGGCGCCCTCGATGGTGCGGCGCGGCTTCTCGATCTTCTTGAACGAGCGCTGGGCCAGCAGGCCGAGCACCGCCGCGATCAGCAGGTAGGCGCCGCCGACGATCAGGAACGACCAGCCCAGCGTCAGCCCCAGCGCCTGCAGCCCGTACGCCGCGGCGAAGCTCAGCATCGGGATGGCGGCGAGGGCCACCACGCCGGCCACGGTGAGCGAGACGCCACCGGAGACGCCGCGCTTGACGTCCGCCCGGATCTCCGCCTTGGCGAGGGCGATCTCGTCGTGCACCAATGCGGACAGGTCGGCGGTGGCCGCGGCGAACAGCTGCCCGACCGAACGCTCGCCCTCGTAGGGGGCCCGGCCGTTGCCTGGGTCTGCGGCTCCTGCGGCCATCAGCGGTTCTCCTTGCTCGCGCGGCTCATCACTCGATCGACAGCTCAGCATCATGCCTCTACCGGTCAGTCAGGCACCACTCCGGGGCCGCCCTCGGAGGGATGGGAACCCCGCTTGGCCCAGGCTCGGCCCGCGCCGGGTGAGCCGGCGTCAGCTTCGCGGGCGGCCGCACCTTGTGGTCAGCCGGTCAGCCGGTCAGCCGGTCTGCTGGTAGATGTCGGGGATCCCGTCACCGTCGGAGTCCAGGTTCTCCTCGTCCCACAGCTGCCGGTAGTGCCGGTTGCGCAGCTTCAGCAGCACGGTGGCGACCACCGCGCACAGCAGCGAACCGACCAGGACGGCGGACTTGGCCCGGTCCGTCAGCACCGGTTCGTCGGCGAAGGCCAGCTCACTGATCAGCAGGGAGACGGTGAACCCGATCCCGGCCAGGGTCGCCACCGCGAACAGGTCGGCCCACTTCAGCTGCGGATTGAGCTCGGCCCGGGTGAACCGGGCGGCAAGCCAGGTGCCGCCGAAGATGCCGACGGTCTTGCCCAGCAGCAGCCCCAGCACGATCCCGAGCGGTAGGGCCTGGGTGAAGACCTCGCGCAGCGCGTGGCCTGAGATCACGACGCCGGCCGCGAACAGCGCGAACACCGGTACGGCGAAGCCCGCCGAGACCGGTCGTACCAGGTGCTCGATGTGTTCGCCGGGGGAGTGCTGCTCGTCGCCCTCGGTGTGGCAGCGCAGCAGCAGGCCCATCGCCACACCCGCGACCGTCGCGTGGACGCCGCTCTCGTGCATCAGCGCCCAGATCACCAGCGCCAGCGGGACGAACAGGTACCAGCCGTGCACCCCGCGCCGGTGCAGCAACCAGAACAGCACCAGCCCGGCCAGCGAGAGGCCGAGCGCCCAGAACTTGATGCCCGAGCTGTAGAAGACCGCGATGATCAGGATGGCGATCAGGTCGTCGACCACCGCCAGGGTCAGCAGGAAGGCCCGCAGCGCCGACGGCAGGTGACTGCCCACCACGGCCAGCACGCCGAGCGCGAAGGCGATGTCGGTGGCGGTGGGAATGGCCCAGCCCTCGGTGTGCCCGCCGGAGCCGCTGTTGACCACGGTGTACACGACCGCGGGCAGCACCACCCCGGCCACCGCCGCGACCACCGGCAGCATCGCGGCGCGGGGGCTGCGGAGCTCTCCGGCGACGAACTCGCGCTTGAGCTCGATGCCGGCGACGAAGAAGAAGATGGTCAGCAGACCGTCGTTGGCCCAGGCCTCCAGGGTCAGATCCAGGTGCAG
Source organism: Kitasatospora sp. NBC_00374 (assembly GCF_041434935.1). Lineage (NCBI taxonomy): Bacteria > Bacillati > Actinomycetota > Actinomycetes > Kitasatosporales > Streptomycetaceae > Kitasatospora > Kitasatospora sp. NBC_00374. Next base: position 4,154,895 of record NZ_CP107964.1, on the reverse strand, counting down.
CGGACTGGAGGGGCCGATGGTGTAGTGGCTCACCGTCTCGTAGGCGTGCGGCCAGACGTTCGCCCAGACGAGGGCCACGACGGCGGCGATCAGGAGCAGGATGCCGCCGACGGTCTCGGTGCGGAGCGCGTCGGTGATGAACCGGCGCTCGGGCAGCGGGAGCAGTCCGAGGAACTGGCGGCGCTTGGCCGGGGGTGGCGGCGGCGTGGCCACGACGGGGGACCTCCTGAGGGCGGGGCGGCAGATGGATACACCGGTGGTGCAGTGCCGACCAGACTTCCCGGCGCGCCTCTAGGGATCTTGATGTGTTTTTGACATTCTACGGGGCTGGTCCAGCGATATCCGTTTCTTCATACTTCATGGCGGTCGTCGGTGCATGCGGCGGCGCTCCGTCCGGGCTCCGTAGGGGCTCCGTCCGGGCTCGGCTCGCGCTCGGGCCGGGCTCGGGCCGAGCCCGGACGGAGTCGCCGGGCGGATCGGACCATTCGGGTGCGGAGCAGCGTTTCATCCGAACGGGTTCGACCGGATGCGCGAACGCCCGGCCCTCCCGGGCGCCTCCGCGCTGCGTTCCACGGCGGACGACGTGCTGCGGTACCTGCAGGCCCACCTGGCATTGGACGCCGTCCCCATCCCGGCGCGGACCGGCGCGGCGACGGGCCTCCGGGCGGCGCTGCGGGATGTCTCGCTGCCCCGGGTGGCGTGTCGGAACTCCGGCGTGCGGATCTGCCTGACCTGGAACCAGCGGCAGTTGGACGAGGGCGCGCTGGTCTGTCACGCGGGCTCGACCCGGGATTCTCCGCCTTCGCGCGGTTCGACCGGGAGGCCCAGGTCGGTCTGGCGGCGATGGCGAACACTCGGCCGTCCTCGCGGAGGAAGTTCACCCAGGCGGCCTCCCGGTCACTGCTCGGACTGGCGCACGAGAAGGCCCGGCTCGGGTGATCCGGCCGGCCACTGACCGGCCGAACCGCCGGCCGGGCGAACACCTGGCTGGGCGAACGGGTGACCGGTCGAACCGGTGAGCCGGCGGAAGCGCGGTGGCCCCGCTGTGCGCGTGCACAGCGGGGCCACCACCATGGAACCGGCCCGGCCCTGGCAGCTGGCCCGGATCAGTCCTCGCCGCCGGCCGTGGGCAGCTGCGCCTGGATCAGGTTCATCACCGAGGAGTCGGCCAGCGTGGTGGTGTCGCCCACCTCACGGCCCTCGGCGATGTCCCGCAGGAGTCGTCGCATGATCTTGCCGGAGCGGGTCTTCGGCAGCTCGCTGACGACCTTGATCTGCTTGGGTTTGGCGATGGGGCCGAGGGTGCGGCCGACGTGGTTGCGCAGGTCGGCGGTGAGGTCGTCGCTGTCGGTGGCGGTGCCGCGGAGGATGACGAAGGCGACGATGGCCTGGCCGGTGGTGGGGTCGGCGGCGCCGACGACGGCGGCTTCGGCGACGGCGGGGTGGCCGACGAGGGCGGATTCGACCTCGGTGGTGGAGATGTTGTGGCCGGAGACGAGCATGACGTCGTCGACGCGGCCGAGCAGCCAGATGTCGCCGTCGTCGTCCTTCTTGGCGCCGTCGCCGGCGAAATAGCGGCCGGGGAAACGGGACCAGTAGGTGTCGAGGTAGCGCTGGTCGTCGCCCCAGATGGTGCGGAGCATGGAGGGCCAGGGCTCGGTGAGGACGAGGTAGCCGCCGGAGCCGTCGGGGACCTCGTTGGCCTCGTCGTCGACGACGGTGGCGGCGATGCCGGGCAGGGCGCGTTGGGCGGAGCCGGGCTTGGTGTGGGTGACGCCGGGCAGCGGGCTGATCATCATGGCGCCGGTCTCGGTCTGCCACCAGGTGTCGACGATGGGGGCGGTGCCCGCGCCGATGTGCTCGCGGTACCAGATCCACGCCTCGGGGTTGATCGGTTCGCCCACGGATCCGAGCACGCGCAGGGAGCTGAGGTCGAACTTGGCGGGGATGTCGTCGCCCCACTTCATGAAGGTGCGGATCGCGGTGGGGGCGGTGTAGAGGATGGTGACGCCGTACTTCTGGACGATCTCCCAGAAGCGGCCCTGGTGGGGGGTGTCGGGGGTGCCTTCGTAGATGACCTGGGTGGCGCCGTTGGCGAGCGGGCCGTAGACGATGTAGGAGTGGCCGGTGACCCAGCCGATGTCGGCGGTGCACCAGTAGACGTCCGACTCGGGCTTGAGGTCGAAGACGGCGTGGTGGGTGTAGGCGGCCTGGGTGAGGTAGCCGCCGGAGGTGTGCAGGATGCCCTTGGGCTTTCCGGTGGTGCCGGAGGTGTAGAGGATGAACAGCGGGTGTTCGGCGTCGTGGGCTTCGGGGGTGTGGGTGCTGGACTGGCGGTCGCAGATGTCGTGCCACCACACGTCGCGGCCCTCGGTGAGGGTGGTGTCCTGGCCGGTGCGGCGGACGACCAGGACGTGTTCGACCTGGGGGCACTTGGCGAGGGCCTCGTCGATGGCGGGCTTGAGGGCGGTGGCCTTGCCGCGGCGGAAGCCGCCGTCGGCGGTGATGACCAGCTTCGCGTCGGCGTCCTGGATGCGGGAGGCGACCGCGTCGGCGGAGAAGCCGCCGAAGACGACGGAGTGCGCGGCGCCGACGCGGGCGCAGGCGAGCATCGCGACGACGGCCTCGGGGATCATCGGGAGGTAGACGGCGACGCGGTCGCCCTTGGTGACGCCGAGTTCGAGCAGGGCGTTGGCGGCCCGGGAGACCTCGTCCTTGAGCTGGGCGTAGGTCAGGGTGCGGGAGTCGCCGGGTTCGCCCTCGAAGTGGATGGCGACCCGGTCGCCGTGGCCGGCCTCGACGTGCCGGTCGACGCAGTTGTAGGCGACGTTGAGTTTGCCGTCGGCGAACCACTTGGCGAACGGCGGGTTCGACCAGTCCAGGGTCTCGGTCGGTTCGACCGCCCAGTGCAGGCGGCGGGCCTGCTCGGCCCAGAACCCGAGCCGGTCCTCGGAGGCCTGCGCGTACGCGGCGGCGGTCACGTTCGCGGCCGCGGCGAGCTCCGCCGGCGGCGCGAAACGGCGGTCCTCCTTGAGCAGGTTGGCCAGACTCTCGTTGCTCAACGCGCACTCCTCATCGAGTTCTCTACTTCCAGGGTGTTCCCGTGCGGAGGGATTGTCCCTGGTGTCCCAGCACACAGCTCACCAGGCGAACGGGCGTGTTGACAAGAGGCTCCCGAAAATTGGTGTAGACCTCTCGCTCGGAATGTGGCCACGTTCCGAGCCGATCCGGCGCCGGCAGGCCCCGACCGCCCGGGGCCCAGGCTGCCGGCAGGCACCCCTGTCGCCCCGACATCCGATCTGACGGACCGTCTGCCGGTGGCATTGACGCCCCTCCCAGCGGGTACTCCAGACAGTACCTCCAGAGGTGGTCAGGACCTTCGTGGAGCGGAGCGGGCCCGCCGTCGTGGGCGCGGCTCGCATGTCAGCGCACCCCTTCCTTCCTTCGGGGGTCGAGCCATGCCCGGAACACCTGCACACCCACCCCTTCCCGGCGACTTCGCGGTGGTCCGTATGGACGGCGGAGTCGGCCGAATGATCCGGATCGGCCAGTGGCTCAACGGCGACGGATTCGCCGACTACGAGCACGCCTTCGTCCTCGTCGACGGCGGCCGACTGGTCGAGGCACAGCCCGGCGGCGCCGAGCTGCTGCCCCTCACCGCCTACCAGGACCGCCCGATCCTGTGGTCCACCGGACTCGTCCCGCTGAGCGGCGAACAGCGCCGGGCGATCGTCGCCGCCGCTCACGGCTACCTCGGCGTGCCGTACAGCTTCGCGGACTTCGCGGCGCTGGCCGCACACCGATTCCACCTACCGGTCGGCCCGCTGCTCAAGGGCTATGTGGCGTCGACCAAGCACATGATCTGCTCCCAACTGGTCGACCAGTGCTACCAGGACGCGGGAGTCCGGCTGTTCGCGGACGGCCGCTGGCCCGGCTACGTGACACCGGCCGATCTGGCCAACCGCCTGCTGGGTCGGACGTCCTGACCCTGCTCCTCGGGTCCCGGCCGGGCCAACCAGCCCGGCCGGGTCTCCAGGTTCGGCCGGAGCGGGCCGATCCCGGGTCTTACCGGCCCTGCCCGTTCCCGGCCGGGTTCTGTCCGGGTTCTGTCCGGGTTCTGTCCGGGGAGGCTGCGGCCTACGCGGCCAGCTGCTGTTCCTCCCTGCCGTCCGAGCCTTCCGTGCCTCTGCGGTCGTCGCGGTCGGTGCGTTGCGGTGTGCGTTCCGCCGACACCGGTGCGAAGCGGCCGCTGGCTCGGTCCAGGACGTATGCCTGGGCCGTCGCGAAGTCGAAGTACATGCCGACCAGTCGCAGTGTCCCGGCAGCGACTCTGAGCTCGACCGCCGGATTGGCCAGCAACTGGTCCAACTGCTGCACCACATTGGTGATGCAGAGTTGCTCCACCGTGTCGGCCACCGGACGGTCCTCGAACTCGGCGGGCACCCTGCGCAGTCGGGCAAGCGAGCCGCGGCCGTTGCGCAGCCAGCGGGCCAACGCAGTGGGCGGACCGGGCTGCTCGTGCAGTCCGTCGAGCAGGGCCTTCATCGCCCCGCACCCCGAGTGCCCGCAGACGGTGATGCTGCCGACCTCCAGGACCTCCACGGCGTACTGCACCGCGGCGGCCACCGAGTCGTCCGCGGCGCCGGGCTCGTGCGGTGCGGGCACCAGGTTGCCGACATTGCGGACGGTGAAGAGATCGCCGGGACCACTGTTGGTGATCATGCTGGTGACCATGCGGGAGTCGGCGCAGGTCAGGAACAGCTGGGACGGAGTCTGACCGTCGCGTGCGAGCCGGGCCAGCTCCTCGCGCACCAGAGGGGCGGTGTGCTGCTGAAACCCGCGCACCCCGTCGAGCAGTCGGCCGTGCGGATCATCCGCGCCCTGCTCGATGCAGTGGTGACCGACCCACGGCGTCCAGGCCCGGCAGCGGTGCGGGCCGGGGGAGCTGCCGGAGCGGACGGTGCCGTCCGGGTCGAGGACTCCGTCGTCCGGGCGCTCGGTCAGCATCGACACCCGGCCGCCGGCCGACAGGTGGCCGGCCCGCCAGGCGTGCACGGCCTCGTAGGCGGCGTGGTCCAGGAAGGAGCCGTCATGGCAGACCGTGACCGCCGTGCCGGCGGGAATGCGAGTCAGCGCGCGGCTCAACTTGGGGACCGCCGCGAACGTCAACGGCCCGTGCGTGTGAACGGTGTACGACCCGTCCGGTTCGGTCACCACATCGACGTGCGCCCGGGTGAGCCGGTACAGCGCGAGCAGTACGGCCACCGAGCCGCCGAGGGCGACCCCGAGCGGCACCCCGAGCAGCACGACGCCGAGCACGGTGGCCAGGTAGACCGGGAACTCCCGGTGCCGGTGGATCCTGCGGATGTGCGCGAAGCTGACCATCTGCACCCCCACCACCAGGACCAGCGCGGCCAGGGCCGCCAGCGGGATCCGTCGCAGCCCGCTGGTCAGGACCAGGGCGGCCAGCAGGACCCAGCAGCCGTGCAGCACCGAGGACATCCGAGTGGCCGCGCCGGCCTGGACGTTGGCGGTGCTGCGCACCGCGCCTCCGGCCACCGGCAGGCCGCCGAGCAGCCCCGACACCAGGTTTGCGGCGCCCTGCCCGCGCAGCTCCCGGTCGAGGTCACCGGTGCCGTGCGACATGCGGTCCACCGCCACGGCGGAGAGCAGCGACTCGACGCCGGCCACCGCGGTGACCGTCAGGACCGCGGCCAGCAGTTCGGGCCAGTGCTCCGCGAGCACCGTCCCGGACGGGAGCGAGGCGAGGGCGTGGTGGTCCCACTCGGGCAGCTCGACCCGGGCGAGCCGTAGGCCGGCCAGGACGGAGAGCGTGGTGGCGGCCGCGACGGCGACCAGGGCCGCCGGGACCTTGGCGAGCCGGGCGCCGATTCTGCCGGGCCGGCCGGGGAGCCGGCTGAGCCGCGGCCAGCCGAAGAGGACGGCGACGGCGACCGCTCCGACGGCGAGGGCGGGCAGGTGCGGGCCGGCCAACTGCCCCGGCAGCGCGACCATGTTGGCGAGGGCGGAACTCTGTGGCGAGCCGCCGAGGACGACGTGCAGCTGGGTCAGCGCGATGGTCAGCCCGACTCCGGCGAGCATGCCGTGCACGATGGCGGGGGACACGGCGAGCGCGGCGCGGGCCACCCGGAGGGTGCCGAGGAGGAGTTGGAGCACGCCGGCCGCAACGGTCACAGCGCAGGCGACCTGCCACCCGTACCGGGCGAGCAGGCCGGCGGTGACCACGGTGAGCGCGGCCGAGGGGCCGCTGACCTGAAGAGGTGTGCCGCCGAAGAGGCCGACGACCAGCCCGCCGACCGCGGCGGACACCAGGCCTGCGGTGAGTGGGGCGCCGGTGGCCAGCGCGATGCCGAGCGAGAAGGGGACGGCGATCAGGAAGACCGCGAGGGAGGCGGGCACGTCCCGCAGCAGCAGTCGTCGGACGTTGCCCGTCGGCGGGTGGCCCGGCCCCGCGGGCGGGGCGTGGTCGGTGGTGTCCGAGGGAGTGGGGGCGCTGGAAATATCGAGGGTCATGGTCTTCCCGTCTGTCCGGGGAACGAACGCAGTCAGGTCCGGCGATGTGGCTTGAGGTCGGAGTGGCTGTCGTGGGTCGCGACGGTACGGCGGGATGGCTTGGGCGCAGCGGTAGGTCTCCGTGGGCAGCCCGCGACCATCAAGAGTCGGTAAACTGAGAGTAATGAAACCTTTGCACAGCGTACAACTGAACGGAAGGTCGGGCTCCGGCTTTCACTCCTATGAGTGGTGCGCGAACCGATCGGGAACTGTGGGAACGCAAAAGTCCGGCGACACCCCGTCGCGGGGGCGTCGCCGGACCTGGTGCTGCCGGCTGCGGGGGCGGCCGGAGTGGGTGCGGTCGCGTCGTCAGGCGTGCGCGGTGGCGGGGCTGGGGGTGGCCGGCACGAAGCCCTTGTCGATCTGCACTGCGAGGTCGATGCCGACCTTTGCGTTGCCCCAACTCTCCGCGTTGCGGAGGTGGAAGTGGACGGCCTGGGCGGTGTACCGCTCCGCGTCGCGCTGATCGAACGCGGCCTCGGCCTCGCTCCTGAGCAGCTCCAACACCTCGCGGTTGGCCGGCTCCAGGGTCCGCAGTGCCGGCGCGTCGCCGCGCTCCAACCGGCGGACCCAGTCGGACTGGCCGAAGGAGCTGAGCAGGTCGCCGCCGACCTCGCGGCGCAGGAAGGCCAGGTCCTCGGGGCTCTGGACCTTGTTGCCGACCACCCGCAGCCGGACTCCGAAGTCCTGGGCGTACTCCTTGTACTGGCGGTAGACCGAGATGCCCTTGCGGGTCGGCTCGGCGACCAGGAAGGTCAGGTCGAAGCGGGTGAACAGGCCGGAGGCGAACGAGTCGGAGCCGGCGGTCATGTCGGTCACCACGTACTCGTCCCGGCCGTCGACCAGATGGTTGAGCAGGAGCTCGACCGCGCCGACCTTGGAGTGGTAGCAGGCGACGCCGAGGTCCTCCTCGGTGAACGCGCCCGTCGCCAGTAGCCGGACCGAGCCCTCGTCGAGCGCGATCGGGCGCGCGCATGCCTCGTACACCGGATTCTCGTCGACGATCCGCAGGAGGCGTGAACCCCGGCCGGGCGGCGTGGTTTTGATCATTTCGTCGGCCGAGCCGATCAGCGGGTTGGTGCCGCGCAGGTACTCCTTGATCAGCGACAGGTGGGCGCCGAGCGAGGGCACCGAATTCGCCTGATCATCGGTCAATCCGAGTGCTGGGCCGAGGTGTTGGTTGATGTCGGCGTCGACGGCGATGACCGGACATCCCGCTGCGGCCAGGTGGCGGATGAACAGTCCGGACAGCGTGGTCTTCCCGCTGCCACCCTTGCCGACGAAGGCGATCTTCATCTGAGACTCCGGCTCCTACTCCAGTGTGTCGCGACCGTCGGCCGCGGACTGGAAGACTGTTGGAAATCGTTATCGTCACCGATAGTGGCTATGCTAACCGGGGTTTGGTGTGCGATACATACGGGAACGACGGATTGCCTCGAACGGGTGATAGCGGGGTTGCTGTGGGGGACTCTCCCCAGGAGTGATTACTCTCGGGTAGGTGAGCACTGGAACTGATCCCCTCGCCCCGCTGGCCGATCTTCCCGGGGTGCCCGAGGCCGTGGCCGAGGTGCGCAAGGCTGTGGACCGTCTTTACGGGCACCGGGTGATGCGCCGCCGGGCGTCGGAGGTGACCTCGGAGGCCGCACTCCGCGGCGCCCGGGCCTCGGCCGCGCTCGACGGCGCCGACTGGCCGCTGGAGGAGGTCCGGCGCCGGACCGACTTCAGCGCCGACGCCCAGGCCCGGACGGTCGGCGGCGCGCTGCGGATCTCGGCCGAGGCGGGGCAACTGCTCAGCACCTGGCGGCACTCTCCGCTGCAGGTGCTGGCCAGGCTGCACCTGTTGGCCGTCGGCGACGCGGACCCGTCGGCCGGTCGCCCGCGCAGGCCGGGTGAGCCCGCAGCGAACGCCTTCCCGGCGGAGCTGGACGCCGTCGAGGGCGTGGGGGCACCGGTGGCGGGCGGCGCCGAGGTGGTGGAGCTACCGCCGGCCCCCTCGGCCGAGGAGAGCGCGGCGCGGCTCGACCAGCTCTCCCAGCTCCTGGCCGCGCGTGCGGAAGGCGCCGCCGGCGGCACCCCGGCGCTGGTGGTGGCCGCCGTCGTGCACGGCGAGCTGCTGGCGCTTCGGCCGTTCGGCGAGCACAACGGCGTGATCGCGCGCGCTGCGCAGCGCATCGTCCTCATCGCCGAAGGGCTCGACCCCAAGGCGATCTGCCCGGCCGAGGTCGGCTTCGCGGAGCTGGGTACGGCGGCGTACCGGCAGGCGCTGCTGGGCTACCTGGGTGGGACACCGGATGGGATGGCGCGCTGGATCGCGCACTGCGGCGCGGCGTTGAGGCTGGGCGTGCGGGAGAGTACGGCGGTCTGCGAAGCGATGCAGCGCGGCATGGTCTGAGCCGCAGACAGAGTTGCGGCGGCACCTGATCGGACCGGGTGCCGCCGCTGGTACGGATACCGGGTTACCAAGCATGCACCGGAAAGTGCCCATCAGGCGGGGATCCTGCCCGTTCACCTGGTGCGGCGGCCCGACAGCGGGTCGGCTGCATGTGGGTGCTCAGTTATCCGTACTCGGTCCGTGGGCCTGAATTGCGTTGTCGGAGCGACCCCGTAGGGTCCTGACCGGGTCTCGCGGGCCGTTAAGTCCTTTGTATCGCGCTTTGGGTGAAAGCGGAACCCGAAACGGGAAGCTTTTACTTTTTGTCCGTTTAGGTGGGTCGAGTAGGGAGTCGGGAGGGTTCGCGTCGCCCCGCGTGCGGCGCCGTCTACGCCTCCGGCCTGCGCCTGCGCGCCGCGTACCACAGCAGTCCCGCAGTGAGCAGAGCCGTTCCGACAGCCACCGTCGCGACCACCGACCGGCTGGGCGTGTGGAATTCGGGCAACCGTCGATGGAGCTCGACCGGGCGGCTGAAGACCAGGACGGGCCACTCGCGGGAGACCGCCTCCTTGCGCAGCGCACGGTCCGGGTTGACCGCGAACGGGTGGCCGACCGTCTCCAGCATCGGCAGGTCGGTCGACGAGTCGCTGTACGCATAGCAGTTGGGGAGGTCGTACCCCTCGGACTCGGCAAGCTCCCGGATCGAGACGGCCTTGTTCTCGGCGTAGGCGTAGTACTCGATCTCTCCGGTGTACCGCCCGTCCTCGATCTTCAGGCGGGTCGCGATCACATGGTCGGCCCCGAGCAGGGCGCCGATCGGCTCCACCACCTCGGCGCCCGAACTGCTGACGATCACCACATCGCGGCCAGCCGCGTGATGCTGCTCGATCAGTGAGGCGGCCTCGTCGTAGATGATCGGATCGATCAGGTCGTGCAGGGTCTCCGCGACGATCTCGCGGACCTGCTGGACGTTCCAGCCCTTCGTCATCGCCGACAGATAGGCGCGAAGCTTCTCCATCTGGTCATGGTCGGCGCCGCCCAGGAGGAAGACGAACTGTGCGTAGGCGCTCTTCAGGACGGCGCGGCGATTGATCAACCCGCCCTGGTAGAACGGGCGGCTGAAGGCCAGAGCGCTCGACTTGGCGATGATCGTCTTGTCGAGATCGAAGAAAGCCGCGGTACGCGGCGCACGGTATGGCCGCCGCGGGGAGGCGGAGGGCTCCGTGCTTTCCGATGAGGAACGGTTCGCGGGGCCCGACGGGGTGTTCCCGCCCTGGTCGGCGATGTCGGCGTTCTCGGTGGTGTCCACGGGAACCGAGGATAGAGGGCCCGCCTGAGCACCCCGCCATTCGGCGTACTCGTAGGCGTGCGGGTTTGTGTTTCTGGCCGCTCGGGTACACCATTGAAGTCACGGATCGTTCGCGACCGTGCTAACCCGGTCCGGCTCCTCCCCCCCGAGTCGGACCGTGGATAGACGACCCCCGCTCTCCCCCCCGGCGGGGGTCGTCGCACGTCCTGGGCCGTTTGCCGGGCCGGTTGTGGACGTTGCAGGGGGTGTGCGTCCAGGCCTGCCGATGTCGGCGGGCCTTCTTGCTGTCCGGCCGAGTGCGGCTGAACTGTCACGGTGAGTGATCGGAATCGATGTCTCATTGCGCGCTCGTTCGGCGAGCGCGAACGATCTTCGAGTCGCTTCACGCGTCAATTCCGCACACCAATACCCCCCGGTCGGGTGAACGAAGTTATCCACAGCCCCTACTTGTCCACAGGGATTAGGAAGGGGGCTGACGGAATCCGTTCCACCCCGCACCTTGGTGCTCGGACAGAGGCCGGAGATCCCGTCGAGGGAGAGCGGCCGATGTCCTACCGGCCGGTTCCGGAATCGCGTCTGCGGCCTCCGGAACCCGACACCTCAGCGGGGGAGACCTCCATGTCGTCACCCATCACCGATCAACCCGTCGCCGACCGACCGACCCCGAGCGGGCCGCTCATCGTCACCGCGGACGAGGCGCTCGCCGAGCACCTGGTCCGCATCTGCGCCGCGGCCGGCACGGAGCCGCAGCTGCTGGCCGGCGCCCCACCGCCCCGCCAGGTCTGGGAGAGCGCACCGCTGGTGCTGGTCGGAGACGACCTCGCCGAGCACTGCGCGGGCCTCAGCCGCCGGGCCGGCGTCCTGCTGCTGGGGCTGGACCTGGACGACGGCGAGGTCTGGATCCGGGCCGTCCAACTCGGCGCCGAACACGTCCTGTTCCTGCCGGATGCGCAGACCTGGCTGCTCGACCGGATCGCCGACGCGGCCGAGGGCGTCGGGCCGCCGGCTCTGACCGTGGCCGTACTCGGTGGTCGCGGCGGCGCCGGGGCGTCCACCCTTGCCTGCGCACTGGCCATCACCGCGGCCCGCACCGGCCGCCGGACCATGCTGATCGATGCCGATCCGCTCGGCGGAGGCCTGGACGTCATGCTCGGGGCGGAGCACGTCGAAGGACTCCGATGGCCCGATCTCGCGGGGTCTCGCGGACGGGTCAGCGGGGCCGAACTGGCAGGCGCACTCCCGGCACTTCACCGGTTGACGGCGCTCTCCTGGGACCGGAGCGATCTGCTCACCATCCCACCGGAAGCGATGCGCAGCGTCCTCGCGGCGGCCCGCAGACGCGGCGGCCTGGTCGTCATCGATCTACCGCGCCACTTCGACGCCGCCGCCGGTCAGGCACTCGAGCAGACCGACACAGGCCTACTCGTCGTCCCTGCCGAACTGCGCGCGATGGCGGCGGCGGACCGGGTGGCCGCTGCGGCGCGGATGCGGCTGTCCGACCTTCGGGCGGTGGCCAGGGTCCCCGGGCCCGCGGGTCTGGCCGGTTCCGAGATCGCCAGGGGCCTCGGCCTGCGGCTGGCCGGCGAACTCCCCCAGGAGCCGGGGCTGTCGGTCGATGTGGAGCGGGGCGCACCACCCGGTATCCGTAAGCGCGGGCCGCTGGCCCGCTTCTGCAGCAGTTTCCTGGATGAAGCCATGCCGCCGGTGGCGGCAGCCGGAGGAGGTGTACTGTGACCGATCGCCTTCGCAGGCCGGGTCTGCGCAAGAGCAACCGAGGCCGGAGCACGAGCGTCCGCGAGCGGGGTGCTGTCGTGACCGGAGGGCGCCTTGCCGAGCACCGAGGGCGGGTCCGTCCGCACAGCCCGGACGCCGCTCACCGGCCCGACAGAGGTGCCACGGGCGGGGGCGGGGCGGACGTGGACGCGGGCGTCGATGGAGGCGCGGCGGGGCAGGCCGCAGAGCAGACGGTGACTGCCCCCCTCGACCCGACGCCTCAGCTCCTGGAGTCGGGCGCTGCCCGTCCCGGCCCGAGTCCGCGGCCGTCGCAGGCTCCGTCGGGCGCCCGGCGGGATCCGGGGCCGCCCTGGCCCGGCGCAGGCCCGGTCGTGATCGGGCCCGGCGTGCCGCGCGCCGCCCACGGCGGTGACCCCGGGCAGCAGGCGGACCGGGCGGCCGCACTGGTCGATGCCGTGCGGCTCCGACTCGCCGAGACCGGATCCCCGCCGACGGCCGGCTCGGTGGCCGCAGCCCTCCGCTCGGCGCGGCCACCGCTCGGTGGTGGCGATGTCCTCGACGCAGTCCGGGTGTTGCGCGCCGAAATGGTCGGCGCGGGACCACTCGATCCGCTGCTTTCGCAGCCCGAGGTGACGGACGTGCTGGTGAACGCGCCCGACGAGGTGTGGGTCGACCGTGGAGCGGGCCTGGAACGCGCGCCCAACGTCCGCTTCCCGGACGCCGAGTCCGTCCGGCGGCTTGCTCACCGACTCGCCTCGGCGGCCGGCAGACGACTTGACGATGCCCGGCCGTGGGTCGACGCCAGAATGCCGGACGGCACGAGGCTGCACGCCGTGATCCCGCCGATCGCCACCGGCTGCACTCACATCTCGCTCCGTACCAGCCGTCCCCAGCCCTTCAGCCTGGACGAGTTGGTGGATCGGGGCTCGTTGCCGCCGGCCGGTGCGCAACTGCTCACCCACGTCGTACGAGCCAGGCTCTCCATGCTCGTCAGCGGCGGGACCGGTACCGGCAAGACCACGCTGCTCGCAGCCCTCCTCGGGCTGGTCGCCCCCTGTGAGCGGATCGTCCTGGCCGAGGACTCCTCCGAGCTCAGGCCCGATCACCCGCATGTGGTCCGGCTGCAGGGCCGTCCGCCGAACCAGGAGGGGTTGGGCGAGCTCACCCTGCGGGACCTGGTGAGGCAGGCCCTGCGGATGCGTCCCGACCGCGTGGTCGTCGGGGAGGTGCGCGGCGCGGAGGTGGTGGACCTGCTCGCCGCACTGAACACCGGACACGAGGGAGGCTGCGGCACGCTCCACGCGAACTCCGCCGATGACGTTCCGGTCCGGTTGGAGGCGCTCGGCTCGTTGGCCGGCCTGGACCGCCCGTCGCTGCACAGTCAGGTGCGCGCAGCCCTGGACGTCATCGTCCACCTGGTCCGTGACGCGGCGACAGGCCGGCGGCGGGTCTCTGCCCTGCACATCCTCGCCAGCGACGGTCAGGGGCTGGCCAGGACCATCCCCGCAGTGTCCTTCGGGGCCGACGGCAGCTGCCGGTCGGGGCCCGGGTGGGACGGGCTGCGGCAGCGCTGCGAGGCCCGTGGCGTCGAACTGCCGAGGAGGCTGTGATGACGGCTCGCCAGGTCGACCTGGCCTGTGTGCTGTTGCTCTGCTCGGTGGCGGGGGCGGCCTGGTGGTTGCTTCAGTCGGCGGTCAGGAGGAACCGATGACCGGGGTTGGGGTGTCGGGGGTTGGGGTGACCGCGGCTGAACTGCTGCCGGTGCTCGCGGCGCTCGGTGGCGCCGTGGCAGGCCTCTGGCTCGGCCAGCGAGGGTTGCGGCAGAGAGCGCGGACGAATCGCCGCGCGCGTGTCCTGCTGGGCTCGTCGTCGCGTGGCGAAGACGGCCGTTGGATTCGCCGGTGGATCCGGCACAGACGGCTGCGCGGCCGACTGGGGCCGGCCCGGCCGCCCTGGCTGGTCCCGGAGCTGCTTCTGCTGCCGGTGGGCCTGGCCCTCGGGGAGCTCACCGACTCCGTCGTGCCGGTGCTGGGGGCCCTCGCAGGCGTCCGGCCGCTGTACCGGTGGCGTCGCCGCCGAAATACGGTGGCGCAGGCCCGCCGTCGGGCCGCGGCAGTGATCGAGCTCTGCGTGGGGCTGTCCGCAGAACTGCGCAGCGGCGCGACGGCTGAGCAGGCACTGAACGTGGTGATCTCACGGTCAGGGCCGCACCTGTGGCAAACGCTCGGGGCGGAGCCCACGGCGCGGCTCACGGCGGCCCGGTACGGGGCGGACGTTCCCGCCGCCCTGCGACTCGCGGCCGAGCTGCCCGGCGGGCGGGGTGCTGCCGCCGTCGCCGCCTGTTGGCAGGTCACCACCGCGAGCGGGACGAGCCTGGCGGCAGGGCTGGACCAGGTGGCGGACGCGCTCCGCGCAGAGCGCGCGCTGGCTGAGGAGATCGCAGGCGAGCTCGCGGGCCCGCGGACCACGGCCGTGATGCTCGCCGCACTGCCGCTGGTCGGGACGCTGCTCGGGCTCGCGCTCGGCGCGCAGCCCGTACGGATCCTCCTGCACACCCCGGCAGGCCTGGGGTGCCTGCTGGGCGGGGTGCTGCTGGAGGCGGCGGGTCTGTGGTGGACCTCGCGCATCGTGCGGGCTGCGGAGGACCTGCCGGACCTGCCGGAGGTGCCGGAGGTGCGAGGCCGTCGCGCAGGGGAGAAACAGCGGCACCAGGCGCTCGCATGCGGGCTCTCACGCACCCGTGCGGCGGCGTTGGGAGTGGGCACGTGACCGATCTGTCACTGCCGCCCGCACCGTTCGGGCGGCAGAGCTTCCCGGTGGCGCCGGTGCTGCTGGTCGTGCTGGCCGGGGTCGTCGGCGCGGCCGCCGGACTCCGACACACCGTCAGGCACCGGGAGGCCAGAGGCCGCCTGGGGAGATGCCTGCCCTCCCTGGCACGGACACCTCGTTGGTCTTCTGCACGGTCCCGCTGGGCAGGGGCAGCGCGGCTCCAGCGGATGCCCCCGCCCGACCGGCTGGTGCCCCTGGTCGCCGCGCTCGTCGCGCCGGTGGTGTTCGGGCTCTCGGTCGGCGTCCCGGTCGGCGTGATGACGGGTGTCGCGCTCTGGCGGTGGATGCCCAGGGCGCGGTCGCCGGCCGCGCGTCGGGCCGCGCGCGAGCAGGACAGGCTGGTCCGGCAACTCCCGTTGACAGCAGATCTCCTGGCGGCCTGCCTGGGATCCTGCCCCGCGCCGGACCAGGCCGTCGCAGCGGTGGCCCGAAGCGTGGACGCGCCCATGAGCTCGCGGCTGGAAGCCGTGGTGGCCCAGCTCTCCCTGGGCGCTTCCCCGGAGGCCGGCTGGGGGCAGCTCGCAGTCGACTGTCCGCCACTCGCCCCGCTGGCCCGATGCCTCGTCCGAACCAGCCTCAGCGGCGCCCCGCCGGTCGAGGCTCTCAGCGGCCTTGCGCACGCCCATCGGGCGGCGGCGAGCCGCGCGGCTCACACCAGGGCGCGCCGGGCCGGTGTGCTGGCGACCGCACCGCTGGGCGCCTGCTTCCTGCCGGCCTTCGTCCTCATCGGCGTCGTACCCGTGGTGATCGGGCTGACTGCGCACTTCACCCAGCGGCTGTGACCGACGGTCCGCGCGGCCTCCGGGTCCCCGACTGCAGCTGCGATGCCCGGCGAGCTGCTGCTCTTCCCCTCCCCGTGCGGCCCTCCACGCACGCACCTCCTCCACCCAGCGCCCTCCACCCTGCCCGCACCTCGCCTGTGAAGGAGTCCACTCGTGACCTCGACCCAGAACAACCGCCTGCACCCCGTCCGTCACCTTCTTGGCCATCGTGCCGCCTGGCTGCGTGCCAGGGTGCGAAGGCTGCGAGGTGGCGGCCGGGATGCGGGCATGACCACGGCCGAGTACGCCATCGGGACGGTCGCTGCCTGTGCCTTCGCGGCGATCCTCTACCGGGTGGTGACCAGCGGGACTGTCACCGATGCCCTGTCGGGAGTGCTGGACCGGGCGCTCCATGCGGTGTGACCGGAGCACGTGGAAGCACCGGATCCGCAAGCGTGCGGCCAAGGGCGACGCCGGGTTCGTGACGGCCGAGACCGCGGTGGCCCTGCCGGCCCTGGTACTACTCACCGCGATGCTCCTCTGGGGCGTGGTGGCCGCGGCCGGCCAGATCCGCTGTGTGGACGCCGCCCGGGTGGCTGCCCGGGCGGCGGCCCGAGGGGATCCCGATGCGGCAGCGCTCGCCCGCGCCGCGGCGCCTGCCGGCGCCTCCGTCGAGCTCGTCCAGGACAGCCGGACGGTCAGCGTGACGGTAGAGGCACCGTGCCCGGGGCCCGGGAGTCTCGGCGCGGCGCTCTCCGTCCGGCTGCGGGCGACGGCGGTGGCGGCCCGCGAGGACGTGCTCGGCACATCGGACGAGGGAGGTGGCCTGTGGCCGTCCTGAGATCATGGACACCTCGGGCCCTCCCCGACGTCCGCCGCCTGCGGGAAACGCCGGGGGACCGTGGCTCGGCCTCGGTCTGGCTGGTCGGACTGGCCATGCTCGGCTGTGTGGTCTTCGCCGTCAGCCTGGAGGTCGGGGCCGTCGTGGCCGCGCGCCACCGCGCCGAGTCGGCGGCCGACCTGGCGGCACTCGCCGCGGCGGACCGGCTGTTGATCGACCCTGACGGCGGCTGTGCGAGGGCTGCGGAGATCGCCGTACTGCACAGGGCCGAGCTGGTGTCCTGCTCGCCGTCGGTCGGCGGGACCGACGGGACCGACGGGGCCGACGAGGACAGCGTGGACGTGACGGTCCAAGTCGCGGTGCGGGGGCTGTCCGTGCCGATCGGGCCCGCCAGGGCACGCGCCCGCGCCGGACCGGTGTGGACGCCGACTGCGGAGGCGAACGAGCCGGCGGAGGAGACCGGGACGGCCCCGGTGGCTGCACAGGCCCGGCCGGCGGCCGGTCGCCGGAGCCGTCCGCCGCGCACCGTGCGGCGAGGGGTGGATGTGGATCAGTCGCCCGGCCGACCCACACCCGGCGGAAGGGTGTCCGATCGGTCACCGCGCTCCGCGGCGGGCGGACGCGGAGCCCCGGCCAGCAGGATCCCGAGCAGCCTCACGGCTGCGGCCTTGTCCAACGGGTCGTTGCCGTTGCCGCACTTCGGTGACTGCACGCAGGACGGGCAGCCGCGCTCGCACTCGCAGGCGGAGATGGCGTCCCGGGTCGCGGTCAGCCACTCCACGGCGCGCCGGAACCCGCGCTCGGCGAAGCCGGCTCCGCCGGAGTGGCCGTCGTACACGAAGACCGTCGGCAGGCCGGTGTCGGGGTGGAGCGGTACCGACACCCCACCGATGTCCCACCGGTCGCAGGTGGCGAAGAGCGGAAGCAGGCCGATCGAGGCGTGCTCGGCCGCGTGGGCAGCGCCGGGCAGCTGGTCGATCGGGATGTCGGCGTCCAGCAGCTGGTCCTCGGTGACCGACCACCAGACCGCCCGGGTGCGCAGTGTCCGGGGCGGGAGGTCGAGCTTGCTCTCGCCCAGGATCTCCCCGGTGGCGATCCGCTTGCGCAGGTACCCGACCACTTGGTTGACCACCTCCACCGACCCGAAACTGAGCCGGGCCTCCCCCCAGGGCTCGGTGGTGTCGGTGGACAGGACGGAGATGGAGGTGATGTCGCGGGCCGCCGTGGTGTAGGGCGGGTCGGCCTGCTCGACCAGGGCGACGGAGGTCTCCAGGTCCAGGTCGCGGACGAGGTAGGTGCGGCCCTGGTGCAGGTGGACGGCGCCGGTGTGGACGGTGGTGTGTGCGGCTGCGGCGTCCACGGTGCCGAGCAGCCGGCCGGTCGGTGCCTCCACGATCTGCACCGGGCTGCCCCCACTGCCCCGCAGGTCCACCCGGTCGACGGCGCGCTCGCGGCGGGTCCAGTACCAGGAGCCGTCGCCGCGCCGCCGCAGCAGCCCGCGCTGTTCCAGCACGGGCAGCAACGGTCCGGTGGACGGCCCGAACAACGCGAGGTCCGGTTCGGTCAGCGGGAGCTCGGCGGCGGCGGCGCACAGGTGCGGGGCCAGGACGTGTGGGTTGTCCGGGTCCAGCACGGTGGCCTCGACCGGGGTCGCGAAGAGTGCCTCCGGATGGTGCACCAGGTACGTGTCCAGCGGGTCGTCTCGGGCGATCAGCACGGCCAGCGCGCCCTGTGCCTCGCGACCCGCCCGTCCGGCCTGCTGCCACAACGAGGCCCGGGTACCCGGGTAGCCCGCCATCAGGACGGCGTCCAGGCCCGACACGTCCACACCGAGTTCCAGCGCGGAGGTGGACGCCAGCCCGAGCAGCCGACCGGACTGCAGGTCGCGCTCGATGGCCCTGCGCTCCTCGGCGAGGTAGCCGCCCCGGTAGGCGGCGACCCGACCGGCCAGAGGGCTGCCGAGCTGGTCCTGGGCCTGCAGGGCGACCAGCTCCGCGCCCCGTCGGGAACGCACGAAGACGACCGTCCGCGTGCCGCTCTCGACCAGCTCGGTCAGCAGGTACCCGGCCTCCGCGGTGGCGGTGCGGCGGACCGGGGCGCCGTGCTCGCCGACGTTCTCCGTCAGCGGTGGCTCCCAGAGGCCGAAGACCAGCGGCCCGCGGGGAGAGGCGTCGTCGGTCACGGCGACCGCGGGCAGCCCGGTCAGCCGCTGCGCCGTGGCGGCGGGTTCGGCGGTGGTGGCCGAGGCGAGCAGGAAGGTCGGGGTGGAGCCGTAGCGGGCGCACAGGCGCCGCAGCCGCCGGAGCACCTGGGCGACATGGGAGCCGAAGACACCGCGATAGCTGTGGCACTCGTCGATGACCACGTACGAGAGCGCCTTGAGGAAGGAGGCCCAGCGGGGATGGGCAGGCAGGATGCTCCGGTGCAGCATGTCCGGATTGGTCAGCACGTACGAGGCGTACTGGCGGACCCACTCGCGTTCCTCTCCCGGAGTGTCGCCGTCGTAGAGCGCGACCCGCACCCGGCCGGGCACCAGTTCGGCGGCCCGCCGTCGCTGGTCGGCGGCCAGGGCCTTGGTCGGGGCCAGGTAGAGCGCCGTTGCGCCGCGGCCGTTGGGGGCCTCGGTGCCGTCCAGCAAATCGCTGAGCACGGGCGCCAGATAACCGAGCGACTTGCCCGAGGCGGTGCCGGTGGCGATCACCACCGTCTGTCCCGATGCGGCCAGTCGCATCGCCTCTGCCTGGTGGGCCCACGGCTCGGTCACCCCGAGTGCCGCGGCAGCCTCCACCACCTCGGTTCGGATTCCCTCAGGCCAGGGTGCGTAACGGGCGGCGCGGGCGGGCAGATGCTCCGTATGGGTGAGGCGGTCCGACCGGCCCCGGTCGGTGGACAGGGTCGCGAGCAGAGCCTCGGGCTGGTGTTGACGGGGCGGCATGAGGACCCAGTGTGTCACCGGCGTGACGGAGAATCGCCCCAAGCCATCGTGCGGGCATGGTCACAGGTGGTTGAATGAGGCCGTGACGGCCGCATGGCCGAGGGTCGCAGTGCCGAGGCCGAGCCACGGCTTGCTACGCCCCTGGCCTGCGACCACGCGGTGGCGGCCACCTGGCCGAAGATCGCAATGACGTAGCAAGGCAAGGTGCTGGAGGTTCCGTGGACCTGTCCCTGTCGACCCGTACAGTCGGCGATCGCACGGTCGTCGAGGTTGGCGGCGAGATCGATGTGTACACCGCCCCGAAGCTGCGTGAGCAGCTGGTCGAGCTCGTCAACGACGGCAGTTACCACTTGGTCGTCGACATGGAGGGCGTTGACTTCCTGGACTCGACCGGTCTCGGCGTGCTGGTCGGTGGCCTCAAGCGGGTCCGGGCGCATGAGGGCTCGCTCCGCCTGGTGTGCAACCAGGAGCGCATCCTGAAGATCTTCCGGATCACCGGTCTCACCAAGGTGTTCCCGATCCACACCTCGGTGGACGAGGCTGTCTCGGCGACCGACTGATCGACCGACTGATCGCTTCTCGTGTGTCGGCGGGGACGCTGTCCGCGTTCCCGCCGGCCCGGGAGGCCGACACTGCCCGTGTGGTGGTCGAGAGCCGGCGTGCTCCGGCCCAGTCACGGGGAGTAACCCCGGAGGGGGATAGATGGCAACCGTCGAACTTCGATTCAGCGCGCTCCCCGAGCACGTGCGCACGGCCCGCCTGGTGGCGGCTGCCGTGGCGAGACGCGTCGGGGTCGACGAGTCGGTTCTGGACGAGGTCCGCCTCGCGGTGGGTGAGGCCTGCTCGCGTGCGGTCGGTCTGCACCAGCGCGGTGGCGTCGAGGGGACGGTCCGGGTCGCGTTGACCGAGCTGGAGAAGCGTTTCCTCATCGAGGTCGAGGACGAGGCCGGCCCGATCGGTCCGACATCCGACGGCGCGCAGCCGGAAGCCGGTGAGGACGATCTCGGCCTCGCAGTGATCACCGGGCTCGTCGAGGACGTCGAGGTGGGGAACGGCGCCGAGGGCGGCCTGATTCGGATGAGTTGGCCGATCGCCAACGTCTCGGTCGAGGCCTGAGGCCTGAGGCCAGAGGCCAGAGGCCAGAGTCCTGAGGGCTGAGTCCTTGGAGCCGGGGCCGGTCCGCTCCGGGCGGCCCGACCCCCGGGCGCACTCCCGCATACCGGCCTGACCGGCTTCCCCGACATGGATTGACAAATTGTTGAAGCAGGGGTTCCCTGCTCTCCGGTGCGATCGGTGAGGTTTCACCACGTACGGGAGAGAGACCCCCATGCGGATACGCATTCTCTGGCCTGCCGGGCAGGCCACCGCGCTGATGCGCGCGACCCCCACCTCGGAGGCCCTCTGGGCCGCCCTGCCGATGAGTTCCTCGGCGAACACCTGGGGTGAGGAGGTCTACTTCGGCACCCCCGTCAGCGTCACCACGGAGGCTGACGCCCAGCAGGTCGTCGAGCCGGGCACGGTGGCGTTCTGGACCGACGGGGACAGTCTGGCGCTCCCGTACGGGCCCACGCCGATCTCGCGCGGCGGCGAGTGCCGGCTGGCCGGCCCGTGCAACGTCCTCGGGGAGCTGGAGGGCGATGCCCAGATCCTGCGGACCGTGCGCAACGGTGACCCGATCCGGGTCGAGCGGGCCTGAGCTGCGGCTTTGGCCTGCCCGACCTGCTCCTGCCGCTGATCCCTGCCATGGTCCCCGGACCGGTCCCGGCCTCGGTCCCCGACCCGGCCCAGTCCCCGCGCCTGCCGCTGCCCGGGACCGGCCGGTGCGGTGGGGGCGGGCGGGCGTGTAGGTTCGCAGGTCGATGACCCGGACCGCCGAAAGGGCCCACTGGTGAACAAGCGACTGCTGGCCGCGTCCGCACTCGGGGTGGTTCTCGCGCTCGGCGCGGCCGCGTGCAGCGATGACAACACCGCCCAGCTGGGCACATGGGCCAAGGGCGTGTGTGATGCGGCCCAGGCGCCGATCGCGCAGTCCCGGACCGCCCTCGCGGACACCGCCGTGGTGCAGCCCGAGGAGGCACCGGCCGATCTCCAGAAGCGGCTCTCCGCGGACCTGGCCGCACTCGGGAAGACCAACCAGGAGCTGGCGGACGCCATCGACAAGGCCGGCGCGCCGAAGGTCGACGACGGCGCGACGGTCCAGCAGAACGCGGTCGGTGAGCTGAAGCAGGCCGCCCAGGGCTACCAGGACGCACAGAAGAAGCTCGACGGGCTGTCCAACGCCGACCGGGCGAAGTTCGCGGACGGTCTGCGCAGCGTCGGGGACCAGGTGCAGCGGCTCTCCCGGCTCTCCACCCAGGCGATGAACCGCCTGCAGAGCGGCGAGCTGGGCGACGCGCTCAAGAAGCAGCCGGGGTGCAAGGCCGCGACCCCCGACGCCGCCCCCGGCACCGGGACGACGGGTACCGGCGCGCCAGGGGCCTCTTCGGCGCCCGCCGGTTCCGGCTCGCCCGCACCGCAGGGCACTGACTCCGCGCCCGCTCCCGCCGGGTCGTCCAACGCCACCCCGGCCTCCTCCGCGCCCGCATCGTCGGCGGCCCCCGCCTCCCCGACCGCGTCCGCGAGCTGAGGCGACTGCGCGTCCGCGAGTCGAGCCGCCCGCGCCGGACGGTCGCGGGGCGGCCCGCCGACGGTGGCGGGGGACAATGGCGGGGTGACCAGTAGCCCCGCTCTTGACCCCGCCCGCCTCGCCGAACTCCGCGAGGCGCTGCTCGCCGCTTCCTTCACCGCCGACGGCTGCCTGGACCTGCTCGGGCCCACCGGCTACGCGGCACTGGCCCGCAGCGAGGCGGTGCCCGCCCTCCGGGCGACCCGTGGCGGCACGCCGCTGGAGACGCTGGTGCGCCTGTTCCTGCTGCAGCAGCCCGTGCCGTACGCCGCCGGCGCCGCGGCGCTTCCGGTGGAGCACTGCCTGGCCGACGGCTGGCTGCGGCGGGACGGCGACGAGCTGCGGGCCACCGTCGACGTGCGCCCCTACGCCAACGAGGTGGCCGGGCTGGACAGCGCGGACGCCTGGGTGGTGTCCGACCTGGGCTGCGCCGTCGGCGGCGCCGGCGGGATCGGCTCCGGGGAGACGGCCGCCGGGGTGGTGCGCAAGGAGTTGGTGCTCGGCGTGGGCGGAGCCTCCACCACGCTGGCCAATCTGACCGTCCGTCGGCCGGTCGGGTCGGCGCTGGACCTCGGTTCCGGCTCCGGTGTGCAGGCGCTGCACGCGGCTCGCCACGCCCAGCGGGTCACTGCCACCGACCTCAACCCGCGTGCCCTGCACTTCACCCGGCTGACCCTGGCGCTCTCCGGTTTCGCGGACGTCGAGGTCGTCGAGGGCAGCCTGTTCGAGCCGGTGGCCGGGCGGAAGTTCGACCTGATCGTCTCCAACCCGCCGTTCGTGATCTCGCCCGGGAGCCGGTTCGTCTACCGCGACGGCGGCATGGCCGGGGACGAGCTCTGCCGCACCCTGGTCCGCAACGCCGTGACCCACCTGGAGCCAGGCGGCTACTGCCACCTGCTGGCGAACTGGCAGCACGTCAAGGGCGAGGACTGGCACGACCGGCTGGCCGGCTGGGTGGCCGGGACGGGGCTGGACGCCTGGGTGGTGCAGCGTCAGGTTCAGGACATCGCCGAGTACGCGGAGCTCTGGCTGCGCGACGGCGGGGACCACCGCGGACCCGGCTCCGACTACCAGGACCGCTACGCCCAGTGGCTGGACGCGTTCGAGGCGGCCGAGGTCGAGGGTATCGGTTTCGGCTGGATCACCCTGCGGGCCGGTGGGGCCGCCGATCCGGCCGTACGGATCGAGGAGTGGCCGCACCCGGTCGAGCAGCCGCTCGGCCCGCACATCGACCGCTGGTTCGCCCGGCAGGACTTCCTGCGGACGCACGACGACGCCGCGCTGCTGGCGGCCAAGTACGTGCTGGCCGACGAGGTGGTCCAGGAGCAGGTGGGCGCACCGGGGGCGGACGACCCCGAGCATGTGATCCTCCGTCACAACCGGGGCATGCGCAGGGCGACCAAGGTGGACACGGTCGGCGCCGGGTTCGTGGGCGTCTGCGACGGGACCCTGGCGGCCGGCGAGATCATCGATGCGATCGCGCAACTGCTCGGCGAGGAGCGGGTGGTGCTGCGGGACCGGGTGCCGGAGTCGCTGCGGATGCTGACCGAGCAGGGCTTCATCGAGCCGGTCACCGGCTGACCGCGGGCTGACCACCGGCCGGCGACCGGCTACCACCGGCTGACCGGCGGGCTGACCGCCGGTCGGGCCCGCTCGGCGGGCTCGGCCCGGCTCGGCGCGGCCGCCCGGCCGGTGTGCCCGCAGGGCCGGGTGCACGCTCCGACCCCAGGGCCGGGTGCACGCACCGGCCCCGGGCCGGGTGTTCACCTTCCGGTGGCCTCGGCGTTCCCCAGCGTATGTCGAACGTCAGTCCGGGGTTGTCCGTGGCCTGCGACTGTCGGTCCACAGGCTTGTGGGCGACGGGCGAGGGGGCAGGGGTGGAGGTTCCGACGGCATGGGCGGCGGGGGTCGTGCTCACCCTGTTCGGCAGCGCACTCCTGCTCTGGTGCGCCGTGGAACTGCGCCTTCGCCACCGCCTCCGTAGGCACGGTGTCCGGGTCACCGCACGGGTCGTGGCGGATGGCGACCGCCACGGCGTCCCGCACCTGGAACCCT
Source organism: Kitasatospora sp. NBC_00374 (assembly GCF_041434935.1). Lineage (NCBI taxonomy): Bacteria > Bacillati > Actinomycetota > Actinomycetes > Kitasatosporales > Streptomycetaceae > Kitasatospora > Kitasatospora sp. NBC_00374. Next base: position 4,130,822 of record NZ_CP107964.1, on the reverse strand, counting down.
ACGGCGACGCCTTCGGCGAGCTGGACAGTGCACCGCTGCTGTCGTACTCGGTGACGGGCCGGCCCGACGGCGTGCCGCTGCGGGCCGTCCCCGACACCGAGCGGCCCGCCGGTGCCGTCCTGCCCGGTGCCGCGCCGCCTGCCGGAACCGTCCTGGCCCGGCCCCGCGGGCACACCCCGCTGCGCCGCCCGGCGCGGCTGCGGCCCGGGACGAACGTCCAGATCGCCTACGACGCGCGGCGGCCCGACCGGGTGGTGCTGGCCGGTGCGGACGCGGCTCCCGCCCTGCTCAGCGACCTGTTCTGGGCGCTGCTCGGCACCAGCGCCCTGGCCGGCGGGCTCAGCCTGCTCGGAGCCGCGGTCCTCCGCTGACCCGGCCCCGGCCCCGGCCCCGCTCGCCCGCCCCGCCGGTGACCCGTGCCGGGCTTTCCGGGCAGGCCTTCCGCCGCGCCCGACCCGTGGAGCGCAGCGCCCCACCGACCGGGCGCCGGGCTGAGCGCCCGTCAGCCATCGGTGTGCCGAATCCGGCCGCCGAGGCACTTCCAGCGGCCTGCTCGGAGGATGAAAGCCCCATCTGCGCAGCGCAAAGGCTCGGCATCGGGTTACCGTTCGAGTGGCGTCGGTCGGCCTAGCAAGTGAAAAAGCTGGATCCGTCCGTTTGACAAGGGTGGCCAGGGTACGGTCACACTCCGCTGGTGGGGCCGTCGCACAGCGACTGCCTCCGGGCGATGTGCCCCTCCTGTCCTCTGGCGGGAAAGGAGGGAGGGTCGGGCGAAATCCCTCCCTCGTGTCGGCCGCGCCGCCAGCAGAGATAACGACCGGGAGAGAAGAGCGAAGGTGTCCCCGAGCAGCGAGACCGCGCACGGCAAGCGACTCGTCATCGTCGAGTCGCCGGCCAAGGCGAAGACGATCAAGGGCTACCTTGGCCCCGGCTACATCGTCGAGGCCAGCGTCGGGCACATCCGCGACCTGCCCGGCACGGCTGCCGAGGTCCCGGACAAGTACACCGGCGAGGTGCGCCGCCTGGGGGTCGACGTCGACCACGACTTCGCACCCATCTATGTGGTGAACGCGGACAAGAAGTCCCAGGTCACCAAGTTGAAGTCGCTGCTCGCCGAGTCCGACGAGCTCTTCCTCGCCACCGATGAGGACCGCGAGGGCGAGGCGATCGCCTGGCACCTGCGGGAGGTGCTCAAGCCCAAGGTGCCGGTGCACCGGATGGTCTTCCACGAGATCACCAAGGACGCGATCCAGGAGGCCGTGCGCAACCCGCGCGAGCTGAACCAGCGCCTGGTCGACGCCCAGGAGACCCGCCGCATCCTCGACCGCCTCTACGGCTACGAGGTCTCGCCGGTGCTGTGGAAGAAGGTCATGCCGAAGCTCTCGGCCGGCCGGGTGCAGTCCGTCGCGACCCGCCTGGTGGTCGAGCGCGAGCGGGAGCGGATGGCGTTCCGGTCCGCCTCGTACTGGGACCTGGTCGGCACCTTCGGCACCGGCCGGACCGCCGTGGACGCGGCCAACCCCGAGACGTTCGGCGCCCGGCTGGTCTCCGTCGACGGCAAGCGGGTCGCCACCGGCCGGGACTTCGGCCAGGACGGCCGGCTCAAGACCGCGAACACCATGCACCTGGACGAGCAGGCCGCCCGCGGGCTGGCCGCCGCCCTGGAGCAGACGGCCTTCGCCGTCCGCAGCGTCGAGTCCAAGCCGTACCGCCGCTCGCCGTACGCGCCGTTCCGCACCACCACGCTCCAGCAGGAGGCCAGCCGCAAGCTGGGCTTCGGCGCCAAGCGGACCATGCAGGTGGCCCAGAAGCTGTACGAGAACGGCTTCATCACCTATATGCGTACCGACTCCACCACGCTCTCCGAGACGGCCGTCGCCGCCGCCCGCGCCCAGGTCACCCAGCTCTACGGGGCCGACTACCTGCCGGACGCGCCGCGCACCTACGCCAGCAAGGTGAAGAACGCCCAGGAGGCGCACGAGGCGATCCGCCCCTCCGGCGACCGCTTCCGCACCCCGGCCGAGACCGGCCTGGGCGGCGACGACTTCCGGCTGTACGAGCTGATCTGGATGCGTACCGTCGCCTCCCAGATGAAGGACGCCGTCGGTCAGTCGGTCACCGTCAAGGTGGGCGGCCGGGCCTCGGACGGCCGGGACGCCGAGTTCTCCGCCTCCGGCAAGATCATCACCTTCCACGGCTTCCTGAAGGCCTACGTCGAGGGCGCCGACGACCCGAACGCCGAGCTGGACGACCGCGAGCGCAGGCTGCCCCAGGTCACCGAGGGCGACCCGCTGGCCGCCGACCGGCTCAACCCGGAGGGCCACGCGACCAAGCCGCCGGCTCGCTACACCGAGGCCTCGCTGGTCAAGGAGCTGGAAGACCGCGAGATCGGCCGCCCGTCGACGTACGCGTCGATCATCGACACGATCATCAACCGCAAGTACGTCTTCAAGAAGGGCACGGCGCTCGTCCCCTCCTTCCTCTCGTTCGCCGTGGTGAACCTGCTGGAGAAGCACTTCGGCCGGCTGGTCGACTACGACTTCACCGCCCGGATGGAGGACGACCTCGACCGGATCGCCGCGGGCGAGGCCCAGTCCGTCCCGTGGCTGAAGCGCTTCTACTTCGGTGAGGGCGAGGGGCTGCCGGCCGGCGGCGCCGCCGACGCCGGCAACGGCGACGGCGACCACCTCGGCGGACTGAAGGAGCTCGTCACCGACCTCGGCGCGATCGACGCCCGGGAGATCAGCTCGTTCCCGCTGAGCGACGAGATCACCCTGCGGGTGGGCCGCTACGGCCCGTACGTCGAGAAGGCCTCCCAGGTGGAGGGCGAGCCCGGCCAGCGCGCCGACATCCCGGACGAGATGCCGCCGGACGAGCTCACCGTCGAGCTTGCCGAGGAACTGCTGGCCAAGCCCAGCGGTGACTTCGAGCTGGGGGCCGACCCGGTCAGCGGCAACATGCTGGTCGCCAAGGACGGCCGCTACGGCCCGTACGTGACCGAGATCCTGCCCGAGGGCACCCCGAAGACCGGAAAGAACGCGGTCAAGCCGCGGACCGCCTCGCTCTTCAAGACGATGACGCTGGACACCGTCACCCTCGACGACGCGCTGAAGCTGCTCTCGCTGCCGCGCGTGGTCGGCGTCGACGCCGAGGGCCAGGAGATCACCGCGCAGAACGGCCGCTACGGCCCGTACCTCAAGCGCGGCACCGACTCCCGCTCGCTGACCAGCGAGGACCAGCTGTTCACCGTCAGCCTCGACGAGGCGCTGGCGGTCTACGCCCAGCCCAAGGCGCGCGGCCGGGCCGCCGCCGCGCCGCCGCTCAAGGAGCTCGGCAACGACCCGGTCAGCGAGCGGCCGGTGGTCGTCAAGGACGGTCGGTTCGGCCCGTACGTGACGGACGGCGAGACCAACGCGACGCTCCGCAAGGACGACGACGTGGAGACCATCACGCCGGAGCGCGGTTACGAGCTGCTGGCCGAGAAGCGGGCCCGCGGGCCGGTGAAGAAGGTCGCCAAGAAGGCCCCCGCGAAGAAGGCGGCGGCCACCAAGACGGCGGCGAAGAAGACCACCGCGAAGAAGACCGCCGCGAAGAAGACGACCACCGCCAAGACCGCGACGGCCAAGACCGCCACGGCGAAGAAGGCGGCCGCCAAGAAGACCGCCACGGCGGCGACGACCGCCGCCGGCCAGGCCCCCTCGGAGTCCGAGGAGAGCTGATCCTGTTCGAATCGCGGGCCCGCACCGTCGGTGCGGGCCCGCGGTGCGTCACAACCCTGTCATGAGGCCGCCTCACAGGGCCCGCACCCCTACTGGCGCCTGCCCTGACCGCTACCCTGACGGTATGACGAGCGAGGAGCAGCCCACCAACCGCACTGGCGTGCACGCCCTGCCACCCGTGGCCCCGGCCGGCACACCCGGCGAGCGGGCCCGGGCCCTGTTGCGGCTGCGCCCGTACCGCCGGCTGTGGACGGCCCAGCTGGTCGGGGGGACGGCCGACCGGCTCGGCCTGCTGGTGCTGGCGCCCCTGACGGTGGTCGCCGCCGTGCTGGGCGGCCAGTTCGGGTCCGGGTCCGGGTACCGCCAGTTCGCGCTCGCGCTGGCCGCCGTGTTCGGGGCCAGGCTGCTCGCCACCCTGCTGTTCGGCGCGGCGCTGCTGGGCCCGGTGCACAAGCTGGTCGCCCGGATGGACGGCCGCTGGACCCTGTTCGGCGCCGACGCGCTGCGAGCCGTGCTGATCGGCATCGCCCCCTGGTGGGTCACCTGGACGGCCGACTCGGCGGTCTGGGCGCTGCTCGCCACCGTCTTCGTGACCGGAGCGGCCGAACGGGTCTGGACGATCGGCAAGGCCGCGGCCGTCCCCGGCCTGCTGCCCGCCGCCGACCCGTACGCCCCGGCCGCCGAGCGGCGCCCCTCGGACGCCAGCCTGGACGCGGTGCGGACCCTGGACGCCCGGACCGGCTGGGCCACCATCCCGCTCGCCGCGACCGCGCTGGTCGCGTTCACCCTGCTCAACAACGTCTTCGCCGCGGTCGCCTCCGACTGGCTGCGGCTCAACCAGGTGACCTCGGCGGCCGTCGGCGCCGCGCTGCTGTTCGCCGGCTCCGCCGTGCTGATCTACCTCCAGCAGCTGCCGTCCGCCGGCCCGGTCGCCCCGCGGTCCCCGCTGCAGGGCCTGCGCGCGCCCGTCGACGCCGCCCCCGGCGGCTCGGCGCTGCGCAAGGGCCGCACCGGATCCGCCCCCTACTTCACCTTCGCGGTCGCCGCCGCCTACGCCACCATGGCCGGTGTCAGCGCGCTCGGTCTGCTCACCGCCCTCGACCACCGGGCCGGCCCGATCGGGTACGGCCTGCTGGTCCTCGCCGCCGCCGGGGCTCCGGCCCTCGGCATCCGGCTGACCCGGGCCACCCTGCCGGCGCTCTCCCGCCGGCGGCTGCTCGCGCTGGCGCTGCTGGTCGAGGGCGTCACGCTGATCCTGGCCGGGCTGGTGCTGGACTTCGTCCTGGTGCTGCTGCTCACCGTGCTGGCCGGGCTGGCGGCCGGGGTGGTCGTCGCCACCGGCCGTACGCTGCTCGCGCAGGAGATCGAGGAGTCGCGGCTGCCCAAGGTCACCGAGCACCTGTACGCGGTGCTGCGGGCCGTGGTGGCCGCCGCGCTGGTCGGACTGCCGCTGATCGCCGCCGTCTACGGCGAGGTCCAGTACGGCGAGGTCCGGCCGGGCGGTTTCACCTTCATCCACGGGGGCGCCGCGCTGGCGGTCTCCACCGCCGGCCTGCTCACCCTGGTGCTGGCCGCCGTGGTGCTGCTCAAGACCGACGACCGGCGCGGGAGCGTGCCGCTCGGCCGCGAGCTGGTGCAGGCGCTGCGCGGCTCCAGCACGATCGCCCCGCACCGCACCACCGGTACCGGCTTCTTCATCGCCCTGGAGGGCGGCGACGGCGCCGGCAAGTCCACCCAGTCGCAGGCCCTGGCGGAGTGGATCCGCAGCAAGGGCCACGAGGTGGTGCTGACCCGCGAACCCGGCGGGAGCCCGATCGGACAGCGGCTGCGCGCGCTCGTGCTGGACGTCGGCAACACCGGACTCTCGCACCGTGCCGAGGCGCTGATCTACGCCGCCGACCGGGCCGAGCACGTCGAGAACGTGATCCGCCCGGCGCTCGCCCGCGGCGCCGTGGTGATCACCGACCGGTACATGGACTCCTCGATCGCCTACCAGGGGGCCGGCCGCGACCTGGCCGCCACCGAGGTCGCCCGGATCTCGCGCTGGGCGACCGGCGGACTCGTCCCCGACCTCACCGTGGTGCTGGACGTCGACCCCGGGGCTGCCCGCGAGCGCTTCACCGAGGCGCTGGACCGGCTGGAGTCCGAGCCCACCGAGTTCCACCAGCGGGTCCGGGCCGGCTTCCTCGCGCTGGCCGCGGCCGACCCGTCCCGCTACCTGGTCGTCGACGGCAGCCAGCAGCCCGCCCTGGTGACCACCGCGATCCGCCACCGGCTCGACCGGGAGCTGCCGCTCTCCGACCAGGAGCGCGCCGCCAAGGCCGAGCAGGATCGCCTCGCCCGTGAGGACGCCGCCCGGCGCGCCGCCGAGGAGGCCCGCCAGCAGGCCGAGCTGGCCGAGGCCGAGCGCAAGCGGCAGGAGCTGCTGGAGCAGCTGCGCGCGGAGCAGGCCGAGAAGGACCGGCTCGCCAAGCTGGAGGCCGAGCGGATCGCCGCCGAGGCCGCCCGCAAGGCCGCCGAGGAGGCCCGGCTCAAGGAGGCGGAGGAGGCCCGGCTGCGGGCCGAGGTGGAGGCCGCGCGTCAGGCTGCCGAGGCGGCCAGGCTGGCGGTCGAGGCCGAGGAGCGCAAGCGCCGGGAGGCGGAGGCCGCGGCCCAGGCCGAGATCCAGCGGCAGCGCGAGCTGCAGCGGGCCGAGCAGCGTCGACGGGCGGAGGAGGCCCTGCAGCGCGCGGAGGAGGCCCGGCTGAAGGCCGAGGCCGACGCTGCCGCAGCGGCGGCCGCCACGGCTGCCGCGGCAGCGGTGACGGCGGGTGCCGACGCGGCCGGGTCCGCCCGGCCGGAGGCCGTGACGGCCGAGCTGCCGCAGGTGTCGACCGAGCCCGCGGGCGAGGCCGAGATCACCCAGGAGATCACGGAGGAGGCGCGCCGGGCGGCGATCCGGGCGGCCGCCGAGGCCGCCCGCAGGTCCGCCCCGGCGGCGGCCGAGACCGCGGTGCTGCCGAAGGTGCCCGCCGCCGACGCCACCGCGGTCCTGCGGAAGGTGCCCGCCGCGGACGCCACCGCCGTGCTGCCGAAGGTGCCCGCAGCCGACGAGACGGCCGTGCTGCCGCCGGTGCCCCCGACCGCCGCGGCCGGTGCCGGTCCGGCGCCGGACCGGGTGCCCCCGGGCCTGTGGCGGGACGAGCCCGCGCAGCCGCCCGCGGAGGAGCCCGAGTCCACCCGGGAGCTGCCGGCCGTCGAGTCGCGCCCGCGCCCGGACTGGGCGGAGGAGACGCCGATGGACGACCTGCCGAGCCTCACCGACACCCTCCTCGGCTCCCGCGACGAGTGGGCGCATTGGGAGCCCGAGGACCAGCAGACCGAGCCCGAGGCGCCGCGCGGCATCTTCCGCAAGCGCCGCAAGGACTAGGCGGTCCGGCAGTGAGAGGTCCGGCCCCGGCGCACCCGCGCCGGGGCCGGACCCGTCCCCGCCGGCGCCCGGTGGCGGAGCGGTGTCCTGGGCGGGCGTTAGGCTCGGTGGCGGACGGGGTCGGCGGCAGGGAGCGCGGCGTGAGTGTGTGGGACGACCTGGTCGGTCAGGACCGGGTGGTGGAGCAGTTGCAGGCAGCCGCCCGGGCCGCGCGGGCGACGGCTGCGGCCGGCCGAGGCGGCGGTGCGGCCGATCCGGCGGCGAACGCCTCCCTGATGACGCACGCCTGGCTGTTCACCGGCCCGCCCGGGGCCGGGCAGACCACGGCGGCCCGGGCCTTCGCCGCGTCGCTCCAGTGCACCAGCCCCGACCTGGAGCTCGGCGGCACACCCGGCTGCGGATTCTGCGACGGCTGCCACACCGTCCTCGCGGGCAGCCACGCGGACGTGAAGTACGTCCGCACGGACGGGCTGTCGATCGGCGTCGGCGACATGCGCGAGCTGGTGCTCCGCGCGTCCAGCTACCCGACCGGCGGCCGCTGGTCGGTGATCCTGATCGACGCCGCGCACCGACTCACCGAGGCCGCGGCCAACGCCCTGCTCAAGGGCGTCGAGGAGCCCTCGCCCCGGACGGTCTGGCTGCTCTGCGCCCCCTCCGTCCAGGACGTGCTGCCGACGATCCGTTCGCGCAGCCGCCTGCTGGTGCTGCGCACCCCGGCGGCCGAGGCGGTGGCCGACATGCTGGTCCGCCGCGACGGCGTCGAGCCCGAGACGGCGCGGGTCGCGGCGCTGGCCGGCCAGGGTGACATCGACCGGGCCCGCCGACTGGCGGTGGACGACCAGGCCAGGGCCCGGCGCGCGGACGTCCTGCGGATCCCCCTGGACGTCGCCGACCTGGGCGGATGCCTGACCGCCGCGCAGCGGCTGGTGGACACGGCCAAGGCGGACGCGGACGCGCTCGCCGAGACCCAGGACGCCAAGGAGACCGGCGACCTCAGGGCGGCGTACGGCGCGGCCGAGGGCAGCCGGGCGCCGCGCGGGATGGCCGGCGCGGTCAAGGACCTGGAGAAGCGGCAGAAGAGCCGGGCCACCCGCACCCGACGGGAGACCCTCGGCACCGCCCTGAACGACCTGCTCGGCTTCTACCGGGACGTCCTCGCCGTCCAGTTCGGCGCCACCGGGCCGCTGGCCAACGAGGACCAGCGCCCGGCCGTCGGCAAGGTCGCGGCGGCGGGGGCGCCCGAACAGACCCTGCGCCGGATCGAGGCCGTCCTGCAGTGCCGGCGCGCGCTGGACCGCAACGTCGACCCGCTGCTCGCGGTCGAGGCGATGACGGTGGCGCTCCGGGCCGGCTGAGCCCACGCGGCGCGCCGTACCTGCCCGACCGCCGTACCTGCCCGACCGCCGTACCTGCCCGACCCGCCGTACGTGCTCGACTCCGGTTTGCCCGTGCCTCGGTACCCGGGCGACCGGCCGGTCGTGCCGCGGCTGCCGAGCGGTCGCGGCCGCCCGCGCCCCTCGGCTCGCTCGTTCGAGTGAACGTCGCCCGCCGCCCGTACGGCCCGGGCCCGCCCGGGCGGCGCGTTGTGCACCCTGAGGGCTGAGCCCGCCGCGGTACCGGCGGCCGGTCCTCCTCCGAGGTGGTGCGCCCATGCCCCGTCCGCTCCTCATGGTGCCCCTGGTGATCTCGGCGGTGGCCGCCGGCTGGCTGGCCCGGGCCGCCCTGCTGCGCTGGCGCGACCTGCGGGCCGCGCAGACGTACGAGATCACCGCCGAGCAGCGGCCGGTGCTGCTGCGGGCCGGCGCCGCGGTGGTCTGCGTGATCTGCGTGACCGCGCTGGCCGTCGCGGTGGCCCTCGGCGGTCGGCCGACCTGGAGCGCGGCCGAGGAGTCCGGGCCCGACGCCGGGCCGCAACCGGCCGCGCCGCCGGTGGCGAGCAGCGCCCGGCCGACCGCCACGGAGCTGCCGCCGGTGGTCACCCACTTCGAGTCCGTCGGCCACCCGGCCGGCGGAGAACTGCTGCAGGCGGTGGTGGCCGCTCCCGACGGCCGCCCCCGCTCGGTGCGGGTCTGGCTGCCGGCCCAGTACCAGGAGCAGCCGAAGACGGCGTTCCCGGTGATCGTGCTGCACTCCGGCACCGCCGGCCGGACCGCCGACGTCGAGCGGCCCGAGGTGTTCGAAGGGGTGGCGTCCGCGGTGCAGCTCGGCAAGGCCAACCCGTTCGTGGTGGTGGCCCCCGAGGCACCGAACGGCACCGGCCACCCCTGCGACCTGGTCGCCGCCGCACCGCAGGCGGTCGCCGACGACGCGGCCCTGCGCACCGCCGTGACGGGCGCTTTCCGTACCCTGCCGGCCGGGCCCGCGGGCTGGGGGGTGCTCGGCCTCGAAGGCGGGGCCCCGTGCGCCGCCGCTGCCGGGCTGACCCGGCCCGACCTGTACGGCGCCGCCGCCGCGGTCTCCGGCCGCTACGACGCCCCCGCCCTCACCCAGGCCGGAACCGAGGCCCCGCAGAACACCGCGGCCCGGCTGCTGCTCGCCGCCGCCAAGGCCGACGGGGAGGGCGTGGCCAGTGCGCGGAAGCTGCAGAGCGCGCTGCACGCGGGCAAGGGGCCGGCGGCCAGGGCCGACGTGAGGATCTCCGACATCGTCCAGGACTTCGCGCCCGCGGGGGAGCGGCTGCGGCTGGTCCGGGTCGCGGTGCAGTACCTGGCGGAGAGCCTGGCCAAGCCCGCCTGAGCCGACTGCGCGGGTGTCATCCGCGCTGCCTGTGCCGCCCTGTGACGCGTGTGTCCCCGTGCCGCCTGTGCCGCCCGCGCCGCCTTGCGCCGGATGCGCGGCGACCGGGTGCTGTTCCCCGTCCGGTTGCCGGTGACCCGGCAGGTCCCGGGCCCGCCCGCTACGCTCGGGGCAGCCGGCGGGTGAGCACCCCGGACGGCCGGTGGGCACGGGGTCGACCGCCACCGGGCCCGGCACCCGCGTCGAAGGTCGATGAAGGCCGACGAGGTCGAAGAGAGAGACACACCATGCGAGCTGCCAGGCTGCCCCTGCGAAGGTCCGTCCCCGTGGCCGCCGCCGTGAGCCTGCTGCTCGCGGCCGGGTGCACCGCCGGCGGTGGAGTCCCGGGGCCCGCCGACGGCTCGGGCTCCTCCTCGGACGGCCGCGGCCCGGCCGCGGTGGCTCCCGGTGCGACCACGGCGACCCCGCTGGAACCGCTCCCGGCGCAGATCCCGCCGAACCTGGCGCGGTACTACGCCCAGCAGCTCGGCTGGCAGAGCTGTGACGGCGAGTTCGAGTGCACCACCTTCAAGGTCCCGCTCGACTACGCGGACCCGGCCGCCGGCGACGTCACCCTCACCGCGGCCCGGCTGCGGAGCACCGGTGGCACGGGCCGGCTCGGCTCGCTGCTGGTCAACCCCGGCGGCCCCGGCGGTTCGGCCGTCGAGTACATGGAGGGCTCGGCCCGCAGCTTCGACCCCGGCCTGCGGGCCAGGTACGACCTGGTCGGTCTGGACCCGCGCGGGGTCGGCCGCTCCAGCCCGGTCACCTGCCTGAGCGGCGACCGGATGGACGCCTTCACCGCCGTCGACATCACCCCCGACGACCAGGCCGAGATCGACGCCCTGGTCGTCGCCGACAAGGAGTTCGCGGAGGGCTGCCGACAGCGTTCCGGCGCCGTGCTCGGACACGTGAGCACCGTCGAGGCCGCCCGCGACATGGACGTGCTGCGCGCCCTGCTCGGCGACGAGCGGCTCAGCTACCTCGGCAAGTCCTACGGCACCTTCCTCGGCGCCACCTACGCCGGGCTCTACCCCGCCCGGGTCGGCCGGATGGTGCTGGACGGCGCGATGGACCCGTCGCTGGACGCCGTCGGGGGGAACAAGGGGCAGGCGGCCGGCTTCGAGACCGCCTGGTCGGCCTTCGCCAAGGACTGCGTCAAGCGCGAGGACTGCCCGCTCGGCCGTACCGAGGAGGAGGCCGGCCGACAGCTCACGGACCTGTTCAAGCGGATCGACGCCCGGCCGCTGCCCACCGATTCGGGCCGGCCGCTCACCGAGTCGCAGGCCACCACCGGCACCATCCAGGCCATGTACGCGGAGTTCCTCTGGTCCCAGCTGCGCAGCGCCGTCAGTGACGCGAAGGCGGGCGACGGGACGGCCCTGCTCAAGCTCTCCGACAGCTACTACGAGCGCGAGCCGGACGGCTCGTACCCCAACCTGATGTTCGCCAACATGGCGGTCAACTGCCTCGACCTGCCGGCGGCCTTCGCCGACCCGGCGGCGGCGCAGGCCGCGGTGCCGGACTTCGAGCGGGTCGCGCCGCGGTTCGGCCGGGACATGGCGTGGATGGCGCTGGGCTGTGCGTACTGGCCGGTCAGGCCGACCGGCGCGCCGCACACCGTCCGGGCCGCCGGGTCCGTCCCGATCGTGGTGGTCGGCACCACACGCGACCCGGCCACGCCGTACGCGTGGGCCCAGTCGCTGGCCGGGCAGCTGGAGTCCGGCCGGCTGCTGACCTACGAGGGCGACGGGCACACCGCCTACGGCCGGCGCAGCGACTGCATCGACGAGGCGGTCAACCGCTACCTGCTGGGCGGCGAGGCCCCGGCGAACGGAACCCGCTGCAGCAAGTGAGCCGAGGGCGTGAACCGGCTGCTGTCATGAGCGTTTCTGCTTGACGGTCCTTCTGGTTAGCATGGTGCGCCCCCGTTCTCGCGTCTGCCGTAGGAGCGCATCCGTGCTCGGAGTCAACGACCTCGCGACGTACACCCTCGGCGCCCTGGTGATCGTCCTGCTGCCCGGCCCGAACTCGCTGTACGTCCTCTCCGTGGCCGCCCGCAAGGGCATCCGCACCGGCTACCGGGCCGCTGCCGGTGTCTTCGTCGGCGACTTCACGCTGATAAGCCTCACTTCGCTGGGGGCCGCCTCCCTGGTGAAGGCCAACCCCGCGGTCTTCGCGGTGGTGAAGTTCGGCGGCGCGGCCTACCTGCTGTGGATCGGCTTCGGACTGTGCCGGGCGGCCCGCGAGCTCTGGCGGGAACGCAGGGCGGCCGCAGCCGACGGCGGCGGCGACGGCGCGCCGAGCCCGGCCGGAATCGACACCGAGCGGCCGTTCGGCAGGGCGCTGGCGATCAGCCTGCTGAACCCCAAGGCGCTGATCTTCCTGCTCTCCTTCTTCACGCAGTTCGTCGACCCCGGGTACGGGCAGCCGGTGCTCTCCTTCACGCTGCTCGGCGGGATCCTGCAGGGCTTCAGCCTGCTCTACCTGTCCGTGCTGATCTTCACCGGCACGAAGGTCGCCGCCGCCTTCCGCCGCCGCAAGCGGCTCTCCGCCGGACTGACCGGAGGCGTCGCGGTCCTGTTCGCGGGGTTCGCCGCCAAGCTGGCGGTCGCCTCCGCCTGAGGCCGCGGCCCCGGCCACACCGGCGGGGGCCGGTACGGATCACGGTCGGAAACTGTGTAGACTGACCCGCGTTGTTGGTGCGACGCTCATCCCCTCGGGGCTGGGAACAGACCGGCGACGGTGCCGCCTTAGCTCAGCTGGCCAGAGCAACGCACTCGTAATGCGTAGGTCGCGGGTTCGAATCCCGCAGGCGGCTCAATAGGCAAGGCCCGGTCGGAGGAATCCGGCCGGGCCTTCCGTCGTCCGCACCCTCTGCCGTTCGTGCCCCGCCGTCGTGGGCCGGAGAGGGCGCACGGGGTATCTCCCTGCGGTTGTCCGGGTCCGCCGGGTGGTGGGCCGTCAGGTGTCGTGGTCCACCGGGCACGGCACTGAAGCGGGTCACCGCGGTGAGCGGTGACGGCGAGCACACGCTGGTGTACCGGTCGATCGACCACGCGCAGAACCAGGCCGTGACGACGGGCGCCGGTGATCCGGTGCCACGCACGGGCGGGGACTCGGGCCGGTGAGAGGCGTCGCGGAGTACCCCGGCAGCACGGTCGGGGGATTTCCGGCCCGGCCGGTCGGCCGGGGCGGGATCACCCGGCCGCATTCCGCGGTCATTTCGGCGCAGCCCCGTCCCGTCGGACGATCGAATGCCCGAACCCGCACGTGCAGGCCCGCACCGGCGGCTGAAAGGGATTCACTCCGGCATCGCCCGGCCCGGCCGCCGCAGCGGGAATCGGACCGCAATTCACGGTCCGCGGAGCACCGGGAAGACGGGTCGCCGGTCGGCTGCTGCGGGCTGCGGGCTGCGGGCTGCGGGCTGCGGGCAGGGCCGTGGACGTGGTTCGCCGTTTCGGCCGGACTTCGGTGTGCCGCCTTCTCTCGGCGGGGTTCGACGCGGCGGACGGTAAGCACCCCGGTGGGGGGCGGCGCCGTGGAAGGGGCGCGGCCGGTCGCGGGATTCTTCCGATCTGGTGTCGTTATCCGAATCCGCCATCGGGCTCCGCGGCCTGATGTTCTAGCATCCCGTCTATGACTGACGGCACGGAACACCCGGGCGGGGCCGCCGCCCCCGGGCAGGACCCGCGGAACACCCAGCCCACCATGCCCGACCCGCGCGTGTCGGCCCAGGTACAGCCTCCGGAGGCCGTCCCGCCGCAGGACCCCGGGCCGGGGGCGGCGGCGCCCGGCAGCTACGGTTATCCGCCCCAGGCGCCGGTTTCCGGCTACGGATATCCGGGACCGCAGGGTCAGTTTCCGCAACAGGGCGGTTTCCAGGCGCCTCCTCAGTTCCAGCAGCCTCCTCAGTCCCAGTTCTCGCCGGGCCCGCAGCAGTTCGGCAATCCCGCGGCCGAGCCGGACTGGGAGGCGCTGGCCGATCAGGGTGCGGCCCAGGCGCGTCGGCGTCGGCGGTTGTGGACCCTCGGTATCGTCGCGCTGGCCTGCGTCCTGGGCGTCGGCGTGGGCGCCGTGGTCATCAAGGGCGTGAACGGCAACGAGAAGCCGAGCGCGACCGGCTCGCCGAGCGCCTCCGCGTCCGGCGGCTCGGCCTCGGCCTCCGGTGCGCCCGGGAGCTCGCCGACCGTCCCGGGCCAGCCGAATCTGCTCGCCGACGGTTCCGGCCAGGCCAACCTGGCGGTCGGCCCGGACGCCCAGGTCAGCAGCGTGCAGAACGGCTTCGTGCTGAGGCTGCGCAGCAACGGCAACTCGTTCGCCCAGTCGGCGAATCCGGTGATCGACGTGGCCAAGAGCTTCAGCGTCTCGGCCTGGGTCTACAACGAGGCGGCGGAGGGCCCGCGCTCCGCGATCAGCCAGGGCGACGGCATCTCCTACTCCTTCGACCTCGGGCGCGACGACGTCAACGGGCGCAAGTCCTGGGTGTTCCGGGTGCAGACCGCGGACGGCGGCGCGGACGCGACGGCCGTGCAGGTGCTCTCCGACAACATCAACACCGTCGGCGCCTGGGTGCTGCTCACCGGTGTCTACGACGCCGACCAGCACTCCATCGCGCTGTATGTGAACGGTGCCCCGGCCGGTACCGCCGCCGTCCCCGCGGTATGGGCCGGACCCGGCCCGCTGCAGCTGGGCCGCAACCGCCACCACGGCATCTGGGGCAGCTACTGGGCGGGTGTCATCGGTCACATCAAGGTCTGGGACAAGCCGCTGTCGCCGGCTCAGGCGGCCGCGCTGAAGGACGGCGGGGGTGGCGCCGGCGCCGTCAAGCCGATCGGATCCTGGCTGGTCGGCTGAGCCGCCCGTACGGTCGATGCCGCGCGGACCCGGCCCCGGAAGGGGGGGCCCCCTCCGCGGCGGCATTGCCGTATACCCTATGCTCCTCCTGTCGTACCGTCACAGGGTGGTCACGGGACGGGCGGCCAGGGACAGGAATCCACCAGGGTCGCGGGTGTTTCGGCAGTACTCGATGGGCACACGCAGCAACCGAACGCTCTGATCAGTCAACTGATCGGCGGGTGGCCGGCCGGCCGTTCCTGATCTCCGTGTGTGCCGCAACCGGGCCGGTTGCGGCCTTTCCCCATGGCCTGCGGACGGCCGGGGCCGCCCGCACGACGTCGGGCGGGGACGGACTGGTCCTGTACGACGAAGCCATTTCCAGGGGGAGTTACGTGAACACGCTGTCGATCGTCATTCCCGCGCTCAACGAGGCGTCAAACCTACCGACGGTGATGGGATCGGTCCCGGTGGCCGAGCTCGCCGCCGCGGGGTGGGACACCGAGGTGGTCGTGGTCGACAACGCATCGACGGACGACACCGCGACCGTGGCCCGGGAGCTCGGCGCACGCGTGGTCACCCAGCTCGAGCGCGGCTACGGAAACGCCTACCAGGCCGGTTTCGAGGCGGCGACCGGAGACGTGATCGCCACCGGTGACGCGGACTGCACGTACCCCTTCGACGCCCTGCCGGACCTGCTGCGGACTCTGGTCGAGCAGGACGTCGAGTTCATGACGACGGATCGGCTGCGCCGGGAGAACCGCGCGGCGATGAAGCCCTCGCACTTCGTGGCCAACCACGCGCTGTCGACCCTCAGCCGGACGCTGTTCCGCAACGGGCTGCGGGACTCCCAGTCCGGCATGTGGATCTTCCGGAGCTACATCTGGCACGGGCTGGACGTCCGCTCCGGGGGCATGGCCTTCTCCCAGGAGATCAAGAACGCGGTCTCGCTGGCCGGCTACCGGTTCACCGAGGTGCCGATCGAGTACCGCACCCGGGGCGGCGAGGTGAAGCTCAACGCACTGCCCGACGGGATGGCCAACCTGCGACAGCTCTTCGCGCACCGCTTCCGCAAGCCCGCGGCCTCCGCCACGGGCGCGGCCTCGGACGGTGCGGCGGCCCTCCCCGTCGAGACCGCTCCCGCGGAGCCCGTCCCCGCCGGGGGCGTCAGCCTGCCCAAGCAGACCACACGCGCCAAGCGGTACGAGACGGCATGAGCGACCAGCTCTCCGCGTCCGATCCCGAGCAGCAGGAGGAAGAGCACGAGCCGCGGCACGAGCCCGACCCGGTGGACGACAGCGAGCCGACGCACGCGGCGCCCCGCACCTCGCGACGCTCGACCGGGCGGGGCCGCCGAGCCGTCGCGCAGCTGAGGTCACGCCGGCTGCTCGGACCTGCGGCCGGCCTGGTCGCGGTGTGCCTGGCGGTGGCGGTCGCCTGGGTGGTGCCCGCCTCGCGCGAGGTGCTGCGCCAGTCGTTCACCAAGCAGTCGAGCCCGTTCACCGAGCTGTACTTCACCTCCGAACCCACCTTCGAAGGGGCCACCGTGGTCGTCCCCGTCGCCGTCAACGCGCACGGGACCGGCATCAAGTCGTTCCAGCTGGACGTGGTGCTGGAGGGCCCCGGAGGCAAGCCGGTGACCGCCACCACGCTGCCGCTGACGCCCCGGGACGGCACCGCGGTGCCGCTGGTGGCCCGGCTGGCGACCAGCAACGCGGACGTCGCGGTGGTCCGGGTCGCACTGAAGGGCCATCCGCAGAAGCTGCACTTCCGCTTCGGGAAGCCGCAGGCCGCCGAGGGCAAAGCATGACCGCCGACCGAGCCGACTCTGCCGTGGAAGCCTGATTGATGCGCACCGTCCTGCAGGTCACCCCGTACTACCCGCCCCACCTCGGTGGCCTGGAACGCGTGGTGGAACAGCTCTCGCACCAGCTCGGCCGCCGGCACCGGGTCCGGGTCGTGACGACCGCACTGGGCGCCGGCGGCGCCGCCCGCCGCTCCCGGGACGGCCGGATCCTCGTCCGGCGGCACCGGGCGGTCGAGGTCGCGCACACCGCGATCGCCCCCGGCCTGCCGTTCTCCCTGCTGTCCGGGCCGCGGACGGCCGTGCTGCACCTGCACTACGCGCACGCGCTGATGCCCGAGCTGGTGGCGCTGGCCGCGCTGGCCCGGCGCCGACCGTTCGTCCTGCACTTCCATCTGGACGTGGACGCCTCCGGACGGCTCGGCAGGCTCCTTCCCTTCTACAAGAAGCACGTCCTCGGCCGGGTGCTGCGCGCCGCGGCCGCGGTGATCGTGCTCACCGAGAGCCAGGCGGCCTTCGTCCGGGACGGCTACCGGGTCGCGCCGCAGCGGGTCTTCGTGGTGCCCAACGGGGTCGGAGCCGAGTACTTCATGCCGGTGCGGGAGACGTCCGGTGAGCCGCTGCGCCTGCTGTTCGTCGGCCGGCTCAGTGCGCAGAAGAACGTCGGACGCCTGCTGGAGGCGGTCAGCCTGCTGAAGCGGCCGGTCGCGCTGCGGATCGTCGGCGACGGCGAGCTGCGGACGGAACTGGCAGCCCAGGCCGACCGGCTCGGCCTCACCGGGGTCGAGTTCGCGGGCGGACTGCTGGGCGAGGAACTGGTCCGCGCCTACGCCCAGGCGGACGTCTTCGTGCTCCCCTCGGACAAGGAGGGCATGCCGCTGGCGGCACTGGAGGCGATGGCCGCCGCGCTGCCGGTGGTGGCGACCGCCGTGCCCGGCAACCGTGAACTGCTGGACGGGACCGGCCTGCTGGCCGAGCCGGAACCGGCCGCGCTGGCCGCCGCGATCGACGCCCTGGCCGCCGACCCCGAGCTGCGGCTGCGGCTCGCCCGGCGCAGCGCCGAAGCGGCACCCGGGTACTCCTGGGAGGCGGTGGCGCAGCGGGTCGAGCAGGTCTACGACCGCGTCGCGCCGCTGTCCGCGCCCGCCGGACGGACGGGGGACGCGGCATGAGCCTGCCCTCCCTGCTCCGTGGCCGCAACGGCGTACTGCTCGGGATCGCGCTCGCCTGCGTGGTCGAGGCGCTGCCACATGTGCCCGGGGCGCCGCGCACGTTGGCCGGACTCTGGCTGCTGCTGGGCGCGCCGGTGGTGCTCTGGCGGGGCGTCGCCTCCCGGGTGGTCTCCGGCCGGGACAGCAGCCTGATGCTCGCGGTCGGCATGGCCGTCATCACCGACCTGGTGGTGGCCCTCGGCGTGAACACCCTGCTGCCGCTGGTCGGTACCGACCACCCCCTGACCCGGGTCCCGCTCGCCGGGGCGTTCGCGATGACCCTCGTGGTGATCGGCGCCCTCGTCCCCGAGGAGCACCGGGAACCGCGGCCGCGCCGCACCGCTCTGCCGCCCGGGGCCGCGGCCGTCGGCGGGCTCGGCGCGCTCGCGCTGGTGCTGTCGGTGGCCGGGCCGGTCCGGCTCAACAACGGCTTCAGCGGCAAGGTCAGCGCGGTCGCGCTGGTGGCGGTCGCGGCGCTGCTGCTGATGCTGCTGGTCCGACGCCGGCGCTACGGCGTCCCGGTCCTGGAGACAGGGCTGTACCTGGCGGCGACCGCGCTGCTGCTGCTGAACTCGCTGCGCGGCTGGTACATCGCGGGGCACGACATCCAGCGCGAGTACGAGTTCTTCCGGCTCACCCTCGGTGGCTCGCTGTGGAGCGTCTCGACCTATCCGGACGCCTACAACGCCTGTCTGAGCATCACCCTGCTGCCCGTCAGCGTGGTCCGGCTCACCGCCATCCCCGACATCTACGTGTTCAAGCTCGTCCTGCCGCTGCTGTTCGCGCTCACGCCGGTCCTGGTGTACCGGTCGGTCCGCAACGTCGCGCCGCAGTTCGTGGCCCTGCTGTCGGCCGTGTACTTCATGGTCTTCCCGACCTTCTTCACCGACATGACCTTCCTCGGCCGGCAGGAGGTCGCGTTCCTGCTGCTCGGTTGCACCCTGCTGGTGCTCACGGACTCCGGGCGGCCGCTGCTCAACCGGCGGCTGGCGTTCGTGGTGCTGCTGGCGGGCGTGGTGCTCTCGCACTACGCGACGACGTACGTCGTGGTGGCGACCCTCGCCGGTGCCGTCGCCGTCGACCTGACCTGGCGTCTGATCGGTCGGCGCGGGCGCAAGCGGGCCCGGCGGCGCAGCCGGCTGGCCCAGTCCAAGCCGTTCGTGACCTGGTGGATGGTGGTGGCCCCGGCCGTGCTGGCGCTGCTGTGGGCCGGGCCGGTCACCCACACCGGCGGCCAGCTGCGCAGTACCCTCGGCGGCGCGGTCCAGCAGGCCCTCCACCTGGGCCAGGGGTCGGGCGGGTCCTCGGACACCCGGTACAGCCTCGTGGGCGGCGGCAGCACCAGTCCGCAGCAGCGGTTGGCCGACTACCGGGAGCGGAGCGTGCGGGAGACCGCCGCGAAGCGCGCGGCGGGCGACTACCTGCCGCTCGCGACGGTCGACGCCTACCCCCTCACGGTGGTGCCGCAGGACAGCCTCCCGCTCACCAGGGCCGGCCGGGCGCTGCAGGCCACCGGACTGAGCGTGGAGGGCCTGAACGGCTTCCTGCGGCAGTCCAGCGCGAAGCTGCTCCAGCTGCTGCTGCTGGTCGGCGTGGTGGTGACGGTCCGGTCGCGGCGGCGGATATTCCAGCCGACCAGGGACCAGTTCACCCTGACCGCGGGCGCGGTGGGCCTGATCGCGCTGCTGACGCTGGTGCCGCAGCTCTCGGTCGACTACGGCGTGCTCCGGGCCTTCCAGCAGGGGCTGTTCTTCTTCGCCCCGTTCATCGCCGCCGGGACGCTCTGGCTGGCGCGCTGGGCCAAGCGGCGGGCCGTGCCGGTGGTCTGCACGTTCATGGCGTTGCTCTTCCTGGACCTCACCGGCGTCGTACCGCAGGCTCTCGGCGGCTACCCGGCGCAGCTCCAGCTGAACAACGCCGGCCAGTACTACGACATCTACTACCCGAGCACCGAGGAGCGGCTGGCCACCTACTGGCTCCAGCAGCGCACCGCGGGGCAGCGGCCGCTGCCGGTGGTCCAGGCCGAGGGCTACACGTTCCGGCGTGTGCAGACGCTCATCCCCGGCCCCGCGGTCGGCGACATCTTCCCCACGGTCCTCGGCTACAACCCCTACGTGGTCCTGGGCTCCACCACGGTGCGCACCGGTGAGGTGACCTTCTCCTACCAGGGTGACCTGGTGACCTACCGGTACCCGATGGACCTGCTGGACCGGACCAAGAGCCAGATCTACAGCAGCGAGGGATCGGGGGTCTACAAGTGAGCCCGTCGGACCGGCCGCTGCGGGTACTGCTCGTCAGCCACTACTACCCGCCGCACGTCGGCGGCATCGAGAACGTCGTCCGCCAGGAGGCCGGCCGCCTCGCGGCCCGCGGTGTCGACGTCACGGTGCTCACCAGCGGCGAGCGCGGCTCCGCCCTGGTCGAGGACGGCGTACGGGTGGTGCGGATCGCCGCCTGGAACGGCGCCGAGCGAGCCGGTGTGCCGTTCCCGGTGCTGTCCCCGGGCGCGCTGCCGGCCGCCCTGCGCTGGGCGCGGTGGGCCGACGTGGTGCACCTGCACGACTGCCTCTACCTGACCTCCTGGACGGCTGGCCTGGCCGCCCTGCTGACCCGCACCCCGCACCTGCTCACCCAGCACGTGGCGATGGTGCAGCACCCGTCCGCGCTGGTGCGCGGGGTCCAGCGGGCGGTGTACGCGACGGCGGGGCGGGCCCTGCTGCGCCGGGCGCGGGCGGTGCTGACCCTGAACGCCACCGTCGCGGACTTCGTGCGGGCGTACGGCGCCCGCCCCGAGCGGGCCCGGCACCTCGCGAACGGCGTGGACACCGAGCTGTTCCGCCCGGCCGTCTGCGCCGAGGAGAGCCGGCTGGCCCGCCGGCGCCTCGGCCTGCCCGAGGAACGGCCGCTGGTGCTCTTCGTCGGCCGGCTGGTGCCCAAGAAGGGCTACGACCTGCTGCTGGCAGCCCACGACGCCCAGGCCGGCTACGACCTGGTGTTCGCGGGGGACGGCGACTCGGCTGCCCTGGCGGGCCGTCCCGGTGTCCACCACCTGGGGGCGCTCGCGTCCGAGGAGCTCGCCGAGGCCTACCGCGCCTGCGCGGTGTTCGCGCTGCCGTCGACCGCCGAGGGCTTCCCGCTGACCGTCCAGGAGGCGATGGCCTCCGGCCTGCCGGTGGTCACCACGGACGACCCGGGCTACGCCCCGTACGGGCTGGACCGCTCGCAGGTCCTGCTGCTGCCCCGGGACGCCGAGGCGCTGCGCGCCGCCCTGACGGCCCTGGCCGCGGACGCTCCGAGGCGGGAGCGGATGGGGCGATACTCTCGTGACCACGCCGTCGAGGCGTTCGGGTGGGAGGAGCATGTGATCGCGCTGGTCCGGCACTACCGGGAGGCGGCGTGAGACGGCCCGCCCGGGCGGTCGAGGCGTCCCCCCGTGGCTAGGCACCGGGGCGGCCCCGGCGACAAGCCGACCGGGCGCCGACCGGCCGGTCGAACGGCCGAGGGAGGGCCGGGCGGCACGGTGAACCGCCGCAAGCACGCCCGCCCGCCGGACCAGGTCTACCGCAGTTCGTTCTTCCTGCTGGCGTCGACGGTGACCACGGCCGCGCTGGGCTTCCTGTTCTGGGTGGTGGTGGCCCGCTTCTACTCCCCGCAGCAGGTCGGCATGGCCACCTCGCTGATCACCGCCACCACGCTGATCGCCTATCTGAGCCTGTTCGGCCTGAACAGCACCCTGATCCGCTTCCCCGCCCCGGAGACCGCCCGCAACGGCCAGCTCTCCCAGTCCATCGCGCTGGTGGCCGGGGTCTCCTGCCTGGTCGCCACCGGCTACCTGCTCGGGCTGCCGCTGTACGGGGAGAAGCTGCTGTTCGTCCGGGACCACATCGCCGCGGCGGCGGGTTTCGTGCTCTTCTGCGTGTGCGCCGCGGTGAACCAGCTGACCGACTCGGTGTTCATCAGCGCCCGCGCGCCGCAGTACAACGTGCTGGTCGACGGGCTGCTGCAGGGTCTGGTCAAGCTGGCCCTGCCGGTCGCCCTGGTGGGATTCGGGTCGGTGGGCATCATCGGGGCGACCGGCGGCGGCTACGCGGCGGCGGCCTTCGCCTCGCTGCTGCTGATGCGCCGCAAGCTCGGCTTCCGTTTCGACTTCCTGGCCCGGGGCACCCGGCTGCGGGAGCAGCTGAGCTTCTCCGTCGCCAGCTACATCTCCAGCCTGCTCAACCTCGCGCCGCTGATGGTGACCCCGCTGATCGTGCTCCAGCAGCTCGGGGCGGCCGCGGCGGGCTACTACTACGTGGCCTTCCAGATAGCGGGTCTGCTGAACGCGGTGTCGTTCTCGGTGGGGGAGGCGGTCTTCGCGGAGGCCAGCCTCGACCCCTCGCGCTTCTCCGTGCTGCTGCGCCGCTCCGCGGCCATCATGACCGCGGTCCAGGTGCCGGCCGCACTGATCGTCGCGGCGGGGGCCGGGCTGCTGCTGCGGCTGTTCGGCGGCTCCTACGCGGCCGAGGCGAGGCCGCTGCTCACCGTGCTGGCGCTCGGCGCGCTCGCCGTGGCGCTGAACACCTGGGCCAGCTTCGCGCTGAAGCTCACCCGGCGGATGGGGCCGCTGGTGTTCAGCAACGTGGTCTACGCGGTGGTGACGATCGGGCTGGCCATGCTGTGGTCCCACCGGGGCCTGGTCTGGCTCGGCTGGGCCTGGGGCGCCGGCAATCTGGCCTCCGGCCTGGTCGCGATGGCGGGCCTGCCCGGGTGGCGGCGCGGCCGGGCCCGCGCGGCCGAGCGGGAGCAGCCGCCCGCGCCGGTCCAGGACGCGGTGCTCCCGCCGTGGGAGCACCCGCCGGGCCCGTACCCGCAGCCGGTGCCGCAGCGGGACGCGTATCCGCGCGAGCAGGTCCGTCCGGAGCGGTTCCCGCCGGAGCCGCGGGCGGAGCAGCGGGATCCGTGGGGGACGACGCTGCCCCCGCGCAGTGGGGAGGCCGGCGCATGAGGGTGCTGCAGATCGTCAACATCGGGTTCGAGGCGGGCGGTGCGGAGAAGAGCGTCCGGCTGATCGCGGAAGGACTCGGTGCGCGCGGGCACCAGGTGCGGGTGGTGGCCACCGACCTGCTGGCGGAGGGCCGGGAGGTCTTCGCTGACGAGCTGGTGCCCGCGATCTCCGGTGGCCCGGCGCGGCGGCTGCTCGGCTACTTCTGGCACCGGCCGGCCCATCGGCGGGTGGCGCGCGCGGTACGGGAGTTCCGGCCGGACTGCGTGCACCTGCACACCATCGGCGAGTTCAGCCCGGCGGTGCTGGCCGCGACCCGCGGGTGCCGCCGGGTGTTGACCGTGCACGGTCCCGAGGACTGGACCCGGGAACTGCTGCGCTGGAACCTGGCCTCCGCCGCCTCCGGCGGCCGGCTCACGCCGGGGGACCGGGCCCGCTACCTGTATCTGAGGTTCCTCCAGCGGCCGGCCTACCTGCCGCGGCTGCGCCGGGTCGACCGGGTCCTCGCGCCCAGCCGCTGGTTCGCTGACGCGGTCCGGGCCGACGTCGGCTCCGTCCCGGTCTTCGTGCTGCCCAACGGGATCGCCCGGTCGGCGGCCCCGGCCCCGGTGGCCGCGACCGACCGGGTGCTGTTCGTGGGCCGGCTGGAGCGGGTCAAGGGCGTGCACGTCCTGCTGGACGCCTTCCGCAGGCTGCTGACGGACCGTCCGCAGGCCCGGCTGTCGGTCGTCGGGGACGGCTCCGACCGGGCCCGTCTGGAGGCTTCCGCCGCGGACCTGGTCGCCGACGGTCGGGTGACGTTCCACGGCTGGCTGCCGGCGGAGGACGTCGCCGACCGGCTGCGGGAGGCCTCGGTGGTGGCACTGCCGTCGCTCTGGCCGGAGAACTTCCCGACGGTGGCGCTGGAGGCGCTGCAGCTCGGCCGGCCGCTGGTGGCGTCCCGGGTGGGCGGGCTGCCGGAGCTCGTCGGCCCGGACAACGGCGCGCTGGTCGAACCCGGGGACGCCGCCGGGCTCGCCACGGCGCTGGGCGCTCTGCTCGGCGACCGCGAGCTGCTGCAGCGGCTCGGGGACGGGTCGGCGGCGCGGGCCGACCGCTACGGCGTCGAACGGTTCCTCGACGCTCTGGAAGACCACTACGAAGAGGTTGCCGCACAGTGAAGGTCGTCGTCGTCAATGCGTTCGCGCGCGGGAACCGCGGTGACGCGGCCCTGCTGAGCGTGGCGCTCCAGCAGGTCCAGCTCGCTTTCCCGGGCGCCGAGACCAGGATCGCGGGCTTCGAGCAGCCCGGCCGGTGGCCGACCTTCGACGACGTCCCCAACCTGGGGTCGATCCGCCGCTACGTCGGCGACGAGGACGTCTCCCGTCCGGCCCGGATCGGCCGGAAACTGCTGGCCCTCGCACTGGCGCTGACCGCGGCCCTCCCGGGGGGACCGGCCGTGGTCCGCCGGCTCGCCGGACTGCTGCCCGGGGAGATGCGGGCCGAGGTGCGGGCGCTCGCCGAGGCCGACCTGGTGCTGTCCCTCGGCGGGGGCTACCTGAACGGCAAGGCCGACTTCCCGTCCGACCTCAGCATCGCCTTCCTGCTGTTCCCGCTCTGGCTCGCCCAGCGGTTCGGGGTGCCGGTGGTGCTGGCGCCGCAGTCGTACGGGCCGTTCCCGACCGGGCGTCAGCAGCGGATGATGCGGGCGGTGGTGGGAGCCAGCCGCCGGGTGGTGGCGCGCGAGGAGATCAGCGTGGCCAGGCTCGCCGAGGCGGGCGTGCCCGACGCGAACCTGCTCCGCGGGGTCGACAGCGCCTTCGCCTTCCGCAGCCGCTCCCGGCGGGCCTGGCGGACGGAGCTGGGCATCCCCGCGGACGCCCGCCTGGTGCTGGTGACGGCCCGGCAGTTCCTCGACCCCGCCGGCCAGGCGGCGTACGAGGAGGCCATGGCGGCGGCGGTGCGGCACCTGGTGGAACGGCACGGCTGCCAGGTCGTCCTGGTGCCCCAGGTCACCTGCACCTTCCAGGCGGACGACGACCGGATCGTCAACCGCCGGATCGCCGCGGCCGTCGACAGCCCGTGGCTGCACGTCGTCGACGACGAGGGCATCGACCACCACGACATCTTCGCCCTCTACGGCACCGCCGACCTCATCCTCGGCACCCGCTTCCACTCGGTCATCTTCGGCCTGGTCGCCGGGGTGCCGTGCGCCGCGGTCGAGTACGACCACAAGACCCGCGGGATCATGGCGGACCTGGGGCTGGAGCACTGGGTGGTCCGGATGACCGAGGCCACCCCGCAGTCGCTGACCGGCCTGGTCGACCGCCTGGTGGCCGAGGAGGAGGACTACCGCGGCCACCTGCGGGCGGTCCTGCCCGGCTACTCGGCCCGCGCCGAGGAGTTCGTCGGTCTGCTGCGCGCGGACCTGGCACCGGAGGCCGCCCGGTGACGCCCCGTACGGTCGCCGTCGTCGCCCCGTACTACCCGCCCAAGGTCGGCGGGGTGGAGAACTACGCGGCGCGGATCGTCGGTGCGCTGGCCGCCGCTCCGGACCTGCGGCCGGTCGTGATCACCAGCAACCCCGAGGGCCGGCGCACCAGGGTCAGCACCGAGGACGGCGTCCGGGTGGTCCGGCTGGGCACCTGGCTCCGGCTGTCCAACACCCCGCTCAGCCCGCTCTGGCCCGTCCAGCTGAGCCGCTGGCTGCGCCGTACCGGGGCGGAGGTGGTCAACGCGCACGCGCCCGTGCCCGGCCTGGCCGACCTCGCCGTCGCGGTGGCCGGCCGCCGGCCGGCCGTGTTGACGTACCACGCCGGTTCGATGCACAAGGGCGGCCCCCACGACGGTCTGGCGGACCGGCTGATCGGCGGGTACGAGCGGTACCTGCTCCCGCGGGTGTTCGACCGGGCGCGGGCGCTGGTGGCCGTCTCCCCGGTGTCGCTGGCGGCGGGCCGCCCAGGGGCCGTGGAGATCAGCCCCGGGGTCGACCTCGCGCGCTTCACCCCGGGACCGCCCGCCTCGGGCCGGCCCCGCACGCTGCTGTACGTCGGCCGGCTGGACCGTTCCTCGGCCTGGAAGGGGGTCGACGTACTGGTCCGGGCGTTCGCGGCGCTGGCCGACCTGCCCGACGCCCGGCTGCGGCTGGTGGGCGGCGGCGACGCGCTGGCGGACCAGATGGCGCTCGCGGCGCGGCTCGGTGTCGGCGACCGGGTCGAGGCGGCCGGCGAGCTGACGGGCGACGACCTGGTGGAGGCGGTGCGGACGGCCGCCGTCCTGGTGCTGCCCTCGCGGACCGAGTCGGAGTCCTTCGGCATGGCCCTGGTCGAGGCGATGGCCTGCGGCACTCCGGTGGTGGGCTCCGCGGTGGGCGGCATTCCGCACGTGGTGACCGACGAGGTCACCGGCCTGCTGGTGCCGCCCGGCGATCCCGAGGCGCTGGCGGCGGCCTGCCGCCGGCTGCTCGGGGACGGGCAGCTCGCCGACCGGCTGGGGGCGGCGGGCCGCCTGCGGGCCGAGGAGCGCTACGACTGGGACGCGCTGATGGCGCGCTACCTGGAGCTGTTCCGGTCGCTCTAGGGTGCTGGGCCCGGGCTACGGCTTGCGCTTCTGGTAGGCGCCGACGGCGGCCTTCCAGGCATCCAGGGCGGGCTTGGGCGTGCCGTCGAAGCTGCGCAGGCCGTAGAACTTCGACCGCTGGCCCTTGTCCTTCTCGGTGCCCGAGTCCTGGTCGGCGAACCAGAACACCGCGCCGACGTGCGGGTTGGCCGCGGCGGCCGGGATGGTGTCGGTGGCGATCTCGGCCTGGAAGGCCGGGGTGACGTGCGTGGAGTCCGGCGGGATGGTCTTGCCGTCGGCAGCCGTGCCGGGGCCGTTGGTCGGGGCACCGGTCTCGGTGAGCCAGATCGGCAGGTTCGGTGTCCCGTTGGCGTCCAGCACCGCGACCAGGTTGCCCCGGGCGCTGCTGATGTCCTCGAAGGCGGTGCCGAAGTCGGTCTTGGCGCTGGGCAGGTACGGGTAGGTGTAGGGGTGGTAGCCCACCGCGTCCACCAGGCGGTTCGCTCCCAGCTTGCAGATCTCGGCCAGGAACTCGCTCTGCGAGATGTACCCCTTCTTCGCGTCCGTGCCGACGGCGGCGAGGCCGCCCATCACCAGGAAGGCCTGGGGGTCGGCCTTGCGCATCGACTTGGTGGTGGCCTTCAGCAGCTCGGTGTAGCCGACCGGGTCCGGCTTGGGGGCCCAGAACGGGATGTTGGGCTCGTTCCAGATCTCCCAGGTGTGGACACCCTGGGGTGCGTACCGCTTGACCGCCTCGGCGGCGAAGGCGGCGAAGGTCTCCGGGTTCGCCGGCGGGCAGGACTGGTCGTTGCCCGGGCAGCTGACCTTCTGGGCCCAGCGCGGGGTGTAGCCGATCACCGGAAGGACCGTCAGGCCGCGTGCCCGGGCGGCCGTGACCACCCGGTCGAAGCGCTGCCACTCGTACCGCTTGGAGCTCTCCGGCTGGATGTTGCGCCAGGACAGGTCGACCCGGACCCACTGGGAGCCCGAGTTGACGGCGTCGTCCAGCCCGATCGCGAGTTCGTCGTCCTTCGCCCAGGTGAGGGTGTCGCCGTAGGCGATGCCGATGCGCAGCTTGTCACCGCCGGGGGCGCTCGCGGACGCGGAGGGCTTGGGTGCGTTCTCCGGCTTGGCGGCGGAGGGCGAGGAATCGGCGGCCATGATGGTCGCGCCGGCGGAAATCACGAACGCGACCAGCGCCACCAGCAGTCGCTGTCGTCTAGCAGATTGCCTCACCATGCCCCACAGCCTAGGCCAGCCTGTTCGAGGACCGGCCGAGAGGGGGCCGCGGACCGGGACGGACCGGTGCGCGGCGACTCCTGCCGGGGCGGGTACCCCGGGCCGAGGCTCGGACCCGAGGTACCCGCGCGGGCTCAGCCGTCGGTGGTGGTCCGCTGGACGGGGAGCCGGCCGCGGTCGCGCTGCAGCAGCCACAGCTCGCGGAAGAGCCCGGGTTCGGCGGTGAGTTGGGTGTAGCTGCCGGTCTGGACGATCCGGCCCTCGCGCATCACCACGATCCGGTCGGCCACCGCGGCATTGATCAGGTTGTGGGTGACCAGGATGATCGCGCGGTCCCGGGCCGGCGCGCGCAGGCTGTGGAAGATCCGGTGCTCGACCCGGGCGTCGAGGTCGGAGGTGGGCTCGTCCAGGACCAGCAGGCCGGCCTCGCGGTGCAGCGCCCGGGCGACCGCGATCCGCTGCCACTGACCGCTGCTCAGCTCGACACCGCCCCACCACTCCCTGGCCAGCAGGGTGTCCAGCCCGGACCGCAGCCCGCCGATCACTTCGTCCGCCCCGCACAGGGCGGCGGCGCGCAGGACGGCCTCGTCGCCACCGCGCAGCGACTGCCCGAGCTGGATGTTGTCCCGTGCGGTGAGCGGCCAGCGGGCGAACTCCTGCGGGACGACGGCGGTGCGCCGCCAGGCCGCCCGGGCGTCCAGCGCGCGGGTGGGCACCCCGTCCCACAGCACCTCGCCGCCGTGCGGCAGGTTGAGCGCGGCCAGGCACTTCATCAGGGTGGTCTTGCCGGAGCCGTTCTCGCCGATCAGGGCGACGATCTCGCCCCGGGCCAGCCGCAGCGACACGCCGTCCAACGCGGGCCGGTCCGCGCCCGGGTAGGTGTAGGAGACGTCCCGGACCTCCACCTGCTCGGGGCCTTCGGGGCGGACGGTGCCGCGGTCGATCCGGTGGCCGCCCGCGAGTTCCACGAACTCGGCCCAGTCGTCCAGGTACAGGCCGAGCCGGTAGAGCCGGGCGCCGAAGCCCACGATGCCCTGAAGACCGGTGGCGGCGGCGCGCAGGCCGATCACGGCGGTGCCGGCGGCGGCGATGCCCATCCGGCCACTGGTGAGCAGCCAGACCAGCACCGCCCAGACGGTCAGCGAGGCGAGTCCGCCGGCCAGCGCGCCGGTCAGGGTGATCCGGGCGGACCGCCAGGCCGCCTCGTCGGTGGTCCGGTCGATCCGGGCGCCGGCCTGGCGGTAGCGGCCGATCAGGAAGTCCGCGACGGTGTCCGACCTGACCTGGTCGGCGGTGGTCTTGTCGACCAGGAACCAGCGCAGCAGTCCGAGCAGCCGCCGGTCCTCCAGGGTGGCGAGCATGCCGAGGTAGTGCACCCGGGCGGAGCGGACGGCGGCCAGACCGGAGGGCACCGAGGCGGCCACCAGGAAGGGCAGCAGCAGGGGGTGCAGCACCGTCAGCACGGAGGCGGCGGCGAGCAGGGACACGGCGGAGGAGATCAGGTTCTGGGCGTCCCCGATCAGCTCCTTGGAGACGTCGGCGCCGCGGTCGGCGGCGTCCCACTTGTCGTTGTAGCCGGGAGTGTCGTAGGCGGCCAGCTCGGCGGAGGTGGCGGCCTCCAGCAGGGTCAGTTCGCCCTCGCGGCCGATCCGGGGGGCCAGCCGCTCGGACAGTCCGGTGATCGCGACCCCGGCCAGCGCCCGCAGCCCGGTGGCCAGGCCGAGCACGGTGAGGGAGGGGAGGGCCTGGCCGAAGTGGTCGGCGATCCGGCCGGTGGCGACCAGGCCGATGGTCGCGGTGGTGGCGATCAGGGCGACCGCCCCGAGGCCGCCGGACAGCGCCTGGAGGAGCAGCAGCAGGACGGTGGAGGTGCGGTCCACCCGCCAGGCCAGGGCGAAGGCCCGGCGGACGAGTTGGGGCAGCCGGCGGCTCATGGCCGTCACCGACATCGGCTGCTGGGTGTGGATCCGGCGTTCGCTGGGGAGCTGGAGCTTGAGGTCCTCGTGGGGGCGGCTGTCGCTTCGGCCGGGCTTGACCGTCCGTCCGGTCTCTTCGGTCATGGAGCTCCTCGGGTGAGGGTGGTTGCGCGGGGTGGTTGCGCGGGTGGTCGCGCGGCTGGGGGAGCGGGGGAGCACGGTGCGGCCACGATCCTGGCAGCGGCTTCGCGACGCGCCGGGCGTGTCCCCCGGCAGGTCACCCGATGTGGCCAAAGCCGTGTCGGCGTCGGCGAGTTGACTGGCGTCTGGCCGGTGCGCGGTGGTGACGGGCGCGGGCGCGCGCCTCAGCCGCCGGCGACCCGGGACGAGCCCGCTCCGCGCTCGACCCGACCTCCGTCCGGCGGGTCTCGCAGTCCTGCGGCTAGGCTTCGCCGATCTGCACGAAGGGCGGGGCATGACGGACGAGGGCATGACGGACGAGGACGGGTTCGGCTGGTACGGGGTGCGGTGCGTGTTCCGCTGGGACGCCCGGCCGCAGGCCTACGAGGAACGGATCACCCTCTGGTACGCCGACTCGATCGACCGGGCGATCGAGTTGGCCGAGACCGAGGCCGAGGCCTACGCGGCCGAGGGCGGCTTCGAGTACCTGGCCATCGCCCAGGCGTACCGGATGTTCGACCGGCCCGGTTCCGGGGCCGAGGTGTTCTCCCTGCTGCGGGAGAGCCCGCTGGAGCCCGACGACTACCTGGACTCCTACTTCGACACCGGCGAGGAGCGCCAGCAGATCTCGGACTGAGGCACCGCTACCGGCGTGGCCCCGCGCCGTGCAGCAGGGTGTCGACGATCCGCGCGGCCAGCGCCTCCGGGTCGACCTCCTCGCCCTCGGGGCGCCCGTGGACGGCCTCGCCGAGCAGCGCGTAGTACACCCGGGCGACCCAGGAGAGGTCCGCCGCCGGGTCGATCACGCCCTCCTGCCGGGCCCTGGTGAGCAGTTCGAGGCAGCGCCGGTCGATCTCGGCCCAGCCGTCGGCGGCCTCGCTGCCCTCCTGTGCGGGCAGGTTGAGCGCGAAGCTCCAGGCGCCCTTCACCCGGATCACGTTCGCGGTGGCCCGGTGCATCACGACCAGGGCGGGTGAGGAGTCCGGGCGGCTTTCCTCGATCGCGGTGGCCAGCTGCCGTACGGCGGAGGCGGCGAGGGCGTCGACCAGCGCCTGCCGGCTGGCGAAGCGGCGGTGCACGGTGGTCCTGGCGACCCCGGAGGCCTCGGCGATCTGTTCCATGGAGGCGGCCGGATTGGCCGCCAGGACGCGTTCGGCCGCCGCCAGGATGGCGCGCACGCTGCGTTCCGCGTCCGCGCGCAGCGGCCGGCCCGCCGTTGTGCCGCTCATCCGTGCCTCCTGGTCAGCTCCCCGACAGACGATACAGCCGAGCATCAGTTCGCCCAACAACTGCTACACACTTGTTGCGTTTTTGGGAGAAAAAGCTACTGTTCTGTCTCAGTTGCCGTGGTTCGTCGACCCTCGGCCCGCCGACCCCCCAAGGAGCCCCGCCATGCCCACCGCCCTCGTCACCGGTGCCTCGTCCGGCCTCGGCGCGGAGTTCGCCGCGCAGCTCGCCGCCCGCGGCCACGACCTGGTCCTCACCGCGCGGTCCGCCGACCGTCTGAAGGCCCTCGCCTCCGACCTGCGCACCGCGCACGGCGTCCGGGTCGACGTGGTGCTCCAGGACCTCGCCGAGCCCGGCGCGGCCCGGCTGATCGCCGCCGAGCTGGACGCCCTGGGCCGCACCGTGGACCTGCTGGTCAACAACGCCGGCTTCGGCACCTGCGGCCGCTTCGAGGAGACGGCCGCCGTCCGCGACCACGAGCAGCTGATGGTCAACGTGGTGGCCCCGGTCGACC
Organism: Kitasatospora sp. NBC_00374; assembly: GCF_041434935.1. Classification (NCBI taxonomy): domain Bacteria; kingdom Bacillati; phylum Actinomycetota; class Actinomycetes; order Kitasatosporales; family Streptomycetaceae; genus Kitasatospora; species Kitasatospora sp. NBC_00374. The sequence goes on along the minus strand of NZ_CP107964.1, from coordinate 4,099,471 downwards.
TCGCGCACGCCGTGCTGCCCGGCATGCTGGCCCGCGGCTCCGGCGCGGTGGTCAACGTCGCCTCGGTGGCGGCCTTCCAGCCCTCGCCCTACTTCGCCGTCTACGCGTCCACCAAGAGCTTCGTACTGAACTTCAGCCTCGCCCTGCGGCAGGAGTACCGGCGGCGCGGGGTCCGGGTGCTGGCCCTGTGCCCGGGCCCGGTGGAGACCGGCTTCTTCGAGGCCATCGGCACCCGCAAGGCGGCCGTCACCGGCCGGATGGCCACCCCCGAGACGGTGGTCCGCGCCGCGCTGCGGGCCCTCGACCGCGACCGCCCGTACGTGACGCCCGGCCTGAGCAACCTGCTCGCCGCCCACCTCGCGCCGCGCCGCTCGCGGAACCTGGTCGCCGCTGTCGCCGAGCGGATCACCCGCAAGGTGCTCGACCCGGCCGTGTAGCGCCGAGTGCAGGCAGGCGCGCGGGCAACACGCCGAGGGCCGCTCCGCACCGCGCCAAGCGCCCGCCGGCGGCGGATACTGGCGACATGCCCCAGAATCCTGAGAGCCCCGAATTTCCGGAGGACTTCGACGAGGAATCGCCGGTGGTCGTCGAGGCGGAGGACGAGGAACGCGAGGTGGCCGACCACCTCGGTGACGACCTCGAGCTGCTGAGCGAGCGCCGGGCACTGGGCGCCGGGGACTCCGACGACGGCGACGCCGTCGAGCAGGTCCGCGAGGTCGACCTGGACGAGGACGAGTACCGGGTCTGAGGCCCGCCGCTGCGGCCGCCGGCGCTCAGAGCGCCTTGCGCCGCTGCAGCCAGGCGAACGCGGCCCAGCCGGGCAGGACCGGCAGCAGGAAGGTCAGCAGCCGGTACAGCACGACCACGGCGAGCGCCGTCCCCATGTCCATCCCGCCGGTGCCGGCCAGCAGCTGCTGCAGGAGGGCCTCGACCCCGCCGACCCCGCCCGGGGTCGGCACCGCCGAGCCCACCGCGTTGCCGGCCATGAAGGTGAAGCCGGCCGCCGCGAACTGCGGGCTCTGCCCGATCGCCCGCGCGCAGCAGTACAAGCAGGTCACGAACGTCAGCGAGACCAGGAGCTGCCCGGCCAGCCCGGCCGCCAGCTTGCCCGGCTGCTGAAGCAGGTCGAGCAGCCGGGGCAGCACCTCGGCGCGCAGCGGCCGCAGCAGGGCCTGGAGCCGGCGGCGCAGCCGGGGCACGGCCACCACCGAGAGCAGCAGCAGGCCCAGCCCGGCCAGGATCACCGCCATCGCGGCCGGGTCGGGCATCTCGGTCTGCGTGCCGCGCCCGAGCAGCCAGCCGAAGCAGGCGACCTGCAGCAGGTGCAGCATCAGGCCGAGCAACTGGGCGGCGCCGACGCTGGACAGCGCCTGGGCGGTCGGGATGCCGCTGCGCTGCAGGAACCGGGTGTTGAGTGCCACCCCGCCGACCGCGCCGGGTGACACCAGCTTCACGAACGACCCGGCCACCTGCGCCATCAGCGCCCGGCCGAAGGTCAGCCGTTCCGGCACGAAGCCGATGAACCCGAGGGTGGCCGCCGGGTAGCTGGCGGCGGAGGCCAGCGCGGCCGCCGCCAGCCACAGCGGGTCCGCCCCGGCCAGCACGGTGATCGGGTTGCTGCCGCTGAACAGCTCCTTCAGCAGCAGGAAGCCGGCCAGCATCCCGGCCAGCACGGTGATCAGCGTGCGCGGCCGCAGCCGCTCCAGCCGGACCGGCTGGGCCGGTGCCTGCGGCAGGCTGCGCAGCACCTCCGCACGGACCTCGGCGACCAGCGCGGGGTGCTCGCGCAGGGCGGCCCGGGTGTCCCGGGCGAGGGCGATCGGCTGCAGCAGGGGCAGCGCCGCGCCGACGGCGGCCGGGCCGAGCACCGCGTTGCCGGTCAGCACCGCGCGTTCCGGGCCGGCCCGCAGGGCGAGCACGGTGAGCAGCCCGGCGAGGTCCAGCTTGAGCAGCAGTTCGCCGGCCGCGATCTCGCCGTCGGCCAGGTCGACCAGGTGGACGGCGCCGGCGGCGTCCACCAACAAACTGTCCGGACCGATGGTGCGGTGCGCCAGCTGCCGGCGCTGGAGCAGCCGCAGCTGCCGCCAGGCGTCGGCCAGCACCTCGTCGGTGAGCTCGGCGTCGGTCAGCTCGTGCAGCGGCCGGGCGGACAGCCGGGGGTAGGCCACCAGGGCGGCGTCCGGTCCCAGCTCGGCGACGGCGACGGGTTCGGGGGTGCGGACGCCGGCCGCGGTCGCGGCGTAGGCGAGCAGCGCCTGACGTTCCAGGCCGGCGCGCAGCGGACGCAGGCCGAGCGCCGGGGGCGCGGTCCGCAGTCGCAGCAGTTGCCAGATCCGGTGCAGCAGGCCGCTGGCCTGGGCCTGCCGGTCGAGCAGCCGGACCTCCAGCTCAGGGCGGCCGTCCCGCTGGGTGACCAGGTAGCGGCTGGGTCCGGTCCGCCGGATGGTGTCCGGCCGCACGCCCGCCTTGCCGAGGGTGCTGCGCAGCCGGCGGTCGGTGGGCAGGCTGGTGGGCTCGCCGAGGGCGTACCGGGTGCCGTGCGCGGCGGTCCAGCCGACCAGCAGGCCGAGCAGCAGGGACAGCGGAGTGGCGTAGCCGGTGAGGAGCCCGGACAGGCCGGCCAGGGTGAGCGCGACGGCGAGGGCGGTGCGCCAGCGGGTCAGCCCGAGGGTGCCGACGGTGGTCATGAAGGCGAGGACGGGGGCCAGGTGCCCGTAGACCGGGTCGGTCCGGCCGACGCCACCCGGGGCGGGGTGGGTCAGGGTGGCCAGGCCGTCGACGCCGAGGTCGAGGGCGAGCGCGAGCGCGTAGGCGATCACGGCGGCGAGGACGCCGTCGGTGACCCGTCGCCGGTCGCCGCGCAGCAGGCGGGCGGTGGCGAAGGCCGGCGGGACGAGCAGCAGGGCGGCGGTGCACAGGGCGCCGACCACCCGGACCGGGGTGCGTGGCAGCAGTCCGGCGCCGTCGGAGATGTCGCGGTCCAGGCCGAGGGCGGTGCGCTGGGCGTAGTCGGCGATCAGCAGGGTGAAGCCGACGGCGGCGAGGCCGACCAGCAGGCGCAGCAGCGCCGCGGGGTGGCGGACACGCAGGGCGTCGCCGCCGCCCGGTCCGTCCTGCGCCGGGCGTTCGGCGGATGAGGTCGCGGAATGCTCATCTTGTATCACCGTAGCCACGCGGCATGGTTTCACACGGCCCTGAACGGCGGTCGCCGCTCCGCGGAATGCCAGGGATCAATCAGGGGTGTATACCAGCTCATAGGTGGGCATACCGGAACGGATGCCGCAGCCGTGCAGCCGCCCGACCCGCAGCCCGCGGAGACCGGCGGCCGCCGAAGGGAGGTCGATGATGACCAAACGATCGACGGCCAAGATGACCAAGCTCCGCCGGGGTACCCAGGACATCCTGGAACGCCGCTCGATGGCGACCAGTACGAGCCCGCTCGCCCCGCAGCTCCACACCGACAACCCGACCGCCGCCCGGGTGGGGCCCTACTTCGGTGACGACACCTTCAGCCACGGCGGCCGCCGGGCCCTCGCCGCCACCGCCCCACCGCCGGGCCAGGCCCACCACGCCGAGCTCCCGGGCCACCGGCACCGCGGCGCCGAGAAGCACTCCGCGCACTGAGCGCCCCGACGGGGTGGTGTCCGCACGGCGGGTGCCACCCCGTTCGTCCGCCCGAGGCGGACCGGTGCTGCGAGAGTGGGTCGCGACACCGTCCCGTCCCGAAGGAGTGCCATGTCGGACAGCCCGCTGCTCCAGTCCCGCGAGGAGTGGCTCGCCTCGCTGCACCGGGTGTACGCCGCCGCCGGCTGCCTGATCACCGACCCGGCGGGCCGGGTGCTGATCGTGAAGGCCGGCTACCGCGAGCACTGGCAGTTCGTCGGCGGCACCGTCGACCTCGGCGAGAACCCACGGCAGTGCGCCTCCCGGGAGCTGACGGAGGAGACCGGGATCGTCCGGGAGGCCGGCGAGCTGCTGGTGGTCGCCTGGACCAACCCCTCCGGCGAACTCGACCACCCGGCGAGCCACTTCCTGTTCGACCTCGGCACCATGGCCGCCGACACCCCGATCACGCTGCCGGCCGGGGAGCTCGACGACCACCGCTGGGCCTCCCCCGAGGAGGCCCTCACCCTGCTCGGCCCCGCCCGCTCGCTGCGCCTGACGGCCGGGCTGGCCGCCCGCGCCGACGGCCGTACCCGGGTGCTCACCAGCCCGAGCTCGGGGTTCTGAGGCGTTCTCAGGCGGGGTTGCGCCAGACGTAGGCGGCCGAGACCGGGTGGCTGCGCAGGCGCTCCCACTTCGGCTTGAGCGCGATCCACTCGTCGTCCACCACGGCCTCGCGCATCTCGGCCAGCTCCCAGCCGGCCGCCAGGCCCGCCGAGAGGTGGTCGCTGACCAGGTGGATGTGGGTGGCGATGGCGGTCGGGGAGCCGTCGGCCGCGTCGTAGTGGGTGGGCATGCCGGCGGCCATGATGAAGTACGGGTGCAGGCCGACCAGGACGAACAGGCCGCCCGGGCGGGTCAGCCGCCGGGCCTCGCGGTAGAGCGGGCCGAGGTCGGCCAGGTGCTCGTCCACCAGGGACGAGACCGTCAGGTCGTAGCCGTCCGAGGGCAGGCCGGTGGCGGCCAGGTCCGCCTCGACCAGGCGGTCGTGGGCTCCCTTGGCGCGCGCCCGGGCGAGCATCTCGGGGGTGAGGTCGACGCCGTCGACGGCGCCCACGCCCTGCGCGCGCAGCCAGGCGCCGGTCCGGCCGGTGCCGCACCCCAGGTCGGCCGCCCGGGTGGCCTCGGCCCAGCGCGGGACGGCGAGCGCGGCCAGGACCGCGAGGTCCATGGCGTCCTGCACGGTCTGCTCGTAGGTGTCGGCCCACCCGGCGTAGCCGGTACGGACGTCCACCATCGGGTAGTTGCGGGTGTCGAAGTCGGCGAAGTCAACCATGCCGCCAGTGTTGCCACGGCGGGCGGCCGGCGGCCAGCGGTTTTCCCGGGGCCGGGCGGGGCGAAGGTGGGCGGGCGACTACAGCGCGAGCTTGAAGCCGTCGTGGCTGCGGGTGAAGCCGAGCGAGGTGTAGAAGCGGTGCGCCCGGGCCCGGTCCTTGTTGCTGGTGAGCTGGACCAGGGCGCAGCCGCGCGCCCGGGCCCGTCCGACGGCCGCGTCCAGCAGGTCCCGGCCGAGCCCTTCGCCGCGCCGGTCGGCGCGTACCCGGACGGCCTCGATCAGTGCCCGTTCGGCACCGCCCCGGCCCAGCCCGGGGATGTAGGTCAGCTGGAGGCTGCCGAGCACCGTGCCGTCGCCGGCGTCAAGCACCAGGAGTTCGTTGCGCGGGTCCGCGTCGATCGCGGCGAACGCGGCCTCGTACGCTGCACCGACGGTGATCGAGTCGGGGTCGACCACGGTGTCCTCGTCGGCGAGCAGGCCGAGGACGGCCGGCAGGTCCCGGCGGGTCGCGGTGCGGAAGATCATGACGGGAGTCTGGCAGATGGAGCTGGTGGTCCACCCGGAGGCCGAGGTGCCGTCCGACCTGCGGGCCCAGGTCTGGGAGTTGCAGGAGCAGGCCTGGCCGACCGGGCGGCCGGACCCGGGGGTCGGTCACGATCCGGCGCTGCTGCCCCGCTCGATGCTGCTGCTGGACGGCCCCCGGGTGGTGGCCGCACTCGACCTGCTCACCAAGGAGATCACCCACGCCGGGCAGGTGTTCCGGGCCTGCGGCCTGTCCGCCGTGGTCACCGACCGGGCCCGCCGGGGCCGCGGCCACGGCGGCCGGCTGGTCGCCGCGGCCCGCGGGCATCTCGCCGAACTCGGCGTCGATCTCGGGGTGTTCAGCTGCGACCGGCCGCTGGAGCCGTTCTACCGGCGGGCCGGCTGGCAGCTGCTGCCCGGCACCGTCCTGGTCGGAGGCACGCCGCAGGAGCCCTTTCCGAGCGACCGGCCCGGCTTCGACAAGGTGGTGCTGGCGGAGTTCGTCACCGCGCACGCCCGCGCCCACCGGGCGTCCTTCGCCGGCGCCAGGATCGCGCTGTACCCCGGTGGGATCGACCGTCTCTGGTGATCGCGGCGGCTCAGCCGAGCAGCCTGGCCCGGACGGCGGCCAGCTCGGCGGCGGGCAGGTAGGACTGCGGCTCGAACTCGGCGAGCACCTCCCGCAGGGCCGCCTCGGCCGTGGTGCCCGCCTCGCGCAGGATCTCCTCGGTCACCACCGCCTCGTCGGGCCGTCCGAGCATGCCCCACAGCGGCCGGAGGTTCTCGGTGCTGAGCAGGTAGTCGGCGGCGATCGCCTCGGCCCGCACTCCGGCGACCGCCAGCAGGACCAGCGTGGCCAGCCCGGTCCGGTCGCGGCCGGCCCCGCAGTGCACCACCACGCCGCCCGGGCGGGCCGTGGCGACGGCGGTGACCAGGGCGGCGACGGCGTGCGGGCAGTCGTCCAGGTAGGGGCGGAAGGACAGCGGCGTGCCGTCCAGCCCGCCGAACCGGGCCCACCAGTCGGGGCCGGCCAGCTCGTCGAGCGGCACCCGGACCAGCTCGACGTCGGCCGGGTGGGCGAGCCGGGGCCGGAAGTCCGCCTCGTCGCGCAGGTCCACCACGGTCCGTATGCCGTACGCCCACAGGGCCGCCCAGCCCTCGTCGGTCAGCGAGTCGAGGTTGTCGGCGCGCACGACGGCGCCCCGGCGGGTCCGGCCGCCGTCGACGGTGGGCAGACCGCCGAGATCGCGCACGTTGAGGCAGCCGTCCCAGGCCAGCTGTCGGTCGTCCGTCGTCTCGCTGCTGCGCATGCCGCTGCGTCCCCCGCGTCCCTGTCCCGCCCGGGGGCCTCGTGCCCCCCGGCTGTTGATCAGGACGGGCTGCGGGTCGTCGGCGGTTCCGCCCGAGGGGGCCGGCGCGCCGACCGGCGCGTCCGATCCGGGGGGAGTGCGGCCTGAGCCAGGGCCGGGGCGCGGGCCGGAGCGTGCAGGTCTGCCCTCCGCCGGTGAAGCCCACGGCCCGGAGGCCGGGTGCGAGGTGCTCCCGCATGCCCTCCGCGAGGAGCTCGTGGGCAGTCGTCACCGCCGGTCCGCGGGGGAGGGGCGGCCGGGCGGGAGCGCCCTCCGTCTACGAAGCCATGCCTCGGACACCTTTGCGGGCTGTGGGCGAATGGCAGCGGCTGACAGGGCCTCGTCCCCGACCGGCCGGGCCCGCCCGGGCGGGACCCGCCCTTCGGGTCACCCGCCCGGATGGCGCATCATGTGGCGGGTGCAGAGTGCAGAACACCACGGAGCGGACGCCGACAACGGGGTCGGCCGCCCGATCGGCCAGGGGCGGTCGCCCGACCGCAGGGCCGACCTGGCGGCAGCCGTCCTGGCCGCCCGGGCCGGGGACGAGGACGCCTTCCGGCTGCTGTTCCGGGCCGTCCAACCGGGCCTGCTGCGCTACCTGCGGGTTCTGGTCGGCGGCCGGGCCGAGGACGCGGAGGACATCGCCTCCGAGGCCTGGCTGCAGGTGGCGCGGGACCTCGACCGGTTCACCGGGGACTCCGACGGCTTCCGCGCCTGGGTGGCCACCATCGCCCGCAACCGGGCCATGGACCACCTCAGACGCCAGCGGCGCCGACCGGTCGCCGACCTCCCCGAGGAGTACCTGGCCGAGCTCGCCGCGGCCGAGGACACCGCCGGCGCCGCGCTGGCCACCGTCACCACCTCGGACGCGCTCGCGCTGATCGCCAGGCTGCCCCGGGACCAGGCCGAGGCGGTGCTGCTCCGGGTGGTGCTGGAGCTGGACGCCGAGAGCGCCGCCCGGGTCCTGGGCAAGCGGGCCGGCAGTGTCCGGATGGCCGCCCACCGCGGGCTGCGCAGGCTGGCCGGACTGCTGGAGCAGACCGGCGGAGCGGCGGCCGGCCTACCCGGCCGGGACCGGTCCACGCCGCCCCCGCGGGTGCCCGGGCAGCCGGCCGGACCGGCGCCCGCGGAGACCGCGAAAAAAATTTCCGCCCAGGGTGTGACACCGCGAAGAGCCGCGACGCTGAAGGACATGAGATGAGCACCAACCGATCCCGCCGGATCGACCGCGACACCGCCGAGCAGCTGCTCGCCGGTGCCGGGGCCGACCCGGAGGCCGGTCAGGCCGCCCTCACCGGTCACCCGGCGCTCGCCGGGCTGCTCGCCGCCGCTGCCGCCCAGGCAGTCGACGCCGAGCCGGCCGGGGAGCAGCGGGCCCTGGCGGCGTTCCGGGAGGCGCGCATCAGCCCTGCCACACCGACCAGCCCAGCTGCCCAGCCCCGGAGGCGAACCATGGCGGACACCGCGCTCGCGCGGGCCTTCAGCGCGAAGGCCCTCGCCGCCGCGTTCGCCGCCACGGCGCTCGGCGGCGTCGCGTTCGCCGCGGGCACCGGCACGCTGCCGCCCGCCCTGGGCGGTGGACCCGCTCCGGGACACCGGGTGACCGCGGCGCCGGCCGCCCCCGCGAGCAGCGGTCCGGCACAGCGGACGGCCCCCGTCCGCCCGTCCGGCGGCTCGGCCGCGAACGGGTCGGTGGCCCCGGCGCACCCGAGCGGTTCCGCCACGCCGTCCGGCGCCGTCTCCCCCGGCGGCGGCTCACCCGGCCGTGCGGACGATCCGTCGGACACCGCCGAGCCGGCCGACCGGGCGGACTCGGCCCGGCTCTGCCGATCCCTGCGCGAACGGCTGCGCGGTGGCGCGAGCCTGGCCGACGTGTTGAAGGATCCCGCCCTCGAACAGCTCAACCGGGCGGCGGGCGGCTCGGTCCACACCTCCGCGTACTGCGCGGACGTGCTGCACGAGAAGCTGCCGGACCCACCGTCCGCGACCAAGGACGGACGGCTGCCCGGCAGCGGCCGGACGGCGACGGCCACCCCCGCACCCTCCGGCGAACGCCGGGGGTGACCCAGAACTCCGGTCGGGCGGCGGGCGAACCCCCCGGGCCCGCTGCCCGACCGGTGGCCGCGCTCCGCGCGGTTCGGCAGGACCCGACAGACTCCGGGCGGTCGGTGGGCTCCCCCGTGTCCACCGGCCGCCCGGCCGCCCGGCCCCTGGCCTTCCGGTCCCCCGCCCGAACGCCCGGCCGCTATCGTGCACAGGTGCACGAGGCGAACTGCAGCCTTGGGCCGTCGGAGTGAGGGGAGCGGTTCCCGGTGATCGGACGCGCGCTGAACGGGCGCTACGAGCTCGTCGAGATACTCGGCGTCGGCGGCATGGCCACGGTCTGGCGCGGGATCGACCGTCAGCTCGGCCGCCAGGTGGCCGTCAAGGTGCTGAACGGCGGTCTCGCCGACGACCCCCACTTCGCCGAGCGGTTCGGCCGGGAGGCCCGGCTCGCCGCGATGCTGGTGCACCCCCGGGTGGTCATGGTCTTCGACTCCGGGGTGGACCAGGGGTCGCCATACATCGTCATGGAGCTGGTCCAGGGCCGGCCGCTCAGCCACGTCGTCGCCGATGCCGGGACGCTGCCGCTGGAGCGGGCGGTCGGGGTGGCGGCCGCGGTCTGCGAGGCGCTGGAGGCCGCGCACGGCCAGGGGCTGGTGCACCGGGACATCAAGCCGGGCAACATCATGATCACCGCCGACGGCGGGGTGAAGGTGGTCGACTTCGGCATCGCCAGAGCCGGTTCCTCCGCCGCCGGCCGGCTCACCCAGAACGCGACCGTGCTGGGCACCGCCGCCTACCTCTCGCCGGAGCAGGCCACCGCCGGCGCCGTGGACGCCCGCGCGGATCTCTACGCGGTCGGCTGCGTCCTGGTCGAGATGCTCACCGGTGCCCCGCCGTTCGACGCCGACACCCCGGTCGCGATCGCCTACAAGCACGTCACCGAGTACCCGGTACCGGTCTCCGTGCACCGCCCGGACGTACCGGCGGCCCTGGACGCCGCCGTGCTGCGGCTGCTCGCCAAGCACCCCGACGGCCGGCCGGCCAGCGCCGGCCAGGCCCGCGCCGAGCTCCTCGCCGCCGTCCCCGGCGCGCACCAGGCCGACCGCACCGGCGAACTGCTCGGAGCCGGCGCGGCCACCCAGGTGCTGCCGCCCGTCCCGGCGGGGCTGCTCGCCCAGCCGCCGACCGGCCCGCCGTTGATGGCCCAGGCTCCGCAGGCCGCCGCACCCGCGCCGCGCCACCCGGGCGAGCGGCACACCTCGGTGCTCCCGCCGATCCCCTTCGACCCGCCCGGCGACCACGCCGGCGGCGGGCCGCCGGCCCCGAACCGCCGACCGCTGGTCATCGCCGGTGCGGGAGTGGCGGCGGCGGCCGTCGCGGTCGTGGTCGCGGCGCTCAGCCTCGGCGACTCCTCGGGGGGAGCGGTCGCCGCCCCGGTCTCCTCGTCCGCCGCCACCCAGGCCGTCCCGTCCGCGTCACCGGCCGCGCCCACCGCCTCGCCCGGCCTCGGCGCCTCGCCGTCCCCCTCCGCCCCGGCCTCCGGGTCGCCGTCCGGGAAGGCCGGCCCGGCCCTCGGGATCGCGCAGCTCAGGGCGGTCGTCGCGCAGACCAGGATCAATCGCGACCGCGACCGCCAGGAGGAGCTGATGCAGATCCTGGACGAGGCGGCCAGGTCCGTCGTCTCCCGCCACCCGGACACCGCCGAGGACCAGCTCCGGGACGCCCAGAAGGTGGTCCGGGACCTCGCCAAGCGGAAGGCCATCGACGGTGACACCTCGCAGGCCTGGCAGTCCCGGCTGACCTCGCTGATCGCCGCCGTGCACGCCCAGCAGCAGGACGGGAACGGCTGACCGCGGACCGGCCCGCCCGGCGGCTCAGCCGTGGCGGCGACGCCGGTCGGCCCGCTGCTCCAGGGCTCTGCGCAGCCGGCTGTTGATCGCGGTGGCGCCTGCCGTCAGAAAGACCAGGGTGTAGAGGATCTGGACCATCACCAGAACCCGGGCCGTCTGCCCGGTCGGCACGATGTCGCCGTAACCGACGGTGGCCATGGTGATCACGGTGAAGTAGAGCGAGTCCACCTTGGTGCTGATCCCCGGGAACTCGCCGGGCGTGCGGGCCATCGCCAGGTAGGCGGTGGCGAACAGCACGATCGAGAAGCAGACCAGCATGATGATCACCAGCGCGGGGTGGCCGCGCTCGCCGATCACCTCCTGCTGGATCTGCCGGAGCAGCGTGATCGCCACGCCGACCAGCGAGAGGCCGAAACAGGCCCAGCTGAGGGTCGGGTGGTGCGGACCGAAGACGCCCAGCGGTACCACGAACCAGGCCGCGAACAGCAGCACCGGAAGCCCGAGCGCGATGACCCAGGCCAGCGGACGGACCGCCTTGCCGTGCATCGGCTCCTCCGGTGGTCGGGACACGTCCGGTCCCGTCCAGCCTGGGGGACGCGCGCGCGCCACGCGGGGCCGGGCTGCGCCGTTCGGGCGCCGCGGCCGGCCGATCCCGCCGTCAGCCGAGGTTCGCGGGGGCCGTCCGCTGGGCGGCGAACAGCCGGTGCGAGGCGTCCTCCTGGGCCAGCCTGCGCAGCGCGGCCAGCGCCGCGTCGCCCAGGACGGTGCCGATCACGGCGCTCTCCACCAGGCCGTCCGGATCCGGGTGGGTGGCGACGGCGGCCACCTCGGCGGCGGCGAGCCGCTCCGCCGCGGCGGCGTAGTCGTCCAGCAGCCCGATCAGCTCGTCCTGGCCGAGGGTGTGGAAGGCGACGATCACCTGGGCCAGGGCCTGCCGGGCGGGGCTGTCGGTGGTGACCTGCCAGCCGAGCCGGTCGACCAGCTTCTCGACCGCCCGGTCGGCCTGCTCCCGCGCCGCGCTCTCGCCGGCGCTCTCGACGCCGGTGGCGGGGGAGGGGGCGGTCACCGCGCCGAGGGCGACGCCGAGGGTGTCGTGCAGCGAGCGGCCCGGGGTGTCCAGGGCGGTCAGCACCTCGCGGGCCGAGGCGATCGAGAGCCGGCCGACGTCGATCATGGCGCGCACCAGCTTGAGCCGGTGGACGTGGGTGTCGCCGTACTGGGCCTGGTTCGGGCTGGTCAGCTCGCCGGCCGGGAGCAGCCCTTCACGCAGGTAGTACTTGATCGTCGGCACCGGCACGCCGGTCCGGCCGCTCAACTCGCCGATTCGCATGGCTGTCCGCTCCCTGGTCTCCGCTGAATGGATAGCCTACCTTCCCAATATGTCGCGGAGGACGACGGCCCTCGTCGCCGCCCGCTCAGCCCCCGGCGGCTTCGGCGGGCTCGCCGGGCCCGCCGGGCCCACCGCGTTCGGCGGGTTCGCCGGGCTGGTCCAGGAACTCCAGGATCGCCAGGACCAGCAGCAACAGCAGGGCCAGCCAGAGCACCACCGCCACGGTCGGGTAGCTCCACAGCAGCAGGACGAGGGCGAGCACGCAGGTCACACCCCAGCCCAGCCAGGCCTTCCAACGGTGCACGAACCGGCCGACCGGGCCGAGCCGCATGCCCAGCCGCTCCGCCGCGTCCCGGACGGCGCCGAGCCCGGCCTGCCACAGGCCGCGTACCGCGCTCGCCCGTCGGCCGCTCCCGGACAGCCAGGCTCCCAGCGCGACCACGATGCCCAGCGCCAGCAGCATCCGGACGGCGGCGCGCAGGTAGCGGACGAGCGCGTCGTAGACCGCCGCCGCGGCGTCCTCGTTGACCCCGGACGGCAGTTTGTCCAGGTAGATCACCCGGAAGACGGTCAGCCCGATCCCGAGCACCCCCGCGCCGACGGCCATCGCGATCGCCGTGGTGACCACCGCGCGCCGACGCCGCGCGGTCAGCAGAACGCCGCCGACGGCGCACAGCAGCGTCACGACGGGCAGCCAGAATCCGACCAGCTCCAGCAGCCGGAAGCCGGTCTGGACGCTTTTCACACTGTCGGAGCGGATCAGTGTGATGTCGGTGTGCACCTCCGGGATCTTGGCGGCGACGCCCACGCCCCGGTCCACCAGACGGGTCTTCACCTCGTCGATCAGCGGCGCCAGGTCCAGGGTGACGGTGTCGCCCTTGATCTCGACGGCGCCGCCGCCCTTGCCGGTCAGCGCCTTGTCCACGGCCGCGTGGATGTTGCGGTTGGCGTTGACCCAGAGGGTGGCGAAGGCCTCACTCTCGACCAGCCGCTGCACCTGGTCGTGGACGAAGCCGGTCAGACCGCTCGTCAGGGCGGGGCCGACCTTCTTCAGCGCGGTGTCCAGGAGCGGCCGGTCGGCGGGGGCGATGTCCGCCAGAAGGCTGTCGATCGGTAGCTGCTGCATGATCAGATCGGTCACCCGGTTGGTGACGGCGCTCTGTACGGCCGGGTCCTTGGCCAGCGGGGCCACCGTGGCGACGTACCGGTCGGTGTCGGAGATCTGGGAGTTCGTCCAGGTGGCGATGGCGGACAGCGGGGTCAGCACGGCCGCGAGCGTGATCAGGACGGCGGCCAGCAGGGATCTGAGCCGGTGTCGGGGCGGGGCCGGCGTCTTCTTCTCCAGGACGGCGACCCGCTGCCGGAGCTCGGTGAGCTCGTCGGGCTCGGCGGGCTCCGCGGCTGACGGCTGCTCCGGGCCGGGCGCCGACGGCTTGGGGCCCGACGGCTCGGAGTCCGAGGGCTTGGGGCCCGGCGGTTGCTCCGGGTGCGGGGGCCGGTCCGGTTCCGGTGCTCCTGGGGTGGCCATGGCAGTCCTCCGAGCACTCGGCGCGATCGTCGAATACCAGGAGATAACAGAACAAATAGGACGGCTACTCGACTACTCCGTCGGGCGGCCATGACAGAGCCCCCGTTCCGTCGGTGACGGAACGGGGGCTCTGGAGCCGGGAGGCTCAGGCGCCGGTGGCCGACTTGGTGGTGTCGGCGGACTTCGTGACGTTGGTCGGCGCGACCGCCGGGCGGGGCTGCTCGGCCGGGCTCTGGGCCGCGGTGCCGTTCTGGGTCTCGGCCGGAGCGTCGTCCTCGCGCAGGGCCTTCGTCTCGGCCTTGAGGATGCGCATCGACTTGCCGAGGCCGCGTGCCATCTCGGGCAGCTTCTTGGAGCCGAACAGCAGGACGAGCACGACCACCATGATGATGAGGTGCCAGGGCTCAAAACCGTTACGGAACATCCCTGACCACCGGTCCTTTCGCGGAAGTTCTCGCCGAATGCCAGCCGGACGGACTTGCCCGACCTGGCCAGTATGCCTGGCCCGGTCCGAGAACGTATACACCCGTCGGCAAACGCTGGTCGAAAACCAGGTGCTGAGCGGCTTGTGGTCTGGACCATTATTCGGTCGCGGGGTCCGCTCCGGGGGCCGTCAGCACACACCAGGCACTGCCTGCCGCGGCCACCGCCACCGTGAGCGCCAGCACCCGCAGCGGCATCACCCGGACCGCTTCCGGGACCGCCCCCGCGACCTCCAGCCGGCGCCGGCGGCGCAGCCCGTACCCGAAGAACCCACAGGCCGCGGCGGCCAGCAGACCGCCGAGCGCGGTCAGTCCCGGCTGCCGGGAGACCAGGCCGGTGCGCAGGATCAGCATCGCGTCGACGGTCAGCAGCAGGGCGGTGCGTCCCCAGGCCAGCAGCGTGCGCTCCGGCTGCAGGCCCGGGTCGCGGCCGGGCGGGGACGCGGTCACCGGACGGAGCCGATGATCAGGACGGTGAACACCGCGGCGGCCACCACCACACAGACCGTCAGCACCAGCATGATCCGGGTGTAGGGCAGTCGGCCGCCCTCCCGGATGGCCCGCTCGACCCGCACCCAGCGGCGGTACGCGGTGGCGCCGAGCCCGGCGCCGCCGAGCGCCAGCACCACCGCGAGGGCCGCCCGGACCGGGGCCGACGCGAGGCCGGGGGTGAGCTGGTCGATCGCGACCGCCCCGGCCAGCAGCGCCAGTGCCGTGCGGATCCAGGCCAGGAAGGTGCGCTCGTTGGCGAGGGTGAAGCGGTAGTCCGGGTCCTCGTGCTCGCGGCGCCAGGCTGGTTCCGGCATCGGCGGCGGGCCTCCTGCGGTCGGTGCTGCGCGGGTCGGTGCACGCGGGTCGGTGCTGCGCGGGTCGGTACTGCTGGGGTCGCGGACCACGCTAGGACGCGCCGGGCGGAAAGGCGCGCGGCACGGCGAGGGCCCCGGCCGACTGGTGTCGGCCGGGGCCCGGATGATCCGCAGGTGGTCGGCCCGGCGGGCCTCGCCGGGTCAGACGGTGACCGGCTGCTCCTCGGCCGCGGCCGGGGTGCCCGCGGGAGCGGCCGGCAGGTGCCGCATCAGCCGGTTGGCGGCGAGCGCGGCGCCGAGCATGATCAGCAGGCCGGCCACCGCCGCCACGTGCATTCCGTCGGCGAAGGCCGCGCGGCCGGCCGCCAGCAGCTCGGTGCCGGCCGGGCCGGAGATCCGGCCGGCCACCGTGACGGCTCCGCCCAGGGTGTCCTGCGCCGCCCTGGCCGCGTCGGCGGGCAGTCCGGCGGGCATCCTGCCGTCCAGCTGGGTCCGGTAGATCGCGGCGCCGGCCGCGCCGAGCAGGGCGATGCCCAGCGAGCTGCCCAGCTCGCTCGCGGTCTCCGAGGTGGCGGAGGCGGCGCCGGCCCGCTCGGCGGGGGCGGCGGAGACCACCATCTCGGCGGTCAGGGTCATGGTGCCGACCGCACCGGCCGCGATCACTCCGGCGGCGGTCAGGATCAGGGCCAGCGGGGTGTCGGGACCGACCAGGGCCATCAGGCCGAAACCGGCCGCACTGATCACGAACCCGCCGGTCATCAGGGTCGCCGGGCGGACCTTGCCGGCCAGGGCGCCGATCCCGCCGACCGCCGCGCCGACGCCGACGCTCGGCAGCAGCGCCCAGAGCGAGGCGGCCAGCGGGCTCAGGCCCTTGACCAGCTGCAGGTACTGGGAGGTGAAGAGGGTGAAGCCCATCATGGCGAACATCGCGATGGTGTTGACGGTGATCGCACCGCTGTAGGTGCGGATCCGGAACAGGCTCAGGTCGATCAGCGGGTCGGCCGCGGTCCGCAGCCGGGCCACCAGGCCGGCCCCGGTCAGCAGGCCGGCGGCGAGGACGAGCAGCGGCGGCAGGCTCCAGCCGTCCACGGCCAGGGTCTTGATCCCGTAGACCACCGGCAGCACGGTGGCGATCGACAGTGCGGCGCCGGCCAGGTCGAAGCGGCCGGTGGCGGCGGCCCGGTACTCGGGCAGCAGGGCGGGCGCGGCCAGCAGCACCAGCAGCATCACCGGCACGGCGGCGAGGAACGCCGAGCCCCACCAGAAGTGGTTCAGCAGCAGTCCGCCGGCCACCGGGCCGAGCATGGCGCCGCCCATCATCGCCGCGCTCCAGATGCCGATCGCGGCCTGCCGCTGCTTGGCGTCGTGGAACATGTTGCGGATCAGCGCCAGCGTGGACGGCATCAGGGTGGCCCCGGCGATGCCGAGCAGGGCCCGGGCGGCGATCAGCTGGGCGGCGCCGTCCGAGCAGGCCGCGACCAGCGAGGCGGTGGCGAAGCCCGCGGCGCCGGCCATCAGCAGCCGGCGGCGGCCGATCCGGTCGCCGAGCGCGCCCATCGGGATCAGCAGGCCGGCCAGCAGGAACGAGTACATGTCCATGATCCACAGCTGCTGGGTGCCGCTGGGCTGCATGTCGGTGGCGATGAACGGGACGGCGAAGAAGAGCACCCCCATGTCCATCGCGATGACGAGGGTCGGGAGCAGGAGGACGGCGAGGCCCGTCCATTCGCGGCGGCCGGCGAGGCCGTTGGTTGCGGTCATGGGGATGACTGTACGAGCGTGTGACACATCTGTCTAGTACAAGCGTCTGACTCGTTCGTGCGAGACGATCGTCCATCTCTGGCGTAGCATCGATCGCATGGGAAACCGCGAGGATCTGCTGGCGGGCGCCAAGCGCTGCCTGCTCGACAAGGGCTACGGGCGCACCACCGCCCGGGACATCGCCTCCGCCGCCGGCGTCAGCCTGGCCGCGATCGGCTACCACTACGGCTCGAAGGACGAGCTGCTGGCGCAGGCGATGATCGCCGCGCTGGAGGACTGGGGCGCGGCGGTCGGCGCGGCGCTCTCCGAGGCCGCCGGGGTGTCCGACCCGAAGGAGCGGTTCGCCGCCGCCTGGGACCAGGTGCAGCGCACCTTCGTCGAGAACCGCGGCCTGTGGACGGCGCAGTTCGAGGTACTGGCCCGCACGGACGACGCCAAGGGGCTGCGCCAGGCCTTCGACGAGGCCCAGCGGGACGGCCGGCTCGGGCTGGCCGCGATCTTCCAGGGCCTGGAGGAGGTCCCCGACACCCCGGACGAGATGGCCCGAGGCGCCTTCTACCAGGCCCTGCTGGCTGGGCTGGCGGCCCAGTGGCTGATCTCGCCCGAGCAGACGCCCAGCGGCGCGGAACTGCTGCGCGGGCTGGAACTGGTCAGCGAAGGCGTCCTCGGCAGGAGCTGACCCGGGGGTGCGGCCAGGCCGGCCCCGGTCGGTCGAGCTCGGTCGGTCGAGCTCAGCCGGTCGGCCTCAGCCGGTCACGCTCAGTTGGTCACGACCGTGAGCAGCACCACCGAGTCCACGTGCGCGAGCAGTCCGTGCCGCTCCTGCGGGATCGGGTGGAGCTGCCCGGCCGAGAGTTCCCGGCGGCGGCCCGCGACCGTCAGCGAGACCCGGCCGCGCAGCACCAGCAGGCTGGCGGCCACCGGGGCGTTGTGCTCGTCCAGCGCGGCGTCCGCCCGGAGCGCGATCACGGTCTGCCGCAGGACGCTGTCGTGCAGCAGCAGGTGGGCGCTGCGGCCGTGCGGGGAGGCGGCGGCCTTGGCGCTGTGCTCGTCGGCCAGCGCGTTCAGATCGACGGGTGCGGGCTCGGACATCGCGGCCTCCTGCGTGGGCGGGACCCCCGCCGTGACCCTAGGCCCGGACGCGCCCTCCGCGCGCGCTGGACCGCCACCAGGGGGTACGTCGGGCCTCTCCGGGTGCGCGATGGCTCCCTCGGGCCGATGGTGGAGGTATGGCGACCAACAACAGGCTCAGCGACGGATTCAACGTCAACCGCACGGCGCTCACCGCCGGTGCACTGATCGGCGGTGTGGGCGCCCTGCTCACCATGGCGGGCGCGGTCATCGTCGGCATCTCACTCGCCTCGGCCGGACGCGACTACGTCCGGCGGATGGAGACCTCCCCCGCCGAGCGGGCGACCCGGGCGATGCAGCAGGCCCGGGCGGCCTCGCTGGCCGGGCTGGAGGCCTGGCGCAGCGAGGCGGGTCAGAGCAGCTCGATGAACTGACCCCGGCCGCACCGCGACTGCCGCCCCCGGCTCAGGTCCGAGGGCGGCAGCGGGCGTGCCCGGACCCGCCCGGCGTCACAGGCCCAGGGACTTGGCGATGATGCTGCGCATGACCTCGCTGGTGCCGCCGTAGATCCGGAACACCCGGTTGTCGGTGTAGAGCCGGGCGATCGGGTACTCCAGGATGTAGCCGTAGCCGCCGTGCAGCTGGAGGCACTTGTCGATCACCTGGGAGGCCGACTCGGTGCAGAACAGCTTGGCCGCCGCGGCGTCCGCGACCGTCAGCTCGCCGTGCTGGTAGAGCTCCAGTGCGCGGTCCACCATGGACTGCTGGGCGACCACCTGGGCCTCGCAGTCGGCCAGGGTGAACTTGGTGTTCTGGAACTCGGCGACGGCCTTGCCGAAGACCTTGCGGTCCTTCACGTACTGCACCGCGAAGCGGACGGCGGCCGCGGCGGAGGCGTACGCGCCGACGGCGATGGCCAGGCGCTCCTGCACCAGGTTGTGGGTGAGGTAGCTGAAGGCCTTGCCCTCCTCGCCGAGCAGGTCCGCGACGGGGACCTGGACGTCGCTGAAGGCGAGCTCGGCGGTGTCGGAGGTGCGCAGGCCGATCTTCTGCAGTTTGCGGCCGACGGTGTAGCCCTCGGAGGTGGTGTCCACGCAGAGGATGGACAGGCCGGCCCGGCGGTCCTGGGGGTCGGGCGGGGAGGTCCGGCAGACCACCAGGACCAGGTCGGCGAGCACGCCGCCGGTGATGAAGGTCTTGGCGCCGTTGAGGACGTAGTGGGTGCCGTCCGCGGAGAGCTTCGCGGTGGTGGTGATGCCGGCAAGGTCGGAGCCGGCGCCGGGCTCGGTCATCGCGATGGCGGTCATGATGTCGCCGGAGACGAAGCCCGGCAGCCAGCGGCGCTTCTGCTCCTCGTTCGCGTACTCCAGCAGGTAGGGCAGCACCAGGCCGGTGTGCACCCCCGAGGAACCGAAGGTGACGCCCGCGCGGGCGCACTCCTCGCTGACCACCGCCTGGTACTTGAAGCCGCTCTCGCCCGCGCCGCCGTACTCCTCGGGCACCTCGATGCCGTAGACGCCGAGCGCGCCGAGCTTGCGGTAGAAGTCGCGCGGCGGGTGGCCGGCGGTCTCCCAGCTCTCGTAGACCGGGACGACCTCCTTGGCGATGAAGTCCCGGATGGTCTCCCGGAAGGCCTCGTGGTCCTCGGTGAAGACGGTACGGCGCACGGTGGCGCTCCCTTCGGACAGCGGCTGATCGCGGGACAAGTTAATCGCCGGTAGCCTCGACTGTCCAGCATCGATGCGCTGGCCGTGGGGTGAAGGAAGCCGGTGGCCCACGGGTCGAGCCGGGCTCAAGTGAATCCTTGCTACCCTGAGCGCCGATTTGGCGGACAGTGGGTGAGGGGTGGAGGCGGTGGCGGAGCGGGAGATCGTGCGGCGCCCGCCCGGGCGCCGGGCGCAGATCCTCGCCGCCGCGGTCGGGCTGTTCCACCGGCACGGCTACCACCAGGTGTCGATGGCGGAGGTGGCCGCCGAGGTGGGCATCACCGCGCCCGCGCTGTACCGGCACTTCCGGGGGAAGCCCGAACTGCTGCGGTGCGCCGTCGAGTCGGAGCTGGCCGTGCTGGGCGAGGCGGTCCGGCGCGGGGCCGACGGGCCGGACGGGCTGTGCGCGGCGCTGGCGGCTGCGGCGATCGAGCACCGGGCTCTCGGAACGCTGTGGCAGCGCGAGGCGCGACTGCTGCAGCCCGGTCAACAGGCACTGCTGCGGCGGCAGTTGCGCGGGCAGGTGGCACAGATGGCCCGGGTGGTCGGCGGCCCGGCGGTGGTGGGCGCGGAGTTCCGCTGCTGGTCGCTGCTCTCCGTGTACGGCAGCCTGTCGCACCACACCTTCGCGCCGTCGCGGCGGCGCTTCGAGCGGCTGCTGCGACAGCTCGGCGCTGCGCTGCTCACGGCCGAGGAACTCCCCGGCCGGGGAGCCCTTGAGGCGGTCGGGCCCGGCGGCGTGCCGGTGGGGTCGCGGCGGGAGGAGCTGCTGGCCGCCGCCGTCCGGCTGTTCGACACCCGGGGGTTCGACAACGTCAGCACCGAGCGGCTGGGCGCGGCCGTCGGCATCGCCGGCCCGAGCGTCTACAAGCACTTCGCCACCAAGACCGGGCTGCTGGCCGCGGCCCTGGTGCGCAGCCGGGAGCGGCTGTGGCACGAGGTGGGCGGGGCCCTGGCCGACGCGTCCTCGCCGGGGGACGCGCTCTCGGCGGGGCTGACCGGCTACCTGGACTTCGCCCGGCGCAACAGCCACTACCTGGGCGCGATGCTCCGGGAGACCGAGCGGTTGGCGCCGCCGGACCGGAAGGCCGCGCTGGACTTCCGGCGGGACTTCCTGCGCACCTGGGTGGACCTGCTGCGGCAGCTGCGGCCGGAGTACGACCGGGCGGAGGCGCGGATCCGGGTGCACGCGATGTTCGCGCTGGTGAACGACGGGGTGCGGCACCGGTCGGGCGGCGTGGAACCGGCGCCCGGGCTGGAGACGTTGAGCCGGGCGGTGCTGGGTCTGTAGACGACGGGGGTGAGGGGGCGGCCCCGCGCGGGCCCACCCCCTCACCGGTCATACCGGAGCCGGTACCGGTCTAGTGGATGTCGGCCTGGGCGGTACCGATACCGGCGACGAGGAAGGCTCCGAGAGCGGTGACGGCGGCCGCCGCGCGAATACGGGACACGGTGGTCTCCCTGCTGGGTGCGAAAAAATGGCGCCCCGGGGTTGGCCGTCCCGTTCGCGCCGGTCCTGGCGTCGCCTCATCAGGATTGCTCAGACGGCCTATTGACCACCAGCGGTGGTCGGACGGTTCGCCCGAAGGTGTCACGGATATCGGGTAACCCCGGAAAGCGTCACCGGGCCCAAACGTGTGCAAGCCTGCGGGAATCGCCCCGAAGGGCGGTGATTTCCCCCACCCGGCGGGGTGGCCGACGGGTGGCGTTCACGTCAACTCGCGGTTGACCGGGTATCTCATCGGATCAAGGGTGACAGAAAGTGCTGGTCGATAGATTGTCGTACTGGCAGACTGGGGCCTCATGTCTCAAGGTCTGCCGCCCGGTCACGGGCCCGCCGGCGATTTCTCCGCCGCCGACAATCTGCGCACGACCGAGGTCGATCTCGGCGGCCTGGTGAGTGTTCTCGCCACCCATCTCTACTCCACCCCGCTGGTCGCCCTGCGCGAACTCGTGCAGAACGCCCACGACTCGCACACCCGGCTCAGGCTGGAGGACCCGGACACCGCCGCCGCGCCGCTGATCAGGGTGCGCGGCGACGCGGCCCGCCGCACCGTCGCCATCGAGGACACCGGCGCCGGCCTCACCGAGCCGGAGATCCACGCCTACCTGGCGACCGTCGGCACCGGCTACACCCGGATGCTGCGCGAACTCACCGGGAACCAGGACCTGATCGGCGCCTTCGGCCTCGGCTTCCTGTCCGCCTTCTCGGTCGCCGACGAGGTCACCGTCACCACCACCTCGCACCGCGAACCGCACCTCGGCCACCGCTACCGCAGCCGCGGCGGCGAGCAGTACAGCGTCGAGCCCGTCGCGCCCAGGCCCGCCCCCGGCACCGAGGTCGAACTCCGGCTCAAGCCCGAACACGCCCACCTGGCCGACGAGTACGCGCTGCGCGAGGTGCTCGGCCGGTACTGCGTGCTGCTGCCGATCCCGGTCTACGTCGGCGACGACGAGACGCCGGTCAACGACGTCCCGGTGCCCTGGCGCACGGAGCAGCCGAACGGCGACCCGCACGCCGCGCGGATGCGGTTCGCCACCGCGTTCGGCCGCCGGTTCGAGCCGCTCACCGCCTTCCCGGTCGAGCCGGTCGAGGGGAGGACCGACGCCGCCGGCCTGCTCTGGGTGCAGGACGGCGGCACCTACGGCTCCAGCGACAACCGCGACCTCTCCGTCTACCTGCGCGGCATGCTGCTCTCCGAGGACGCCCGCGACCTGCTGCCCAGCTGGGCCGGGTTCATCGGCGGCGTGGTCGAGTCCAGCCGGCTCACCCCCACCGCCAGCCGCGAGGACCTCCAGCGCGACGACCACTACCGCGCCCTCCAGCAGGCCCTCACCGACGCCATCGTGGACGGCCTCTACGAGACCGCCCGGCTGCACCCCGCGGCCTGGCGGCGGATCCTCGCCCGGCACGGCCAGGACCTGCTCGGTGCCGCGCTCTGCGACGACCGCCTGTTCACCCTGCTCGCGGACGACGTCCCGGTGCCCACCTCGCAGGGCGACCTGACGGCCGGCGCGCTGCGGGCGGCCGGCTCGGGCGCCGTGCACGTGGCGCTCGGCAGCGGCGGCGGCTTCGAGGAGATGCTGTACCGCGCCATGCAGGTGCCGATCGCCCGCGGCGACCGGTACGCCGTGCTGCCGTTCCTGCGTCGCTACGCCCAGCTGCGGGACTGCCGGATCGTCGAACTCGGCAGCGAGAGCGGCAACCGGGAGCTGTTCCGCGACCCGGAGCGCCCGCTGCCCGCCGAGGAGACCGCCTGGCTCGGCGCCGCCCTGGCCGACGAGGGCGAACAGCTCGTCCCGGCCCGGTTCGACCCGCCGGGCCTGCCGCTGGTGCTGGTGCCCGACCGGGAGGCCGAGCTCAAGGCCCGGATCGAGGACGACCAGGCCGATGCCCGGATCCCCTCCGCCGCGCTGCGGCTCGCCCGCGCCTTCACCGCCAGGACCGACGGCGCCGTACAGGCCCGGCTGTACCTCAACCTCGCGGCCCCCTCCGTCCAGGACCTGCTGACGGCCTACCGCACCGGGCACACCGGCAGCACCACGGCTGCCGCGCTGCTCCGCTCGCTCAAGGTGATCATGGCTTCCGCGGCCGGCTCCGCGGCGGGCGACCTGACGGCGGCGCTGGCCGGCGTCGGCACCGCGGTCTCCGCGCTCACGGCCGCGATGCCCGCGACGGTCGCCGTACCCGACCGGCTGTCGGGACCGGCCGCCACCCCGACCGTGGACGAGAAGCCGGGCGAGCCCGGATGACGGCGGCACACGGCACCGCCGGTACCACCGTCGCCACCCGAAGCACCCGAAGCACCCGAACCACTGGTTCCACCGGCACCACCGGTACCACCGAGTCGGCCGCGCACCCGGCGGCCGCACCGCACCACGGGGGGAACACCGCATGACCACCGACATCTGGGGCTGGGTGCACGACACCCACCGCCAGCTCGCCGAGTCCGGCCAGCACCGGCTGGCCACCGCGCTCGCCGAGATCGCCGGCCACGCCGTCGAGGGCCGCAACGAACAGCTGGACGCCATGTACCCGGAGGCACTGGCCTCCGCCCGGGCCCTCGGACTGCCCTGGGTCGAGGTCTTCCTGCGCCACTGGCGGCTGCAGAACCTGCTGAACAAGCGTCACCAGGGCGAGGCCGCGATGGCCGAGGCCGTCTCCCTGCTGGAGTTCGCGCACCGGGAGGAGACCGCGAGCTGCCCGCAGTCGGTCTGCGCCGTCCAGGACTTCACCATCTGCCACGCCAACATCGACGGCCCCGGCTACGTCCCCGAGCGCCTCGCCGTGCTGGAGGAGACCCTGCAGCGGGTCGAACCCGCCCGGGCCTGCTTCGACTGCCTCTCCCGCGAGTACGCCGACACCCTGGAGGACGACGACCGCAGCGAGGAGGCACTCGGCCACCTCGACCGCGCCCAGGCCCGGATCCAGGCCGCCGGCGAACAGGTCTCGCTCGCCTTCGGCCACAGCCGCGCCTCCGCCCTGCACCGGCTCGGCCGCTACCAGGACGCCCTGGCCGCGTACGACACCGCCGAACACGCCCACGTCGCCGGCCGCAACCGGCTCGACGACGACGACCGCCGCAAGCTCGCCGCCGGCCGCGCCCTCAACCTCGCCGCCCTCGGCCGTACCGACACCGCCCTCGAACTGCTGCCCCCCGCCGAGGAGGCCGACCAGTACGCCGACATCCGGCACCGCTGGGCCCGCGCCGTCGAACTCCTCGCCGAGGCCGGCGCGCTGCCGCACGGCGCACTCGCCAACGACGCCGAACTCGGCGCCCTGCTGGCCCGCTGGGTCGGCCACCTCGACACCGCCGGCTCGCACCGCCCCTGCCTCGACCTGCTGCTGGCCGCCGGCCGCCTCGCCGTCGCCCGCGGCGCCCGGACGGTCGCACTCACCCTGGTCGCCACCGGCGAGCGCAAGCTCGCCGCGCTGCGCCGCACCGACGGCGTCGCCGACCGGCTGGCGGACCTGAAGACCGCCGCCGAGGCGCTGCCGGTCGCCGAACTCCCGGTGCCGGCCGCCGACCTGGTCGACTGGCTGGCCGAGCACACCCCCGCCCCGGAGACCGGGGCGGACCTGCTGTCCGCCGCGCGCACGGACCCCGCCGCCGACACCCCCGCACTGGTGGCCAACCTGGCCGCGGTGCTCGGCCTGCTCGGGCACACCCGCGCCGCCGCCGACCTGCTCTGGGCCGAACTGGACGGGGGCCGCGACCAGGACTACCTGGCAGGCATGCTCGGCTCGATGCTGATCGACGCCCGTGACGGCGACGGCGTCCGCCGCCTCGCCGACCGGCTGCTGACCACGGCACCCTCGGACGCGCACTGGCTGCGCGCCCGCTGGGCCGCCGCCGAAGACCGGTGGGCCGAGGTCGGCGAGCACTGCGCGGGAGTGCTGGCCCACGAGCCGGACGCCATCAACACCCGCCGGCTGGCCGCCACCGCGGCCACCAGGACGGGCGACCACGCGGCAGCCCAGCGGATCTACCAGGAGCTGCTGGAGTACGCGCTTGACCCGGCCGAGGCCGGGCCCGAGGAGCAGCACCGCACCGTTCAGGAGCCCGACCTCTGGCACCTGATCACCGCCGCCTCCGCCAACCGGGACTGGGACACCGTCCGCGCGGTCGGCGCCCGGCTGGAGATCGAGTTCGAGGAGGACTCGGGCCCGGTCGAGGAGGAGTGGCAGATCATCACCCTGCGGGCCACCCGGACCAACGGCTCCACCGCCGAGTTCCCGGCGATCCGCACCGGCCCGGCCACCGCCCGGGTGCTGCCCGTGCTCGGCGACGAACTCCCGCTCAACCACCGGGACACCGTGGTCTTCGGGCCGGCGGTGCTGAACGACCCGCCCGAGACCGACGAGGCGCGCGAGCACTGGCGTCCCATCTTCGAGATGCTCACCCTGCTCGACCCGGCCGGCTACACCACCCACTGGCTGGACGGCGCCTGGCCCGGAGACGAGCACTGGGTCGCCCTGCGCGGCGCCCTCCAGGAGGCCGGCTTCGGAGTCTGGGCGTACAGCGGCGACCAGTACCACGTCACCGACCCGGCGGACGAGGACGGCGAGGGCCTGCCCGGCATCTACGCCGCGCTCGGCGTCCCGCCCACCGCCTCGGCGGCGGACGCGGACGCCCTGCTGCTGCGGCTGACGGCCGCCTGGCCGCACCCGGTCAGCTGGCTGGACCTGGCCGAGGCGGGCGGGCTGGACACCGCCCGGCACCGGGAGATCGTCGAGCGCTACGGCCTCTGACCCGGCCCGACTGCCGTCGCGGCGGGGGAGCGGGCTCCGCCGCCGCGATGGCAGATGTGCACGAACGCGAGGTGGTGCGGGTACGCCGCCTGATGGCCGCCCAGCCACCTCCGGGCGGCCTCCTCACCGTCGGACAGCCCCGACTCGGCCCCGCAGGGCGTACCCGAGGCGTCCCGCTCCAGGCAGCGGAAGCCGTGCAGCGCCGTCTCGTTCACGCCCGCTCCCCGGCCGCCCGGACCATCCGCGGATCGGCGTCCCACTCCCGCCCGCCCCCGCGCGGACGCAGCCACCACCGCCCGTCGGCCTCGCCCCGGAACTCGCCCACCCGGCCCGAGGCCAGGTCCACCACCGGCTCGCCGACGGCCGGCTGCCACGGCGCCGTCGACCCCGCCCACACCACCGCCGCGAGCCGCAGCGCGACATCGGGCCGGACCGCGCCGAGCTCCACCAGGACGGTGCCGGAGACCCGGGCGGAGCGCCAGTCGACGCCGAGGGAGGGAAGTCTGACGTGCGCGGCGTCCAGGGATCTGGTCAACTCCCGCAGCGCGTAGGCCGCTTCTCCGCGGGCGTCGGCCGTGTGCCGGTCGATCACGGACCCCACGGCGGTCACCCGGCCTTCGGCGGCGCGGGCCGCTCGGTCACGGCGTGCATGGTCGCTCCTTCCGTCGGGTGCGCTCCCGCGCGCCCCGGATACGTTGCTCTCTGCCACCAAGCATGACCGCGGAGTAGTAGCGTGACGAGGGATCAAGCGTGCCATCCGGGAGCGTCACGGCGGGAGTTGGAAACATGGTCCGACGTGCGGCGATCGCTCCGAAGGGGGAGCAGTGTTCGCCCCAGTTCCTCGCCTGGCTGCTCACCACCGCACGCGAGCGGGCCGGGCTGACCATCACCGACCTGGCGGCGAAGCTGCACTGTGACCGCTCCCTGGTCTCCCGCATCGAGTCGGGTGACCGGGTGCCTCAGGCGAGGCTGATCCAGCACTGCGACGAGCTGCTCGGTACGGGGGATCTGCTGGCCGCGGCGTGGGCCAAGGTCGACTGGCACCGGGAGGTCGAACACCCGGACTGGTTCCGCCGCTATGTGGAGATGGAGGCGGAGGCGACGGTGGTTCGCGAGTACCAGAGCTCGTGGGTCTCCGGCCTGCTGCAGACACCCGCCTATGCACGGGCCATCCTGTCGCAGGGCGACGCCGCAGGCGACGAGGCGTTGATCGCCGAGCGGGTGGCGGCAAGGTTGAGCCGGCAGAACCGCTTCCTCGCCCCCGACGGGCCGCTGCTGGTCGTGGTGCTGGACGAGTCGGCCATCGAGCGGCGGGTCGGCGGACGGCAGGTCATGTACGAGCAGTTGCAGCATCTCCTCAGGGTGGGGGCGCGCCCGAACGTCGTGCTCCAGGTGGCGCCGTACGAGCTCGGCGAACGGACGCCCGCAGGTGTGTCGTTCACGCTGATCGATCTGCCCGAGGGCGCGCAGTGGCTCTACACTGAGGGCCTGGCCAAGGGCCATTTCATCAGTGAACCGCACCAGTTGCTGCGACGCTCGAAAGCCTATGAACGACTCAGGGCCGACGCGCTGTCCGCATCGGATTCGGCAAGGCTGATCCGCAGTGTCATGGAGGAGCTGTTGAACGTGAGCCCCAAGGCCGACCTCAGCGCCGCGCACTGGTTCAAGAGTGCGCACAGCGATCAGGAGGGCGGCAACTGCATCGAGGTGGCCTACAACCTCGACGCCGTCGTCCCCGTGCGTGACTCCAAGAGCCCCGATGCCCCCGGGCTCGTCTTTCCGCGGGATGCCTGGGCGGCCTTCGTCCGGGCCGCCGCCGCAGGGGCGTTCGGCGAGGTCTGAGGCGGGGACGGGGGTGGGGTGCGGGCACTTGGCGAAGTCGGCGCACCAGTACTCGGGCCCGCCGCTGAACCCGCCGGAGCAGCTGGTGCCGAACTGGTCGCCGCCGAGGCTGTTGTGGGTGGGGTTGTCGGCGCAGGTGCTGGCGCTCTAGCCGACGTTCGCGGCGGCGAGGGCCGCGGCGTCCGTGCCGGTCGCGGCTGATGCGGTCTGGGTTCCGGTGACGGCCGGCAGCGCGAGGGCGACCACGAGGACGGCCGTGCCGGATATCCGTCAGGCTAAGTTCTTGAGCTTCACCGTTCTCCTTGAGGAGGAAGGGCAGCTCGGGGCCGCGGACCGGGACTGAGGCCGGTTCTGCGGTGCGGGCCCCGCGGGCCTGGTCGAGTCTTGGCGAGCCGCGTGTCGCCGCCGTCGCGCGACCGGCGTACGGGTGTCCACGGTTTCGCCGGGATGTGTGAGTTTGCCCGCGCACGTGGATGAACCCGGTCGGCGGCCGGTACGACTGAGGGCGAAGCACCGATGTCGAGCGGGGGGTACGGGCCATGGGTGGGATGCATCGCACGGTGGGTGCCGGGGCGGCCGGGGCGGCCGGGCGGGCGTCGCGGCGGAGGTCGGCGGGCGGTCTGGGCCGGAGTGCCGCCATCGCGTTCGGGGCCTTCGGGCTCAGGCCGGTGCCGCCCGGCCGGCCCGTCCGGGAGCAGGACTACCGGTAGTCGGCGGCGCCCCGGGCGCGTCGACGGCCAGGGGGGCGTGCGGGAGGGCGCTCGTTCTGAGCTCATGTGCGCCGGTCAGCCCTGCCACATCTGTTGACAGGAAGCCGTCGCCGCTGGAGCCTCGCGGTACGGCACGAGTCAAGGGGGAGAAGACATATGACGACCTATCAGGCAGGCGCCGTCGGTCCGATGCCGAAGGCGCTGAAGTTCGCGATCGGGGGCATCGTCGTCCAGGCGCTGATCAACGGCTTCGCCGGGGTGCTGTTCTATGCGCTCGCGAGCGACGAGGCCTCGCACGGCAACGACGACGGCACCGGCCTGATCCAGCTGGTCGCGTTGGTCTCGATCGCCGTCGCGGTGCTGCTGGTGGTGTGCGCGGTGCTGACGCCGCGCCGGTACGGCTGGGTCCGCGCCGTGGTGATCACGGTCGAGGTGGTGTCCGTGATCAGCTCGGCCGTCGCGCTGTTCTCGGGTGCGGTCGCGGCCGTCGGCGGCATCGCGATCGCCCTGGCGATCATCAAGGCCTACGCCTCGGGGGAGAGCGGAGCCTGGTTCACCCGCTGAGCGGGCGGCACGGGCCAAGGCGATCGTGCTGGCCCGCTTCGTCCCGGTGATCCGCACCTTCACCCCGGTCGTGGCGGGCGTCGGCCGGATGAGCGCCGGACCTTCGTCCTCTACAACGTGATCGGTGGCGTGTACAACGTGATCGGTGGCGTGCTCTGGGGCGCGGGCGTCACCGCGCTCGGCTACTTCCTCGGCAGGATCGCCTTCGTCCGGGACAACATCGAGTTCATCTGCCTCGGCGTCGCGCTGGTCTCCGTCCTCCCCGTGGTGTTCGAACTGCTCCGCGCCAGGCGCTCGCACGCGGCCGACTCCCGGGCCTGAACCGACCGGCCGGAGAGTCTTAACCGCAGGTCCACCGCACCGTACATATGCACCGGGCCGTTCGATCGGGCAAGGTGGGGGCAGAAACGGGAGCACACCGTGGCCGGCGCGGCCACCAGGGGCGGCGAGGAGCGGACGTGCCGAAGCGGGGCCGGCAGGACGGCGGCAGTGAGACCACGGCACCGGACGCGCCGCCGCCCACCGAGGGCCTGCTCGGCCCGGACGCGCCGCCGGTCGAGCCGCAGACCGTCACCCCGCTCGCCCCGGCCCCGCTGCAGACCGACGGCCTGCTCGCCCCCGCCCCCGCCGACCAGCCCCGCAGCGTCGCCGAGGACACCCTCACCCCGGAGGACTGGCGCGCCGCCGGCTACACCCCGGCCGCCGGCATCGCCATATCCGCCCTGCAGCCCGGCGCGCCCGGCGACGCCCCCTGGCCGGACCGGATGCGCACCCTGCTGCGCACCCCGATGGCAGAGCGCCCCGCCTTCGAGCGGACCTCCCGCGAGCTGCACCCCTCCGCCAGCGGCCGCAACGTGCCGCGCATCCTCGACCTGACACTCCGGATCGGCGAGCTGCTGCTCGCCAGCGGCGAGGCCGCCGAGGACGTCGAGGCCGCGATGCTCGGCATCGCCCACGCCTACCGGCTGGACCACTGCGAACCGCAGGTCACCTTCACCCTGATCTCCATCTCGCACCAGCCCTCGCTCACCGACGCCCCCGTCACCGCGGACCGGGTGGTGCGCCGCCGCACCTCCGACTACACCCGCCTCGCCGCCGTCTACCGGCTGGTCGCCGACATCACGGCCGAGCGGGCCGGCATCAACGACGCCTACCGCCGGCTCGCCCGGATCCGCCGCAACCGGCACCCGTACCCGATCTGGGTGCTCGCCCTGGCCACCGGCCTGCTGGCGGGCGCGGCCACCTTCCTGGTCGGCGGCAAGGTCGACGGCAAGGCCTGGCTGGTGTTCGGCAGCGCCTTCGTCGCGGCCGTCCTCGGCGACCGGCTGGCCGCCCTGATCGCCAAGCGCGGCCTGCCCGAGTTCTACCAGTTCGTGATCGGCGCGATGCCGGCCGCCGCCTTCGGCATCGCGCTCTCCTTCAACGACCTGCACCTGCGCGGCTCGGTGGTCATCACCGGCGGACTGTTCGCCCTGCTCCCCGGCCGGGCCATGGTCGCCGCCGTCCAGGACGGCCTGACCGGTTTCTACATCACCGCCGCCGCCCGCCTGCTCGAAGTCGTCTACCTGGTGGCCGGCATCGTGATCGGCGTGATGCTGGTGCTGTACGTCGGCGTCAACTTCAACGCGAACCTGCGGCCGGACGAGAGCCTGGCCGGCTCGGTCGACCCGCCGCTGCAACTGCTCGCCGCGATGGTGCTCACCGCCGCCTTCGCGATGCTGCTGCAGACCGACCGCCGCGCCCTGCCCATGGTGGTGCTCAACAGCGCCATCGGCTGGTCCACGTACGGCGTCCTGGCCTACAACGCCGAGATCTCCCCGATCGTCTCCACCGGCCTCGCCGCCGGCCTGGTCGGCCTCTTCGGCCAGCTGATGGCCCGCTACCGCTACGCCTCCGCGCTGCCCTACGTGACCGCCGCGATCGGCCCGCTGATGCCCGGATCCGTGCTCTACCTCGGCATGCTCGCCCTCGCCCAGGGACACTCCAGTGCGGGGCTGGTCTCGATCAGCCGGGCAGCGGCGATCGCGATGGCCCTCGCCATCGGGGTCAACCTGGGAGGCGAGGTCGCGCGTCTGTTCATGAAGGCACCCGGTGCCACCGACCGCATCGCGCCGTACCTGCTGGTACCCCGCAGAGCGGCGAAGCGCACCCGGGGGTTCTGACCGGCCGTTAGCCGGAAGGACCGTGAGCACCACCGAACGAAGGCAAGCACCACGATGATCGGCACCCTGCTGGACGGCTACCGCGAGCACATCGTCGCGACCCACAAGCAACCGCTCTTCCTGCTGCTCGCCGGCTTCATCACCTCCTTCGTCTGCATCCGCTTCAGCGTCCGGATGATCCGGGCCAAGGTGCGCTGGTGGCCCGGCAACATCGCCCCCGGCGGCCTGCACATCCACCACATGGTCTTCGGCCTGGGCTTCCTGCTGCTCGGCGGCATCGGAGTGATCGCCACCAACGGCGGCCACCCCTGGATCAACTGGTTCGGGCTCAGCTTCGGCATCGGCTGCGGGCTGGTGCTGGACGAGTTCGCCCTGATCCTGCACCTCGACGACGTCTACTGGAGCGCGCAGGGCCGCAAGTCGGTGGACGCGGTGATCCTCGGCATCCTGGTCACCGCCCTGCTGCTGACCGGCTACGTCCCGCTCGGCGTGGTACCCGGCCAGAGCTCGCCCACCGGCTGGGGCCGCTGGGGCCTGGTCGCGGTGATCTCCGTCAACGCGCTGCTGTCGGTGGTCGCCCTGCTCAAGGGCAAGGTGTGGACCGGGCTGCTCGGCATCATGGTGCCCGGCCTGTCCGCCGTCGGCGCCGTCCGGCTGGCCCGGCCGACCAGCCCCTGGGCCCGCTGGCGGTACGCCGACCGGCCGCGCCGCAGGCGCCGCGCGGTACGCCGCGAACGGCTGCTGCACGCCCGGGCCGACCGCGCCCGCACCTGGCTCTTCGACCTGATCGCCGGCGCCCCCGACAAGGTGCCCGCCCACCACACCGCCACCCACCGGGTCGCCGAGCGGATGGCCGCCCGGGCCACCGCCCACCTGGACGCCCACGCGGCCCGCTCGCTCGCCCGCCGTTCGGCCCGGCTCGCCGACCGGCGCTCCGCGTCCCCGGTGGCCCAGCGGGCCCACCCGTCCGCCGGCCCGGACCCGGAGCGGGAGGACGGCGCCCGCCGGCGCCGCCGTACCGTGCACGCCGGACGGCTGCGCACCTATGCCGTCCGGCCCGGTTCGGACCGCCCCGCCTCCGCAGCCGCGGGCGCCCGCACGCCGTACCGGCACCCGCGGCTGCCGCACCCCCAGCCCAAGCGCTGAGCCCGGGCCTCGCCGCCGCACAGCAGGCCCCGCCCGCGCTGCCGCCGCCGATGGCGCCGAGGGGCCGCCGAGCAGACAATCCGACATCTCACCCGGGCGGCCGTATGGCGGTCTCACCGGCGGGCGGCCGTCTCTGGGAAAATCACCGTGAGTGACCGGATGGTCACCTGGTGGGGCAGGGGACCGACCATCAGCCGAAGACGGAAGAAAGGCCGTGGCCGTGGCCCGCAGACTGCTGCCGACGCTCGTGCTCACCCTCGCCGGCGTGGTGGGGCTGCTGCCCGGAGCCGCCGCCGCGCCCGTGCCCGCCACCGCGGTGGCGCCCGCCGAGGACGCGTACCCCTCGGCCGAGGAGGTCGCCCGCGCCAAGGCACAGGCCGACGCCAAGGCCGCCGCGAGCAGCACCGTCGAAGCCCGGCTCGCCGCCGCCCAGGCCGCCCTGGCCGAAGCCGGACGAACCGCCGAGCAGGCCGTCGAGGCCCACAACGGCGCACAGGTCGGGCTGGCGCGGGCCCGGACCGCGGCCGCCGCCGCCGGCCGGCGCTCGGCCGAGGCGCAGACCGCCCGCGCC